>JAZTYQ010000015.1:0-2223 GCA_045637065.1 Acutalibacteraceae bacterium
ATCCGGAAAAAGTTACAACCTCTCTTTCCAGACCTTAAGGCCTCCCTCTTATTCGGGCACAAAAATAAAGCCCTCTTCAGAGGTAGTGCTATTCTATCACACAAAACCTCTATCGTCAAGGGCTTTTTAAAATTTTTTCGGCTAAAATAACGAAAATTTTTATGTTTTTTCGTCTCTTTAAACAAAAAGTCTATACAATAATATATAGCAAAGTTTTGCAGTACCAAAAAAGTAATATCAGTCGATAACTGCCATCTCTTTGATTGTGATAGGTGACACAGGGGAAGCCTTCTCACCCATACTATTATATGTTCTGTATTCGTCAAGGAAGCTGTCAACGCTTTCCATGCCTTCGATCACCTTACCGAAAGCTGCATAGTTGCCGTCAAGGAAAGTGCAGTCATCGCTGTAACAGATAAAGAACTGACTTGAGGCGGAGTTGGGGTTCATGGACCTTGCCATGGAAATTACGCCTCTTGTGTGTGAAAGAGTGTTCTGTGTGAAGCCGTTAGCTGCAAACTCACCATAGATGTTTTCATCACTGCCACCCATTCCGGTACCTTCAGGATCGCCGCCCTGAGCCATGAAGTTATCAACAACTCTGTGGAAGGTTGTGCCGTTGTAGAAGCCCTCACCTGCAAGCTTAAGGAAGTTAGCTACGGTTTTGGGTGCAAATTCGGGATAAAGCTCAATTGTGAACTCACCGTGATTTTCCATTGTTACTTTTACTTTTGACATAAGTTTAACTCCTTATTACATTATAAAAGCGGTCACATATGTAACCGCTTATTATTTTAGTTATTGCCGAAAATGTTTCTGCCCTTGAATACGGGAAGAACATCACTTTCCTCTTCGTCGGGATCATCAAAGATTGAGCCTGACTTCTTGGGAGGGGTTTCGATAACATCAAATGCCTGTGTTGCTGCAGGTGCCGTGGCAGTTTCTACAGCCTGTACGGGAGCCGCAGCGGGTACAGGATCAAGAGGCATTTCGGGGAATGAGGGAGCTACGGGAGCTTTGCCGTTAGCAGCGGCTGCAGCCTGTTCAAAAATTGAAACAAATGACTGACCGAACTTTGTTGATGCAAAGTCAACTGCTTCCTTGCTCATTGTGCCGAAAATTGTGTCTGATGTGGGAACAGCCTGACTGATAAATTCGGGAACTGCCTGAGCTGTGTGTGCGGGAGCCGAAACTGCTTCGTCCGGAGCTTTAGCAGCAGTGCCGCCAAAACCTGTAGCGATAACAGTGATAAGCATTTCGTCGCCCATATCCTCGTCAAATACTGAACCGAAGATGATGTTTGCATCGGGATGTGATGCATCGGAGATAAGTGAACCTGCCTGCTCGATCATATCAAGTGACATATCGCTTGAGCATGTTACATTGATGATTACGCCGCTTGCGCCATCGATAGCTGTTTCGAGAAGGGGGCTTGTGATAGCCTGCTTTGTTGCTTCTGCTGCACAGTCAGCACCTCTGCCGCGACCGATACCCATATGAGCTCTGCCGGCATCCTTCATTACGCTCTTGATATCAGCAAAGTCAAGATTGATATAACCGGGAACCTTGATTGTATCTGAAATACTCTTAACGCCCTGCCAAAGCACATCATTAGCCTTGGAGAAAGCATCCTTAACACTGAGTGACTTATCGCCCAGAAGCTTGAGTCTTTCGTTTGGGATAACAATAAGAGAGTCAACATACTTTTCCAGATCTCTGATACCGTCTTCAGCCTGATCCATTCTTTTTCTGCCTTCAAACTTGAAGGGCTTTGTTACGATACCTACAGTAAGGGCACCCAGTTCTCTTGCAACCTCTGCAACAACGGGAGCTGCGCCTGTACCTGTACCGCCACCCATACCGGCAGTGATGAAGACCATGTCTGCACCTCTGAGAGCATCGGCAATTACATCACGGCTTTCTTCTGCAGCTTTCTTACCAACTGCGGGATCACCGCCTGCGCCCATGCAACCTGTAACCTTTTCACCGATCTGGATTTTATGAGTAGCCTTGGAGTTTTCCAAAATCTGTCTGTCAGTGTTGATTGAAAGGAATTCAACGCCAACGATACCTGACTCAACCATTGAGTTAATGGCATTACCGCCGCCGCCACCTACACCGACAACTCTTATCTGGTTGTAGGAAATGTTTTCATTGTCCATTATGAAGCCCATTTTACTTCCTCCTAATATTGTGAAAATACTTAATATTCAAATAACGTTA
>JAZTYQ010000016.1:0-30401 GCA_045637065.1 Acutalibacteraceae bacterium
CCTCAAGCACTATCCCGAAATTATCACTGCAGGTGACAAGGCTAAGAACGAAACTCCCTACTACACCAACTCATCACATCTTCCCGTTGGTTACACAGACGATATCTTCGAAGCTCTCGACAAGCAGGATGAACTCCACACACTTTACACTTCAGGTACCGTATTCCATGCTTACCTTGGTGAAAAGCTTCCCGATTGGAAGAACGCTGCAAACCTTGTTAAGAAGATTGCAGAAAACTACCGTCTTCCCTACTACTCAATTTCACCCACTTACTCAGTATGTAAGAACCACGGCTATATCGCAGGCGAAGAATACACCTGCCCCGAATGCGGCGAAAGCACAGAGGTTTACAGCCGTATCACAGGTTACTACCGCCCCGTACAGAACTGGAACGACGGTAAGAGCCAGGAATTCCAGCACCGTGTAGAATACGATCCCGTCAAGGCTGCTGCAAAGGAATTCGGCACACCTGCTTACAAGCTTGAAGCTGAAGCAGTAAATGTGACTGCAGCAAAGGAAACAATCCTCTTTGCAACTGCAACCTGCCCCAACTGCAAAATGGCTGCTATGTTCCTTGATAAGGCAGGCATCCCCTACACCAAGCTCCTTGCTGAAGAAAATGCAGAGCTTGCAAAGCAGTACGATATCACTCAGGCTCCCACACTCGTTGTTATTGACGGTGACAAGGCAGAGAAAATCGTTAACCTTTCAAACATCAGAGCTTACACCGAAAGATAAGGTGACAGAAAGATGTATGACATTATAATTATCGGCGCCGGCCCTGCGGGGCTGACCGCCGCATTATATGCAAGACGCGCCGAGAAAAAGGTTCTTGTTATTGAAAAAGAAACTTTCGGCGGTCAGATAACACACTCACCCAAGGTTGAGAATTACCCCGGGTTCACCGTTATGAGTGGTAATGAATTTGCCGATAAGCTCATCGAGCAGGTTATGTTCCAGGGTGCTGAAATTGAACTTGACACCGTAAAGGGTATTAAGGGCGAAGCAGGCAACTTCACCATAGAGTGTGAAAGAGGCTCCTTCCAGGGTAAAACAGTTATCATTGCAACAGGTGCAAAGCACAGACAGCTCGGTCTTGAAAGAGAAAACGATTTCACCGGCGAAGGCGTTTCCTACTGTGCAGTTTGCGACGGTGCCTTCTATAAAGGCAAAGATGTTGCAGTTATCGGTGGCGGGAACTCAGCTTTGCAGGAAGCTATCCTTCTTTCAAAAACAAGCAAAAGCGTTACCGTTGTGCAGAATCTCCCCTTCCTCACAGGCGAAATAAAGCTCCGTGAAGAAATAGAAAAGCTCGATAACGTTAAGGTTATTCTTTCAAGCATTGTCCTTGAAATTCTCGGTGAAAACACCTTTGAGGGTGTTAAAATAAAAAATAGCGAAACAGACGAGGAAATCGACATAACTGTTGACAGCATCTTCGTTGCAATAGGTCAGCAACCCGACAACGAAAGCTTCAAAGACGTTGTTAAACTCAATGAATACGGCTATATCGTATCAGATGAAAGTTGTATCCCTGAAGGCAGTGTAAAGGGTATTTTCACTGCAGGTGACTGCAGAACAAAGAAAATCCGCCAGGTTGCAACAGCAATTTCAGACGGTGCAACAGCAGCACTTGAAGCCTGCAGTTTTCTTGGATAAAAATTAAACCCGGCTAAAAAGCTCCACCTGAAAAGGTGGAGCTTTTATCTTAGTCGGTATAAAGAGGAAAGTTGGCGGCGGCTCCACAAAAATCGCACAAGTGCGATTTTAGGCGACCTGCGGTCGCTTACCGGACTTTGTCCGGTAGTGGAGCCGCCTCACCGCTGACCCACTCTGCAGGACAAAACTAACCTTTTCCACAAACTGCTCACGGCAGTCTGTCACCTGCAAAATCTGTGATTACCTATAACAGTGATTATTGGTCTTGAATAC
Organism: Acutalibacteraceae bacterium; assembly: GCA_045637065.1. GTDB lineage: Bacteria > Bacillota > Clostridia > Oscillospirales > Acutalibacteraceae > UBA6857. The sequence goes on from JAZTYQ010000016.1 coordinate 1,934, forward strand.
ATAAAGGCATTGCTTGTCTTTTTCGGGTTATAATAGTATATGGCTCCGCCACTGGGATCCCAACCGTTAATGCAGTCTCTCGCTGCCTTTTTCGAGGTTTCTGTTGCTGCTATACTCCAATTGCTGTCATTTACGCATGAGAATGCACCCTTCTGATAAATTACACCTGCAATCGTATCAGGAAAAGACGAATGCTCCACTCTGTTGAGTACCACTGCACCCACCGCAACCTGACCTTTATAGTTTTCACCCCTTGCCTCTGCCGCTATCAGCTTTGCAAGGAGATTTATATCATTTTGCGTGTATTTTCCTGAGGATGAAGAGGAGGAAGATGAAGAACCCAAGCCTAGAAACTTCAGCGTTTTAGGTCCTGCTATACCGTCAGCTGTTATACCGCAGTTTTTCTGAAAAGCCTTAACTGCCTTCTGTGTTGCACTGCCGTAAATGCCGTCAACGGAACCTTTATAGTAGCCAAGCTCTCTGAGTTTTTTTTGCACTCTTCTCACTTCCTCGCCTCTTGAACCCAGCTTTGACAAAGCCGAAATAGCATAATCCTTGCTTTCATTTTGCTTTGAAGTGAAATAAATTCCCGACGAAACTGTTGCAAGCACAAGAAGCACACAGAGAAAAACTTTAATTTTTTTATTTAAATGCATAATTAACACCTCTGCAAATAGGGTGTGAAAAAAACTGTAAAACATGCATAATTTTATAAAAAAGATACTCCGTCTGATAAAAATTCAGGCGGAGTATTTAATGATGAATGATATATTTGCCGAGGGCAAATATGATATAATTTCATTCTGAAATTGTGATATACTATAAATTCCCTTTCATATCCGAAGGATATATCATGCCGAAGGTATATCATAGCCAAGGGCTATATCATAAATTCCGTCAGGAATTTATATCATTGCAACGCTTAAGCGTTGCTTATGACGGATCCATATTGAACCATGCGTGGAAGCGGTCAATATCGTAAATTTTGTTTTTCTTTTTGCGCGGCACATGCTTATAAGGCTTATAGGGTTGGGGATATAGCGCCGTCTTAAAGTAGCTGTCTTCTGTTTCCGCATTCTCGGGTACACTGCCACAAAGGGGACATTTGCCGTATTCCTCGCCTATTCTCACACCGCACTCGCTGCACATCTTGGGATGGGTTTCAGTGGCGGTTTCTATACCGTTTTCATCTGAGCTTTCAACGCGTACCGAAATGCCGTATGAAGCAAGTATGCGGAAAAACTCACGGCAGAAGCTGACATCCTTGGTGCTGTAATTGAAGCCTATGTGCATATAGCCGTTGATGCTGATTGCCGAGGTGAAAACGCTCATATCATAAACTCTTGCGTCACCGCCCACAATTTCAAAACGCTCAATTGCATCACTCATAATCTGAGGAATTTTCACATTACCCATATTGGTGAAAACAACAGTCATTTCCGTGTTATGGGTCTTTTTCTGAATAGCGTTCATGCCCCACTGCTTGAATATTGAAAGAATAAGCTGTGCGGCAAGATTCTGCGTCATAGCAAAGCTGTGATTTATAAATGCCTGCTGATTTTCTTTGGTGTTATACCTTTTAAGCTGACCTCTGATTGCCTCAATAATCTCCTCGTGTGTCACATCAGTCCTGCCCTCGGGATTAAAGTGGATGGGCATTGGAGAAGTGAAATTACGGATTGAATCGCTGGGGAAGAACTGTCTGAGATTTACAGGAATATCAATAATTATGCTCTTGTTTATAGGCTCATTTGCACTACATATAATTGCAAGAATCATAGCCGATGCAATAAACTCCGTAACTGTCAGGTTGCGCTCTTTGCAAAGAGGCTTAAGCTCACTAAAAGGCAAGATGCCGCAGATATAATTCTGATAGTCCTTCACATAATCCTTAGGCAAAACATAGGATTCTTCTCTTTTGACCTTCGGCAATTTTTCTTTTGTTGCATAGCGTCTGAAAGCGTTTTCAAGCTCAGTTTCACTTGGCTTTTCATCACCGAAGCGAACACCCTCAAAGTCATTTCTGTCCGCACCGCCAAGCACCATATATTCAGCCACAACGCTTTTGAGAATCTCAATAAAGCCTGTACCGTCGCCGTAAACATGGTTAGCCTCAATTGAAAGTCTGCGCTTATAATAAAGGAAAACTATCTCGGGTGCGCCGTCTCTGCCAAGTCTTCTCAGCTCTGCTGGGCGGTTTTCCTCAGGAAGTACTGCCGGAAGCACATCACACTTTTCGAGATATGCCCAATAATAGCCCTTTACGTCACGGTACATAAGCAGAGGGTATCTCGGAATTATATTCTCAACTGCCTTCTTAAGTCTCTCCGGGTCGATTTCTTCATTTTTAAACACTGCCGACAGACGGAAAAGTCTTGACTGTTTTGCGCCTTCAATAGCCGAAAACATAATTGCGGCGGTGTCATTTTTCATCCATTCATATTTCTTCATAGGTTAATTTCCTTGGTTTATATTTGCGAAAATCGCTAGTTTTTTAATTATACATAAAATTATTACAAAACGCAATTAATTTATTGAAAAAATTTAAAATGTACATATAAGGACACAGCCGAAACCGTGTCCTTAAAATATTATTTATATGCAACTTTCTTATATCCGCTGGGAACTTTGAAAACTGAGGTGGTAGGTGTGTCGTTGATTCTGGCAATTAAAAGATATTCTGTAGAACCGTCTGCATAGGTAATTTCAAGTGAAACAGGCTTGCCTGAATAGAAGGTGAAGGTTTTCTTCATGCCGGTTTCTTTGTCTGTGTAATATTCTTTCACCGCTGATTTATCTCCATAAAGAGTAGTTTCTGCCTTGACACCTTTGGCGTCTGACATGTCAAGAATAACACCCATTATTGCAGCACTGTAAACCATTTCATAAGCAGACTCGTCGTCCAGAATGCTGTATGTCTTGTTGTCATCAAAGATGAGATATACCTTTTCTTTTTTAAGGTCTATAAGATATTCGAAATCTCTGATTTTCTTGCTCTTATAATCATATCTGATGAAAATCTTTGTGCTTCTGACTGCAAATGTGTAATCTATGGAGTTACCATAACCGTCATCGAGGTTTGAAACTTTAACGCTCCAGTCACCGTCAGTGAAATATTTCTTATATTTGCTGACCTTCGAAGCCTTTATGCTTTTGCTTTCGGTATAAGCAGGAACAGAATCACTGTAGGTGCACCATTTTGTTTCACCGTCAACCTTATAATATGCTCTGACTCTGAATCTGTATTTTGTTGATGCTTCAAGACCTGTAACGGTGTAGCTGGTCTTTGAAGTTGTTTTTACGGCTTCATATTTTCCCTTTTCTGAGTTGTATTCATAAAGTCTGTAACCCTTTGCACCTTCAATTTTATTCCATTTGAGTGTAATTGAAGAGGCTGTTCTTTCGCCGATATCAAGATTTGTTTTGCCTATTTCAGAAATTTTGAGTGTTTTGGTATAAAGCTTGCTGTATTTAGTGCCTTTAGTGCCTTTAACAAAGGTTTTTATTGCAAATTTATATTCCTTACCTGTCTGCATATCAGGGAATTTATAGTCAAATTCTTCTGCTTCTCTGTCGTGGATTGTTGCAATTCTTACCCATTTGTTGTTTACTCTTCTGTAAAGGATATATCCGCTGATGCCCTTATTGATATTGCTCCATGTGAACACCATGCCGCCGGCATACGAGCGCTCGACATGCATTGAAACATAGGGTACCTCGACAGGTGAATTATGAATAACAGTAGCTATATCCTCACTGTAATATTTCTCTTCATTTACAATAACAAATGATCTTACACCGATTTCATAGACACTGTTGCAGATAAGATTAAATACATAAGCCACAGGATTATTTGCTGTTGACTGATAAACCCATTCTCCGTCAACCTTTAAAAAGATGTCATAGCCGTCTGCCTCTTTGATATAATCCCAATGAATAACACACTGAGATTGATTTGAGCTGCTAACCCTGAGCCCTGTTGGAGTTTTCGGAAGCACTATCTCAGGCTGAGTTGTCTCCTCTTCGGGAGTTGTAGTTGTTTCCTCCTCTGCAGGAGCTGTTGTTTCCTCCTCTGCAGGAGCTGTTGTTTCCTCCTCTGCAGGAGCTGTTGTTTCTTCCTCTGCAGGAGCTGTTGTTTCTTCCTCTGCAGGAGCTGTGGTTTCTTCCTCTGCAGGAAGTGTTGTTTCTTCCTGAGTTAAGGTAGTGGTTTCTTCATTCGGCAGAGTACCCTCGGCAGCAAGTGAAGCAGTGCTGAACACTGTTATGCACGCAAGGATAACTGCTAAAAACTTAGTGAGCTTTTTCATATGTTTCTCTCCTTTTTGTTTCTGATATAGTGACAATAACACATAAATGTGTAATCTGTGTGAAATGTCCGTTATTATTACAAAACTGTAATAAACAATCAGTCCGTCAGGGCGTTGATGCTAATTTCGGCTATCTGCGGCGCGAAAGCCTCCATATTATGGAAAATCGTATTGCCGCTATTGGTGAGGATAATTTCGTTTTCGCCCTCATTGAGTTTGAGGTTGAATGTCATAGTTTTATAAGTGTATTTGCTGTAGGTGTTGCGGCAGAAAATGTCCTGACTTTCCCCATTTGCAGTAACTGTGACATATCTTTCAATCAGGTCAACATTATATGAATGGACACCGCCCTCAGAGTTGTTTGCATAAAGCAGTGTCACTCTGTAGGTGCCGTCTTCGGGTACGCTGACAGTAAAGCTGCCTTCGCCACCGAGATTTGAGATATTATCAATGTATGTCACGCCGTATTTATCCGTAAGAAGCTGAGCCTTACCTGAAAGAGCAATATCGTAAGGCTTAACGGTAGCCGTAAATGCCTTCTGCTGAGTTTTTGTCAGAGTGAAAGTCATACCCTTTGGGAATGAAATCTCATTCAGACCGCGTCTGAGATAAAGAATATCTCCGCTTTCAATGTCAGCTTTTATACCGTCAACTGAGATTTCTGTCTGTACCCCTGCCGTATCAATAAGATAGTATCCGTCTTCGGGAGCAACTGCAATAAACTCACTGCCGTCTTCGCTGTCTTCGGTGATGTAGATTTCGCCGTCGTCTTCGTGGCGTGATACAATCATACTGTCAAGTACATAGGTACCTTCACAGTTGTAGAATTCAATTGTATGTATGCCTGCCGAGAGGTCTTTGACAAAGGTTTTGCTTGTGGTGTATTCACTCTTTATGGTGTTTTCAAGACTTATTATTTCCTCTTTTCCGTCGAGTATCATTCTCACCTTTGCATTATCTCTGCCTTGAGGATTTCCCCATGCATCGTTATGCTTGCCGAAGATTATTTTCAGGTCATAGGCACCCTTTTTATCTGTGGTGAAACGAAGTCTCACACCGTCACCGTCTTTTTCCATGCCGCCGACCATGCCTGATGTTTTACCCGTTGTGGCATAGGCACTGTCATAGGTGTAGGCATCACCTCTGAGCTTACCCTTTTCAAATTCATATCTCTTGGGGATGTTTGTGTTTCTGACAGTTTGGGCATTTTCATCTTTGGGAGTAACCTTAATGAAATAGACTGCATCCTTATCCGTTGCAGGAAGATTTATTTTTATCACATCAGAAGACACCTTCTGTGAATACTGTCTGAGAAGCACAGGCTTTGAAACTATACCCGTAAGGCCCTCATAATAAACACTTTCCACTCTTACGGTTACCTCGTCACCTAAGGCAGTTTCATCTGCATTTTCAATTTTAACAAAGGCTCTCTTATCACTGCCCGTGACTATCATATTTATTTCTTTGCCGTCTTTTGTTTTTGAAGCAAGGGCATCAAGGCGGTTTTTCGGATTATATTCATTCTCTGTTTTACTGCTTGTGAAAAGTCTGTACTGATCCTTCATCTCGGCATATTTTCTGTAAAGCCACCAGTTTGAGTTAGGTGAGTTATCGTCAGCACAGGTGTCGTTGAGATTATTTGAAAGTCTCCAGAAAGCCATATCTCCCCATATGCCCGTTTCTTCCATAGCTATTATATAGTGAAGCATATCTGAAGGGTTACCGCACTCCTCCATTTCACCGTATTCTGTGACGATAATATCAAGAGGCTCCACACCATTTTCTTTTTCTATACGGCGATAATCCTCATAGTGCATATGCCAGTCGGGTACTGACCAGAAGGCAAGCTCGTGCCATATCATAATTTCGGGCATGCAGGCATTTTTACTGCAGTATGACATAAAGCCTTCAATTTTGCTTGTTTCATAGTCGCAAAAGCCCGGCCCACCAATTTTAGCATCGGGTGCAATTGACTTGACCAGGTCATAGGTTATCTTCCAAGCCTCATAGAAATTGCTTCTGCCAATATCGTCATAGTGGCACGCGCCGTCAACATAATTGCCGAACCACACGGCATTGTCACACTCATTATAAATGCAGTAAACTATTCTGTCACTGTAGGGCTGACTTTCAATGTATCTTACCTTTTCTTCAACTATGGGCAGATATCTTTCAGCGAGAAACTCTCTCCAGTCATAGGTACCCTGCCGTCTCATTTCCATTATCTCATCGTGGCAGTAATACCAAGTGTCAAAAGCATCCTGAAGATAGACCACAATATAGTCACAGTCATCAAGCTGGCTCATAACATGCTCAGCGTCACCTGTGGGGTGCTGAAGTCCGTCAGGCACCTTCTGCGAAACAGAGGAAATTTTAAGTGAGCTTGTCATAGCCTCACTTGGCACACCGTTTTCAGCAAGACCGTAAAGAAAGCCCGTTGCCCTTGTGGTTGTTTCACCGACTGTGTTGCCGGCATCAACCTTAAGCACAGGGGTACCTATAGCGGGTACTGCCTCAAAAAAGAGTATCATTGAAATAAAGAAAGCAATAAGTTTTGACATAGTTTTTCTCCTTGAATGTAATATATGGAAATTATATCACACAAAAGAAATATTCTGCAAGTATGTAACGATAATTAACGACAAATTTTATCCGCACTATTGAAATTGTTTTTCTTTGTGGTATACTGAACTCAGGAGAATGTATAAAAGGAGTACTAAACATGACAGAGAAAGAATTGACAGCACTTATTGCAGCTAAAGATGAAGAAATAAATGTCCTGCGCCGTCAGGTGGCAGAGCTGCAGAATAATATCAGCGCCACTAAAAATATAGGCTCAATTGCCGAGGCCGCCCTTGAGGTAAACGGCATATTCACTGCAGCACAAAAGGCTGCCGACGAATATCTCACTGCAGCTATGAACATAAACTCAGGCGCCGAAAAGCGCTGTCAGGAAATGATTTCCGAAACAAAACAATATTGCGACAGGCTTATCAGTGACACCCGATATAAATGCACTTCAATGGAAACAGATGCCAAAAACCGTTCAGCAGAAATTCTCTGCGAAGCTCAGGAAAAAGCCAGAACTTCACTGTTCAGTGTCACCAATGCACTGAGAGATTATTATCTCAGACACGAGGATAAGCTTCGTGAGTTACCTGCCGATTTGCAAAGACTTATACGCTCACCGAGATAACAGAATATTTTAAAGCCGTCTCTTTTGAGGCGGCTTTTTTAGCTTTCATCCAAGTGGCAGGAAAGAGACTTTCCTACCCTCTTTTTATTGACTTTTATTTCCATATAATATATTATAAATGTAGTCTAAAAAAATAAAAGGAGAACTAATATGCAACAAAAATTATCAGCTTTTCTAAAGAAAATCTCGGCAGTGTTTCTTTCAATTCTCACTGCACTGTCACTTATTGGCGGCAACACAGCTCCCGAGCTTATCACTTCACGCCCGGAAGAAAACACCGTTACATTGTATGATGCAGGTAACACTGTTGCGGACTACACTCTCAGCATTGATGCAGACAACGAAATTCACGATATAAGTGATTTGCTCTACGGTATTTTCTTTGAAGATATCAACTTTGCCGCTGACGGTGGCCTCTATGCCGAAAAGGTTATCAACCGCTCATTTGAATACGGCACTCTCGCCCTTGACGATGAGCTTCACGGCTACAGCAAGGTTGGGAATGTGTCTCTTGAGGTTATGAAAAATGACCTTACAGGCTGTCTTAACGAAAACAACACCAACTACCTTGTTATCACAAACACCTCAGCCAATCCCGCAGGTGTGGCTAACAGAGGCTTCCTTGACGGTATGGCAATTGAAAAAAATGCCGAATATGACTTCTCAGTTTATGCAAAGGGACTTGAAGGCTATAACGGAAAAATAACAGTTAATCTTGTTGCAGGCAATACAGTTGCAGCTACAGGCACTATTGAAGGCGTTACTGACGAATGGGCAAAATATGAGCTTACTCTTAAGTCAAACCGTACTGCCTCAAATGATGTTTTTCTTCATGTGCTCACTGATGAGGGCAAGCTTGCCGTTGATATGGTGTCACTTATGCCCGAAACCTACAAGGATCACGGTATGAGAATGGATCTCGCAACTAAGCTCGCTGAGCTTTCACCTTCTTTCCTTCGTTTCCCCGGCGGCTGTATAATTGAAGGTTGGGACTATGAAAGCGCGTACAACTGGAAAGACTCAATAGGCGTTGGCGCAGATGGACTCCCCCTTGAATTTGAAGGCAGATACGGCGATATTGCCGCAAGAAAATACGGCATCAATCTGTGGACAGATATTGCCGCAACTGATGACCCCCTGCCCTGCTATATGAGCTATGGCCTGGGCTTCTTTGAATATTTCCAGCTTGCTGAGGATATCGGTGCTTTGGGTGTGCCCGTAATCAACTGCGGCATTAACTGTCAGATGCGCGGCAAAGGCCCCGTTGACATCAATTCAGACGAATTCAGACAGTACCTTCAGGATATGCACGACCTTGTAGAATTCTGCAGAGGCGACGAAAGCACAACCTGGGGTAAGGTGAGAGTTTCACTCGGTCACGAAGAGCCTTTCGAGCTTAAATATATCTGCATCGGCAACGAGCAGGAAGGCGAGGATTATTTTGAAAGATATGAAATCTTCCTTGAAAGCTTCAATGATGCTAAAGCTGAAAATCCCGAGCTGTATGAGGGTCTTGAGCTTATCTATTCCTCAGGTGCAGACGATGCAACAAGTGGCGCAAACTACTTCGCTTCCTATGAATATGCAAAAAACTACATAACAGACAAGGGTATCACTGCAGATGAGTTTGCGGGCGCAACTGACCATCACTACTACAACGAGCCTTCATGGTTCTTCAAGAATGTTGACCACTATGACGAAAAGAACTATTCAAGAACTGTGGAAAATATGACCGATACACATTACGGTGGTGGACTTAAGGTCTTCCTCGGTGAATACGCTGCAAGATCAAACAGACTTGAGGCAGCTCTTGCTGAGGCAGCATTTATGACCGGTCTTGAAAGAAACAGTGACATAGTTGTTATGGCAGCCTACGCTCCCCTTTTCGGCAACCTGACAGCAACACATTGGGCACCCAACCTTATATGGTTTAACAATCACCTTTCAACAGGCTCAATTAACTACTATATGCAGAAGCTCTTCTCAAACAATGCAGGCGACTCTCTTGTAGGCACTGCATTTTCAGGAGCTGAAATCGAAGCTGAACCTCTCAAAGGTAAAGTAGGTCTCGGCACCTGGTGGACCACGGCAGAGTTTGACGATGTGAAAGTAATAAACAACGAAAACGGCAGAGTTCTGAGGCAGGATAAGTTCTCACTTCCCACTAACTTCTGGTGGAATTGGCAGCAAATAACTGACGGCGACTGGAAAATCAAGTGCGGTAAGCTTCAGCAGAATAATGATTACCACCCCTATCATCCTCTCGGCGCTATCTCAGTATTCGGTGATGAAGACTGGTCAGACTATACATATACCTTCAAAGCTACCAAGATAAAGGGTGGCGAAGGATTCCTGATTCCCTTCCTCTACGAAGATGAAAACAATATGTTCTTTTGGAACATCGGAGGTTGGAATAATACCAAGACAGCTCTTCAGAGAGTGGAAGACGGTGTTAAGAGTGAGGCTATCCCTGAAACACTTACCGATTTCACTATAGACACCGGAAAAACCTACGATATCAAAATTGTGGTTACCGACTACAACATCAAGGGTTACATCGACGGTGAGTTACAGTTTGACTATAACCCTCAGGAAAACACCAATGCAGAGGCTTATCAGGGGGTTTCCACTGACGATGAAACAGGCGACATTATCATTAAGCTGGTCAATGTCACAAACTCAGACAGAGTATTCGCAATAGATGTAACCGGTGCTGAAATTGAAAAAACAGCCCACATCGCCCAGGTTGCAGGTGACAGTCTTAATAATGACAATATCCTCGGCGCAAAGGAAGACTGCATTATGGAAGAATTTACCGCCCACGGCTTCAGTGAAAAATTCAACTACACAGTGCCTCAGTATAGTGCAACGGTAATAAGACTTCACACTAAATAAAAATTTATGCTCACGGAGAAGCTTCTCCGTGAGCAATTTTTTCAGCTTTCAAGACATGCCGCGAGGGAAGTGTCTTCGAGGAAAGTATTGAGATTATAGAGGAAAAGCAGATGGGTAAAATCGTTTTCCTTAACAATGCTGCTGAGGCTGTCTGTAAGATATCTTGGGTCAACCACAACAATTTTGCTGAAATAAGGCGTCAGCATAGGAATCATACAGTTGGCATAGGAATCCTTAATCAGCAGAAGAGAGTTTCCTGAAGGGGAAACAGTGGTAATAATCACCTTATCATAGTTACCGCCGAGGAAAACCTCATAGTGATTTTTGTGGCTGAGTTTTTCGCTGAAAAACAGTGAAGATGTTTTCTGTGCAGAACTTTCAAAGTTAACAACATAAGTGCCCTGAGATTTATCAGGCATACAAATTTCTACACTGTCATAGTTGTTGTGTACCCCTGCCGTAGAGGATAGTGTTCCCTGAAAAGAATTTGAAACGGTATAAAACTCATACTTGGGTACTGCCGTCTCGTTTTCATAGGTTGCACCCGTGGTGGTAAGATTCCATTTTTCCTTCAGCACATTGAAAACCTTTTTAGCAGCTCTTGTTGTCCAGTGGTGATCGGTTTTATAATAAAGCAATGTGTCACTGTCTTTAACACTCTTTTCAAAAAGACTGCAGATATTCACCCATGTCATTTTTTTATCTGCTTTAAGCAAGTTATATATCTGTCTTATTTCATCTCTCTGATTGGGCATTTCAAGATGTTTAGGCAGCTTATCAGAATAAATATAAGAAGAGTTTGGGGCTAAGAGAAATGCTCTTTTGAGTTCCTTGTTCTTTTTGTTAAATTCAACCACTGCATCGGTTATCTCTTTGACCTGTTCTTCATTATAAGCACTCTGTGTGTCAAAAAGGAAACCGTCCTTGCCTATATAAACTCCGTTTTCCTCGTCCTTTCCGGCAATTCTGTCGGCATAGGTTTTCAGTGAAATGAGCTTATCCCTGAAAGGAAACTGATCTGTAAGATAGGTTTCAAAGTTTTTCATAAAGCTGCCGTCAAACAAACCCGACACCGTCAGCGACGGCATATCGGCAAGCACTCTGTTTTCACTTTCTGAAAAATCCCTGTCGTCCGCAAGAATATGAAGACCTGCTACACTGAAAACACTCAGAAGAAAAACGAGTATGACAGCAACACTTATCATAGCACCCTTGCTGTAGGAAACTTCCTCTTCATGCAAAGGTGTTGTGTTGTCATATTTATCTGAATTCATAATCAAATATCCTTAAAATTAAAATCTGAAATATAAGAAGGGATTATAGGTTTCGCTAATAAGATATGCCACTGACAAAGTAAAAATCAGCATATAGCCTACACCCTCAACAATCTTTCCGGTTTTGCCTTTCTGATGGTTACTTACAAACTCAAAAACGCCTATAGCACTAAGGCTCATAACAAATATCAGGAAGATATTTTCAGACAGAAGGTATTTTGCCTGAGAGTCAATAAAACCTCCGCCGAAGCCCGCCATTGAGCCTATGAGTGTCAGGGCATCGCCAAGACTTGCACTTGAGAAGAAGACCCAACCAAGCATCACAACTGCCATGGTACCCGCATATTTAACTGCTTTTGGAAGCTTCTCAAGGAAGTTTTGCAGCAGATATTTTTCCGCTATGAGAAGCACACCGTAGAACATACCCCAGGCAATGAAATTCCAGGCTGCGCCGTGCCACAGACCTGTTAGAGACCAGACTATAAGAGTGTTGATTATTGTTCTTTTTGTTCCCTTTCTGTTGCCGCCGAGAGGTATATAAACATAATCTCTGAACCAGGCACTAAGGCTTATATGCCATCTGCCCCAGAAATCCTTTATACTTGTGGCTTTGTAGGGGAAGTTGAAGTTCTGCACAAACTCGAAACCGAACATCTTGCCGAGGCCCACAGCCATATCACTGTAGCCGCTGAAATCGAAATAAATCTGCAGTGTGTAGCATATAACAGCAATCCATGATGTCACAACGGAAAGAGAAGCTATATCACCTGCAACCACCTGAGTATAGACAGCACCTATAGTGTTGGCGAAAAGCACTTTTTTGCCGAGACCTCTGATGAAATAAATTATACCGTCATAGAATTTCTCTATTGTGACAGTTCTGCTTGTGAGCTGTCTTTCAATGTCACTATACTGCACAATGGGACCTGCAATAAGCTGAGGAAACATTGAAATATAAGCCCCAAATGCAACAAGATTTTTCTGCGCCTTAACCTCACCCTTATACACATCAATCACATAGGAAAGAATCTGGAAGGTATAGAATGATATGCCTACAGGCAGAGGCAGACCTTCATATTCAATTTTGTTGCCTATAACTGCGTTAATATTTTCAACTATAAAACCCGAATATTTGAAAAATCCCAACATAAATAAATTAAAGACAACACCAAAAACAAGAAGATGCTTTCTTTTTTTACGGGAATTTTTCTGATTTTCAATATCTATTCCGAGATTATAGTTAAAGAAAATGCTTATGAGCATAAGCACTATGTACACGGGTTCGCCCCATGCATAAAATATTAAGCTTGCAAGGCATAAAACAAGGTTTTTCTTTGCCATATCCTTCTGCGGATTTTTTGAAAATCCGGGAAGAAAATACAGCACCAGCATAAGCGGGAAAAACACAAAAAGAAAAACGGCACTGCTGAAGACCATTATTACACCTCTCGGGAATTATCTGATACTTGATTTGAATGCGGCAAGAGCCTTCTCTGCCTCTTTTCCGACAGCATAAAACACAAAGCCCTTGTCATCTGTTAAAATATATTCTTTAAGCAAAGCACTCTGCTCGGGTGCGTACCCCTCAAAAAGTGCCTGCTTGTCTGTTACTCTTTTTTCTATTTTCGCTTTGATTTCGTCAGGCTTGACTTCCTCTCTGAGCTTTATTATCATCAGCTCATCAACATTCATAATTGAATCGCTGGCATAGTACTCAAAGGAATCCACCTGAGTGAAATCTATAGAAAACTCTTCTCTTATTTTATTTCTGTCAATGGGTTTAAGCTCACTTATATCACAACTTGCTGTTATGCTTTCAGCCACTTCTGCAGCGGTTTTGCTGCTGTATGCTGTTTCTCTTGAAACAAAGCCAATGAAAATAATAAGAGCCACAACGCACAATATCTCAAATTTTCTCTGCTTGCTCATCAGACAATCTCCAACTCTTTAATTAAAAATCTGAGCCAATACTTATCGTAAAAGACCTTGGAAAGATGTATGCCGTCACCGCCGTAGCACTCGGGATGAGCCTTGAGTACGCTTGAGGAATTGAGATATTCCACACCCAGCTCCTTACACATCTTTTCAAGAGCTTTGTTGTAATTGCCGATTTCACCGAAACGCTTTGAAGCAGCTATGTCTCTGTCAACGGGGAAAAGACCGCTGATAACTATACGCGTATCAGGCAGAGCCTTCTTCAGCTCTTTTATTATGCGGGTATACATAGCAATGAAGTTGCTGAGATATTTATTGCCCACGGCAATCATATTTATACCATAGTGCAGAACAAGAACCGGCGGATTCATCTTTATGATTTTTTTTACATTTCCGTCAAGGTGATAAAGGCTTGCGCTCACCTGAGTTATAAGATGGTTTGAGTTGAGGATGCCGTAAGCCTCCAGACCGTTCATAAGAGAATCGCCCACAATATAAACATCTCTGAAGACTTTTCTGTAAGTAGTCTTGCCTTGTTTAAGATCGCTTAACACCTTATTGACCTTCTGAGCATTACCTGTAGGGTCATTTCTCTTTTTTTCGGCTTCTCTTACATTGCTTTCAGCCTTTTTCACATCAAAACCGGAAAGATTTTCTATTACGCTGCTGCCTATTTCCACACCTTCATCTGAGGGTACCGAGTCATTTCTTGAAAGTCCCAAAATATTAAAAGCAGGGTAAACAGAAAGCACTAAAATCAGTATTGCTATCAGAACAATTTTTTTCAACTTTTTTCACCTGTATTTACACTTAATTTATATATAAACTGTTTAATAAACATATATCGACACAGTTTTACACTCACATTATAGTTTACATCTTTTTTCTTCGTAAATCAATAGAAAGTGAATTTTGTCGGTGTAAAAATATATGGGTTTCAAGGCAAATTTTTAGTGTAAATTGCTATCACCTTGACTTGACAAGGCTTTAGTGATATTATAAATGCAGAAAAAACAGCAAGGAGTTGATATGTGTTGACTTTAGAAAAGCTTAAATCTTGGGAACCGATTTTCGGTTCATGGTTTATCGATTCAAAATTAGCCGAAGGCAAGTCCTCAAAGTTTTATAAGGTTTATAAAACCGAAAACGGCGAAATGAAATATATGGGGTTGAAAACTGTCAGATTTCCTTCAAGTGAACAGGAAATAAGCGCTGTTATCTCTTCAGGCAGATTCAGAAATGTGGATGAATATCTCACTTCACTACAGAGCGACATAATTAAGAATATGCAGGCTATGCTTTCTCTTCGAGGAAATAAAAACATTGTGAGATTTGATAATTTTACCGTTGTGCGTGAAAGCTCCTGCTTCTATGTGGTTATGCTCATGGAGCTGCTTACCCCTCTGAACTCATACATCTCCCTTGACAGTGCAGGTGTAACCGAAGTGCTGAAGCTGGGTCAGGATATATGCTCTGCACTCGAAGGCTTCAGACAGGCAGGTATAGTTCACCATGACATAAAAAGTGAAAATATTTATGTGGACTCCTTTGGTAATTACAAGCTTGGAGATTTCGGAATTTTCGATTCAATTTTTCACAATGTCAATGATCCTTCAGCATATATTGCTCCTGAGCTTTATAACAAAACAGCCACAGCTGACACATCATCAGATATTTATTCCTTGGGTATACTTCTTTATAAGCTTCTCAACCACAACCGTATGCCCTTCCTGCCCGATTATCCTGAACCCGTCTCCCTTGCCGACAGAGAACAGGCATTTATCAAATGTATGCGCGGAGACCTTCTGCCTGCGCCGAAAAACGCAGGCTATGACCTTGCAAGCATTATCTATAAAGCTACATCCTTTAGGCCTGCCGACAGATATTATACTCCTTCTTTGTTTGCGGCAGAGCTTCACAGATATTCTCTTTCTCCTGAGCTTAATGCTCCTGCCGGTGTACCTTTTACATCATCGGATACCCCCGAAACGGGTACCTTTGAAATAGGTGAAGACACACCCGTTCACTTCGACTCATATGAGGCTCCCGAGGATTACGAAGAAGACAGCTTCGACGAAGAATATCCCGAAGAGGAAGAGACAAAACCCGGCAAACACTGGTACTTCATTGTGTTGGCATTAGGCGTTGTGCTGGCATTAATGTTGGCTCTGATATTAGGCACGGGCAAAGACAAGGATAAAACCACTGCACCGCCTCCCACACAGCCGACTGCGCAGCAGACAACAACCGAAGAAATCACCACTGAGGAGGAGACAACCGAAGAGGAAACCACCGAGGAGGAAACCACCACTGAGGAAACAACCACCGAGGAAGAAACCACCACAGAAGTGACAACAACAGAAACAACTACCGAGGAAACCACCACAGAGGTTACAACTACAGAGCCGATGACAGAGCCTACACTTGTTTCAACCAATAAGAAAAACGGAGACAAATCCGAAGATGGCAAAACCTATCTCAAAATCAGCAGCTATAAGCTTACGGAAATTCCTGAGGATGAGTTTTTCAGACAAGTTGTGCTGTCTATCGGTGACAACTTAGGCGAAGCTCCCGAAGGCACAACAGCCTACATTTATCAAATGTCGGGCGAGGCTATTATACAGAAGGTCACTGCAAATATAGGCTGCGAAATAAGTGAAGACAGCGGTGATATCGTCTGCACGGTTACTGTCGACGATTCTGACTTCTACTTCGAGCCTGAAAACTTCCAATACTATCTCTGCTTAGATGAAGGTGCAATAGTTTCCGATACGGTTATTACACTCCCCTTGCAGATAAGAATTAAATAATGTTTAAAGGAGCTGCAAAAAAACGAAAGTTTTTTACAGCTCCTTTTAGTGGCGTGAAAAAATGCGCCAAATGAACAAACTGAGCAAAAATAAAGCTTTGGCTTTATTTTTGGTTACCCGAAGGCGTACGAAGGTACGTCGAGAGGCGAAGTTTGTTTATAGCATAAACCGAAAAACTGCAATTTTTGCAGTTTTTCTGATTTTTATATGTTTTAAAGGGTTCCTTTGGACTTTTCATCCTGAAGGACCCCTTTATTTATTTCGGTTTATGCGGTCTGCACTTTTTTACAGCCCCTCATTCTTATATAAAATTGAGGTACGGATCAATATGACCCGTACCTCTTATTATTTTTAATAGTGAACTGCACCGCAGGGGCAAGTCTTTGTGATCTTGAAGAGCTTCCAGAAGAAGCGGAGAACTGAGTAAACCATTCTCATAATGAAGTTATCCTTGTGGCAGATGCAATCGCATGATGTTGAAACAGCAACAGGAGCTGAACAGTCATCACACTTGCCGTCTGCATTGCGGTCATGGTGACCTGAAGGAGCAATAAGCTTCTCTGAGATAAATGCACCGCAATCGCCGCAGGTCTCTGTTACCTTACCGTATGAAAGACAAGTTGCCTCAACAACTGTTGTTTCAATCTTGCTGTGCTTGCAGCCTACAACTGCCAAGCAGTCATCGCATATGCCGTCTTTGTTTTCATCGGTATGATCAACTGCGGGAAGTTCCTTATAAGTTGAGTAATCACACATTGTGCAGGTTTCATATGCTTCCCAACCGATTTCTGTGCAGGTGGGAGCCTTAGCAGCGTGATTTACGATGTTATGATCTGTTGTGGGTATTGCTTCATATGAAGTATAATCACAGTTTTCACAGGTCTGATAGGGCTTCCAGCCTTCTGCTGAGCAGGTTGCATCCTGACCCTCATGGTCAATATACTCGTGGTCAAGAGCGGCAATTTCTACCTTTGTTGTGTAATCACAATTACCGCAAGCCTCATATGCTTCCCAACCTGCTGCTGCACATGTGGGAGCCTGAGCAGCGTACTGCTTGATTGAGTGACCTGTTTCAGGAATTTCTACCTTTGTTGTGTAATCACAATTGTCACAAGCCTCATATGCTTCCCAACCTGCTGCTGTACAAGCGGGAGCCTGAGCAGCGTACTGCTTAATTGAGTGACCTGTTTCAGAAATTTCAACATAAGTTGTGTAAGTACATCTCAGACACTTTTCATATGCATTCCAACCGATTTCTGTGCAGGTGGGTGCCTGAGCAACGATGTTTGCAATAGCGTGACCGAGAGCAGCAATTTCCTTGTAGCTTGTATAATCACAGTTTTCACAGGTCTGATATGCACTCCAACCTGAGTTTTCACAATCGGGAACTTTTGCTTCGTGATTAACATAAGCGTGACCGGGAGCCGTAATTACTTCATATGTTGAGTAATCACATTTCTCACAGTATTCATATGCAGCGTAGCCGTCTTCTGTGCAAGTAGTTGCCTTACCTTCAACAGTTACAATAGCGTGACCGCCGTTTGTGGGAAGCTCATTGTAGGTTGAATAATCACATTCTGTGCAATATTCGTATGCATCCCAACCGATATCTGTGCAGTTGGGTTCTTTTGCAGCAACCTCAACAATATTGTGTCCGTTTTCGGGAAGCTCCTTGTAAGTTGAGTAATCGCATTTTGCGCAGTACTCATATGCATCCCAACCGATTTCTTCACAAGTGGGAGCCTGAGTGCCGATTTCAACAATAGTGTGACCCGGAGCTTCGATAGCCTCGAATGTAGTATAATCACATCTTGAACAGGTCTGATATGCCTTCCAACCGTCAACAAGGCAGGTTGCATCCTGGCCGTCATTGTCGATATAATCGTGACCGAGAGCTTCTTTTTCTACATAACTTGTATAATCGCAGTTTTCACAGGTCTGATATGCATCCCAACCTATATTGTTACAATCGGGAGCCTTTGCTTCGTGGTCAATATAAGCGTGACCTGCGGCAGCTATTTCTTTATAAGTTGTGTAATCACATCTTGAGCAGGTCTCATATGCTTCCCAGCCGATTTGTGTGCAGGTGGGAGCCTTTGCATCGTGAGCTTTTTTATCGTGGCCGAGTGCTGCAACTACTGTCTGAGCCACTGTTGCATCATCACAGCGTGTGCAGTGTGAGCCTGCTGTGAGACCGGTGTCTGTACAAGTAGGAGCAACTGCCTCATCAACAACTATGTTATGGTCGAGGGCAGCGATTTCTTTATATGTTGTGTAGCCACATCTTGAGCAGGTCTCATATGCTTCCCAGCCGATTTCTGTGCAGGTGGGAGCCTTTGCATCGTGAGCCTTTTTATCGTGGCCGAGTGCTGCAATTTCTTTATATGTTGTGTAATCGCATCTTGAGCAGGTCTCATATGCTTCCCAGCCCTTATCAAGACAAGTGGGATCCTTTGCATCGTGAGCTTTTTTATCGTGGCCAAGTGCTGCAATTTCTTTGAATGTTGTATAATCACATCTTGAGCAGGTTTCATATGCTTCCCAACCCTTATCAAGACAAGTGGGATCTTTTGCATCGTGCTGCTTGATATCGTGATTGAGAGCGCCTGTTGCAAGGTCGGTTATTTCGTTCTTATCTTCGTCAAAGAACTTACCGCACCCTGAGCATTCATAGTGACCGCGTACACCGCCCTCAAGGCAGGTAGCTTCTTCTTCAGCTATCCATTCACCGTAGCTGTGACCGAGTGCATCAATTCTTGCTATGTACTGACCGCCGCAATTGTTGGCAGTGCAAGTGTAAAGCATCTGACCGTTTGCTGTGCAGGTAGCATCTTTTATAATTTCGCCCTCATTCCATGTGTGAGGTACTCTTTCACTTTCTGTAAAACATACTTCACATGTCTGATAATGAGTAGCGTTTATACCGTTATCTACTGAAGTATATGTATCTGACCAATCGTGACCGAGTGAGGGAATAGTTTCCTGAGGTGTAAGAACAGTCTTACAAACTGAGCAGCGTACACCCTCTGTCTTACCGTCTGTTGTGCAGGTTGCAGGAACTGCAGCAATAGTTTCTTCCTTATGGCCCTCGTGAGGTATTGTCTGCTGTTCAACAAGAACCTCGTCACAAACTGAGCAGTGCTTACCTTCTGTCTTACCGTCTGTTGTGCAGGTTACGGGTACCGCAGGATCGATAACCACAGTATGACCGGGAGCTGTGAGAACTACTGTTTCACGGCTTATCACATTACCGCAATCGTTACAGTAAACTACGAGGTCGTATGAACCGTCAACTGTACATGTTGCCTCATTTCTGTTTTCTTCTACTGCAGGTATGGGGTTATGAGCGCTGGGGTCAACTGTGCCTGTTTCAACATAACCGCAAACTGCACAATATCTCTGCTTTGCACCTGCAGCGGTACAACTTGGTTCTTGGGTTATTACCCAGTCATTCCAATTGTGGGTTGATGCAATTTCAATTTCATTATAGGTCGCATCACCGAGAACCTCAAGTGAAACATTTGCAGGCCAGCTGTATAAATAGTGATTTGTTGCATTGGGCAACTTAGCAGAATTATCGGGAGCGGTGATAATCGTGCCGTAATCGTAAGTACCAGATGAACTCTTGCCGTTGGCAAAGTTAAAGGTTACGGTGTATTTGTTGATTGTTGAGCTGTACTGAGCTGTGTATGTTGTGTGATTTGTTACAGCTGAAATTGCAGGACTCCAGCCTGAGAATGTGTATGTGTACTTTGCAGTAGGAGCCTTTGTGGGAGTTACACCGTTATATGTAGGTGTTGTGCCCCACACAACATTATTATCTGTTTCAAGAGTTGTTCCGTCAGCATTCTTCCAATAAATGTTATATTTATTAACAACAAGTCCGTTAATAGCTGTCTGAAGAGCGCTCTGAGCGTTGTTAAGATTTGTCTGATTGGTTTCACGTGTGGTTACAGCAGTTTTTGCTGCAGCAAGAGCCTGCTCATAGTTATACCATGAATCAGATGTATATTTCGCAGAATTGGTATATGTAGCCTGAGCACTGTTAATAAGGTTGCCAAGACCTGACTTGTCGTAAATCGTAATATCAAAAGCAACTTCTTTCCAAGTGCCTTCATAGCAGTCAGTTGTCCAGTTTGTGCTGTCGTTGCTGGTTGTGTATGTATCGCTGGCATTACTCCACTTATTGCTCTTCCACTGCTGCCAACCGCCAAAATTTGAAGGCTTTGCGCCGGAGGTTGTATATCTGCCTGTGCCTGTAGTCTTGGGAGTACCCGTCATAAATACATATGCTGAACGGTTAGTACCGACCTGGTCGGGATTTCGCCAGATAATAGCTTTAGCACCGCTCCAGTTAAGTCCTGAAACACCGACATAAAGGTCACCTGAGGTGTTGCCTGAATCATAAACCTGAGTTGTGTTGCCATCTACGTCAGGTGAAGGCAGTGAAGCGTCTAAGTTATAGTTGTTGAACATTCTTGTCATTGTGTAGTAATTTGAAGGATAGCCTGATGTGTTCTCAAGACCCCAACCGCCGAAAATAAAGCCGTTGTTTACAATACGGTAGTCAGTGTTGTCACCATAGCGCCAATTGACAGTGTAGTAATAACCTGCTGACTGAAGGCTTTCCGATATGTCAAGATAGATATGTTTTGCCCATGTGAAAGTTGTAAATGATGTGCCTGAGTTCCATTTTGAAAAGTAAACATCATTACCGTCCCAATAGGGAGTGCCCCATTTATCTGCTGTTCTGTAGGTGTCGATTGTTGCATGGGCATCTGCCTGAGTGGGAGCAACAAAAACCCAGCATGTCATGAGCATCATAACTGCCATAACGAGTGCTAATGTTTTCTTAAAATTATTTTTCATAAAATACATCTCCTTTTTATTTTTCGTTATACCACAGAAGAAGTGCAGTTTTTTCAGCTGACCTCTGCCTTGCACTGCCGCCTATAGATATAACTGTATTTATATTTTATAATACATTATAACATTTTTTTGCTTTTTCGTCAATAAAATCTCCTTGCAAAACCATTGGCAAGTTGCAAGAAATTAAGCTAGTTTCTTTGTTTATCATTAACAAAGAAAAACAGGCAAAAAGAACTGTATCAGCCCTGTTTGTCTGTTTGAATATTACTTATTTATAATGCTTTTTCAGTCTGTCATATTCCTCATCGCTTATTTCAACAATACCGCCGTGTTTGAAGCCGTAAGGAAATGAAAAGCTTTCTTTCGCCATAGTGAAATTGCTGTCACCGGGTTTTTCCGATACAAAAGGCACATAACCCATTTTCGGTTTTTCACAGCCGAAAAAGTCAAGCATAAGGCACCATCTTCCGTCAGGCAAAATAAGTGTGGTGGGAGCCTCATATGAGCCGGGCTTTTCAATAGACGCCATATATTTCTCAAATTCTTCGTCATGCTTATAAGGACCGTAAAGATTATTAGATGTTGCGTGCATATTCATAGAAGGATTGTGAGCATTTTTATAGAACATATGATAAACACCGTCTATTTTTCTTATGTGGGTGTCGAGAATTTCATTGTCCTTTGTGAAGAAAAGCTTCGGCTCTGAAAAATGCTCAAAGTCCTTTGTCACACTGCAATAAATCGACATATGACTGTAGTTATCCTCTTTGACAGTTGAACCCCAGTGAATGAGGTACTCCCCTGTTTCTTCTTCAAAATACACCTCAGGTGCCCACATACAGCCAAAGCTCTCCGTACCGATGGGAGCGAGGATTTCTTCAGAAAAATTGATAAGATCAGGGGTCTTCCACATACGAAGACACTTGCTGCCGGTACGGTTGACAACCTTCCAGTTAACCTGATAATTTTCGTCCATACGGTAAACAATACATTCATCAGTTGTGAGTATGACAAAACCATCCTGCGTTCTGACTATTTCGATATCACGGCAACCCTTGAATCCCTTTTGGGCAGTGAGTATGGGCTGACCGCCGTTAAGTTCCTCCCAATTAAAGCCGTCACGGCTTACGGCAAAATATACCTGTTCTCCGTCTGGGGTAAGTTTTTCTTTGAAGTGTGTGAATAAGTAGGGCATTGTGTTTTCTCCTTTGATATTTGTTTAATTATACCACAACAATTTCCTCATTACAACAAAAACACCTTGAAAAAATCCTTGTTTTGTAGTACAATTCTATCATCAACCGAAAAGGAGAAACTTTATGCTTGAATTTAACGAATATAATGCTCAGGGTGAAAGACTTGTCTGTGAAATGGGCAAATATCACCCCGAAATGCTTATGACAATTAAAGTAAAGAAATTTAAAGAAAATGAAACAATTACAGTTCTTGACAGAGCCAACGAAACAGCTTTTCTTATCCTCAGAGGCGAGGCTGACATAACATGGCAAGGTACAACAGAAAAAATGAAGCGCAGCGGTCCATTTGAAAAGACACCCTACTGCCTTCACGTGCCGAGAAATGTAGAGGTTTCAATCACCGCTAAAGAAGGCACTGAAATTCTTATTCAGCAGACGGATAACGATAAGGATTTTGCACCCGTTTTCTATAAGCCCGAGGATATTCTCTATCAGGAATTCGGCAAGGGTCAGTGGGGCGGCACAGGCCACAGAATCTGCTCAACTGTTTTTGACTATGACAACGCTCCCTATTCAAATATGGTGCTCGGCGAGGTTTTCAATCAGCCCGGCAAATGGTCAAGCTATCCCCCCCATCATCATCCCCAGCCCGAAGTTTATTACTATCAGTTTGATAAGCCTCAGGGCTTCGGTGCCTGCTTTATAGGTGACGATGTTTATAAGAGTGTTGAAGGCTCAGCTTCATATATCACTGACGGAAATGACCATCATCAGGTTGTGGCTCCCGGTTATGAAATGTGCTATGTGTGGATGATAAGACACCTGCCCGATGACCCCTGGTATAAGACAACACGCTTCTATGCAAAAGAGCACGAGTGGCTCGCTAATTCCAACTGATGCAAAGCATAGACGAAGCTCTCGATAAACTACAGGCATCAAAATTCCGCAGCTCATTTCATCTGTGTGAAAAGGATAAAGATTATATCCGTGATAAGGGTATGCAGACTATTCGTCTTCACGCCAAGGATTTTATCACCCTGCGACTTGCACCTTCTGTTATTCCCAACGACGGCAAGCAGACACCTATGAAAGGGCATCCTGTATTTGTGGCGCAGCATGCAACTGCCTGCTGCTGCAGAGGCTGTCTTTATAAGTGGTACAAGGTGAAACAGGGTAAAGAGCTTAATGATATTCAGATTGAAAAAATCGTAAATCTCATTATGGCTTGGATTGAAAGAGAAATGAAATAATATAAACCAGCAGACCAAAATCTGCTGGTTTCTTTATTGCTCGCCGCGGGGCGTTACTTTTCCTGCCGCGGAAAAGCAACCAAAACGCGGAGCTGTCATTTAAACGGAAACATCTTTCTGAAACGTTTCTGCCATTTGGCAAGATATATCGTCACCATAACAGTGAGCAGATAATCGAAGGCTATAAATGTTACATTTGCCACTGCAAGGGTTATGGGCAGAGCATACTCTACCCACCAGGCACTTTCGCCCTCAGTGCCGAGAAGCTCTGCAAGAGGCATACCGAACACTTTAACCATAACAAATGCCGCAAGCAATACCGTGGCATTAAAAAATGCTATTTTTATAATGTACTCCAACACCCTTGGCATATTGCACTTTTCAATAATTGCCTTGAAAATAGGATAGTTGCCGAAAAAGCAAGCGTAAAACACAGCCGCCTCTTTATTGGGCAGAAGCATAAGACTGAGAATTGACACAGCAACAAATATACCCGACGCCCATTTTTTATCAAGCTCAATTATAGCAAACATTATCAGTATTCCCGCCATGGCAGGCAGGGCGTAAGTCCAAAGCCCTACAATAGTAGGAAGCATAAGCACAACCGACAGTGCCGCAGTCATACCGCCAATGGCGGGTTTTGCACTCTGACTCATAAATTAACTCCTTTAAACATTTGCCGAAAGGCAAATATATCACTTCGTCGAAGACGAAATATCACTCGCCCTCAGGCGAATATCACATCTGCGAAGCAGATATATCACTCCTTGATGCGTCAGCAACAAGGAATACAGTCGCCACCCATACACTCACAGCAACAGTCTGCACAGAGAAGACCCTGACAGATACTGCAAGTATCGCAATCGCTGCCCTGATTATGTCTGCCGCTTGTTCTGAAGCCGCCGCTGCGCTGACTGCTTAAGTTTTCAAAAGCGTGTCTGTATTCTGCATTGTTCGGTTGCATTTTATATGCAGTGGCAAAGTAGGTATATGCCTGGTCAGTCCAGCCGCGCTGATAGTTAATCTGACCTTTAAGGTAGTACCACTGCGCATCTCTTGTGTTCGGTGACATATTTTCAAGAAGCTGCTCTGCCATATCAAGCTTGCCTAAATTCATAAGGTCACGCACCTGCTGATAGCTGTTGTGGCTATAGCCTGAAGCTGACGATGCATTGCTGTAAGAACTGCCCGTATTACCTGCAATTATAGCGTCGTAAGCCTCATTGATTTCCTGCATTTTTTTGTTTGCATTTTCAGCAAGGGGGCTGTCTATATAGTTGTCGGGGTGATATTTTTTAGCAAGCTCTCTGTAAGCTGCTTTAACCTGCTCTTTAGATGCACCTCTTGGCACACCGAGCACTTCATAAGGATCTCTCATTATACTTCTTTCCTTTCGATTTTTCTTTGTTTAAAATATTATCAAGAGTTATATACATTCCGTCAAAAATTATGTTTTCCATCAGCGGTGTCAGGGTTTTATTTTCAATTTTATCATAAGCCTCAGAGAACACACCGCCGCACATATTCATTGTACCCGTTACGGCTGCCTTTATATCGGAAACACTGTCCCCGGCACGAAGGTCATATTTATTAACGAAAACATTGTAGGAGCCTGACTTTATGTCTTTTTCAATATCATCAAGAGCATCTGAAAGATAAACCCATTTGCCCACTCCGTAGCCGAAACGGTAAATATACCCGTCAGGGTCATTAATATTATATGCCATAATTTTGCCGAGAGCATTGGCACTCGAGTGTGCAGCCTCATCGGGGCTGTCGGTGCTTCTTTCTTCTGTGAGCTTCTGATTTTTCATTTCCTCGGCAATTATTTCAGCAATCTCACCGTACATGGACTTTGCTTTTTTATACTTGAGCGTTGCCCACGGCAATATGAGATACATCAGAAACCTTTTGAAAAAACTGCCGTCTGAAATATTATCCCTGACCTTGAAATAAAACATCATCATCGAAACCGCCGCAGCATAGCGCAGCTCATCATCGGTATTTTTGCAGTAATTGCATTTTTTCGTGGGATTAAAGGCACATCTGCCGCCCTCAAAGCAGGGCACGGTACCGCCGAAGGACAGTCTTGCAAGAAGCAGAAATGTAACATCATAACTGAGGGTCAGCCTTGACAGCACACCGAAGTGCTTGCCCATAGCCTTGCAAAGAGAGCAGTAAAGTCCTCTGTATGCTTCATACTCTTTTATTTTCATTTCAGGCTTATTTGTTTTGACATAGCCGAACATAGCAAACCTCTCAGAAATAAATTGGATATATTATACACCATTTTATACTCAATGTAAACTATAATAAGATAGTAACCTTAAAATTAAATAAGTTGTTGATTATTTTTAAATTTTATATTATAATGATAAATAATAACAAAAAAACGGAGGTTAAAACTATGGCTATTATAAAAAAAGATGCTTACTTCCTTTCCTCAACAGGTGTTAATAAAATCTATTGCCGCATATGGCAGGATGATGAAGTGGAACCTATTGGTGTTTTCCAGATTGCTCACGGCGTTTCCGAGCATATTCTTCGCTATGATGAGTTTGCCTGCTTCCTTGCAAAAGAAGGCTACATTGTCTGCGGTAATGACCACATCGGTCACGGCAGAAGCGTAGAATGCGAAGAAGATTTAGGCTTCACTGCCGAAGAAGACGGCGACAAGAGAATGATTGATGATATGCATATTCTCTACAGCATTATGCACAAGAGATATCCCACTCTCCCCTATTATCTTTTCGGTCACAGCATGGGTTCATTCTGTGCAAGAGTTTATGCCACAAGCTTCTGGCACGAGCTTTCAGGTCTTATTCTTTGTGCTACAGGTGAAATGCCCTCTGCAGCCGTTGTTTTTGAAGAACCCGTTAAGCTTGCCTGCAAAAAGTTAGGTCCTCACGCTACCGTACCCACTGTACTTCTCGACAAAGCTCAGGGCATACTTTCAGGTGACCTTTCCACAGCCACAGGCTGGCTCTCACAGAATAAAGAAAACATCGAAAAGTATGTTGCAGACCCTCTTTGCGGTTGCGGCTTTAAAATGGCTCTGCTTCGTGACCTTATTTCAATTGCAAACTCAGCCTGCACAAGCGAATGGCCATATCTCATTCCCCCCACATTGCCCATTCTCCTTGTTTCAGGTGCAAAAGACCCCATCGGCCTCAACGGCAAGGGTGTTATCAATGTCTGCGATAATCTTGAAGATGCAGGTCATCAGCCTCAGGTTATTCTCTATCCCGGCGACAAGCACGAAATTCTCTTTGAGGAAGACAAAGACAAAATCTTCTCCGATATTCTCACCTGGCTTACAGAGATTTCAAAATAAGATAAAACATAAAAAAAGGGCTGCAGATGCAGTCCTTTTTATGTTCTGAAAATAATTGCAAGTATAAGTATGTGCACCGGATAAAACCAATAGAAAAACCACTTGGAAAACTTTCCTGATTTACCCGTTTCACCGTTATATGTGTATAGTATGGGAAGCGCAAGAAATGACCCCGCCTGCCACAGTGAAGAGTACCACTCCCCACCCTTATCTGCAGTGACAACACAGCATCTCACTACCCAGAAGGCACACAGCAAACAGTACCACAAAGCCATTTTGTTTTTATCCTCTTTGCAAAGGTAAAAGCACATGACCCACAGCGGTGCCATAAGTCCCCAGTCACAGAAGGAACCAAGATATGTGAGGGCGGCAATAAGAGCAACCTTCAGCAAGATGTTGCCAACCTTCTCAAAAACGAGAAGTATCATAAAGCACAGAAAAAATGTTGCAATTACATTGAAGTGCGCCACCCAGAAGTAGTTATACATCATATAGGCAAATGGTATCTGGGAAATCAGTGCAAAGATAAAAAGCCTTGTGCCGTATTTCTTCTTCGAGCGTGTGTGGATGAAGCCTTCCACAAGGAAAAAGCACATTATAGGTGCCGTTAGTCTGCCGAAAACTCTCATAGCCATACCGAAAGGTGTGGCTGTGGTAACAAATAAAAGTCCGATATGATCAACGAGCATAGCCAGTGCGGCTATGTATTTAATTATATTTCTATTCATAGTTTTACACATAAGGGACAGCATAAACTGTCCCCTTGAAATTATTTTTTGAATCTGATTACATTGAAGGAAAGGGGCTTCAGCTCTGCCACAGTGTTTTTGCCCTCTTCCGTGGGAAGAGGATTACTGTGCATTGTAACTGTTTCCTTGCCGAAGGTGTTTTCTTGCTTTATGTCATAGCCGTCCATTGACTCGAAAGCAACAACCTTGTAGCCATCAAAGCCTAAAAGTGAAATATCAAGCTGCATGCTTTCATCCATTGAACGGTTAACACAGAAGAGGGCAACCTCATCATTTTCTTCGTCGTAGGATGCAACTGCCTCAAGATAAGGCACGTCTGTGAATTCCTTGCAGTCATATTTCGGGCAGTCGATAAGAGGCTTAATGGCATTTCCTCTTGCGTACTTTGACATTTCTCTGAAAGGATAGAAAATAGTCTGACGGAAAGCGTCACCGCCTGTTTTTGTGAAGATAGGTGCAATTACATTGACAAGCTGTGCAAGGCAGGCAACCTTTACTCTGTCTGCATGACGAAGCAGGGTTATAAGCATACAAGCCGTTACGAGGGCATCCTCAAAGTTATAGATATCCTCGAGCTGGTCGGGTGCAGTTGACCAACGCTCGATGGGAGCACCGTTTGAATGGTACCAAACATTCCACTCGTCAAAGGAAAG
>JAZTYQ010000017.1:0-31979 GCA_045637065.1 Acutalibacteraceae bacterium
CCTGAAATACACTCTGCATAGGGCTTAGCTGAGATATAACCCATCTTAGCTTCTTCTGCAGTAATTGCGCCTTCTTCGATAAGCTGGTTGAGCTTGAGACCTGCAACAACGCCTGCAAGATATCTGCCTTCATAAATTGAAGCAAATGCATTGTGGAAGTTTTCTACACCTGCAATCTTAGCGTTTGTGCCTGTTGCATGGAAGAACTGTACATCGGGATATTCCTTAGCAGCCTTGATTGCGAATTCCTCGTGACCGAAGGAGTCTGCAAAGATGATATCACAGCCGTCTTCTACGAGTTCAACACAAGCGTCATAGCAAGCTGAATCTTCGGGAATGTCCTTCTTATAAAGAAGATTTGTTTCTTTGTTGATGCCGAGATTATCACAAGCTGCTTCAACTGCAAGCATGAAGTTTTCGTCATAACCTACTGTTTCGTTATGAAGAAGAACAACACCTATTTTAAGGTCTGCTACTGCTGAATTTTCTGTGCCTGCATTGGGGTCTGTGGTTGGTGTGTTATCTCCGTTGCCGCCGCACGCTGCAAGAGTGAAGAGCATAAGTGCCGCAAGGAGAACTGCAAGAATTTTTTTCATAGTTTTTCCTCCGTTTGAATTTTTTATTTTAACCGCCGCAAGGGCAGTCGGTTACTGATTTTTAAAGGCAACGCTACCGTCTGTCATTGATTCTATAATTGCAAGAGATTCAACTCTTACACCTTTTTTCTCAACACGCTCTCTGCCCTGCTGAAAGCCTTTTTCAATTGCAATTGCACAGCCTGCAATTTCTGCACCTGCTTGCTTGCAAAGGTCAATAAGACCTAAGAGAGCGTTGCCCTCAGCAAGAAAATCGTCAATAATAAGCACCTTATCATTTTCACCTATAAAGTCTTTTGACACAATTACGTCATACTCCATACCGTGAGTAAAGGAGCGCACCTGAGTTTTATAAACAGCAGCAGCTATATTCTTAGTCTTGGTCTTTTTTGCAAATAATACCGGACAATTAAAAAACTGCGCAGCTATACATGCTATTCCTATACCAGACGCTTCAATGGTAAGGATTTTGTTTACTCCGCAGTCTTTATAAAGGCGCAATATCTCTTCGCCCATTTTGTTAAGTAATTTTACATCTATCTGGTGGTTAAGAAAACAGTCAACCTTGAGTATATTACCTGGAAATACCTGTCCGTCTGTAAGAATTCTTTCTTCTAAAAGCCTCATTTTTCTACCGCCTGATTTTTCATTTTCTTTATACAGGCATTTTAACAAATTTTTCTCTTTTTTTCAATACAAATCGGCAAATTTCTACATTTTCGACAAATAAAAAAGGAGCGTTTTGTACACTCCTTTTATCTCTTTTCTATAAGCGCAAGCTCTTCCTGTGTCAGCTCTCTGCACAGGCCTTCTGCAAGGCTTTCATCAAGGCAAAGCTCACCCATTTTTATCCGCCTTAATTCAAGCACCTTGTTACCCAATGCCGCAAACATTCTCTTGACCTGATGATATTTACCCTCGCATATCTTAACCTGAGCCATGGGCACGGCGCCCGAAACTGCAGCGACCTCAGCCTCAAGGCAAAGTGTACCGTCTTTAAGTTCAATGCCATTTTTAAAAGCCGCGACATCCTCCTCGGTCAACTCTCTTTGCAGGGTAGCTATATAGGTTTTCATTATATGGTTTTTCGGTGAGAGAATTCTGTGAGCAAAGTCACCGTCATCGGTTATAAGCACAAAACCAGTGGTGTCACCGTCAAGCCTGCCTGCAGGGAAAAGCCCCTCACGGCGCAGCTGCTTCGGCACAAGGTCAATAACCGTAGACTGAGTGGGGTCTTCCGTTGCGGAGATGACACCCTTTGGTTTGTTGAGCATGATATAAAGGTGCTTTTTATAACCAAGTACTCTGCCGTCTATTTTAATTTCCGCCTTGTCCGGGTCGGCTTTTATGTCACTGCTTTTCACAGCAGTGCCGTCAAGAGTAACCCTGCCCTGCTTTACGAGCTTTTTCACATCACTTCGGGAATATTGCCCCTGGGAGGCTATTATTTTATCGAGTCTTTCCATAGCTTATTTGATTCTCTTTATCTTGTGACCCTTGACAAAGAAAACTCTCTTTGCATAAGGAAAGAGGAATTCATCATTGAGTGAATCCGTATAAAAATCGTCAATAACTCCGTCGGGATATGCCTCACGGAAAAATTCAATCTTTCTCTCACGGAAGCAGGGTCTGCCGAATTCACCTGTTCTCAGGTCAAACTCAGAAGCAAGATAATGCTTTATACCCAGACGCTTGCAAATTTCGTCCATCTGAAATTTAGGTGAAGCAGTAATGATAAGGTCATCTTCTCTCTGAATTTCTCTGTAAAAGGGCTTGATCTGCTTTTCGTGCTTATCCCAGAATGCCTTTGACATTTTGTCGGGATCGGGATGATTTCTGTCAATGAAATCCTGAAGCACATCGCCGTACTGCGCAATGAGGTCTTCAAAGCGAAGATTGGTGGCGCGGTAATCCTTCATTATCTTAATAAGATCGGGAACATATCTTAAAAGTGAAGGGTACTGCATAAACAAATCCTTGAAAAAGTCAAGGTTACTGTCACCGTCATAAATGGTATCGTCAAAATCGTAAACGTTCATATTTTTTTCCTTTCAGTTTTTATTCAGGTTTATCAAGCTTCAAGTATTCATCTTTGACTATACCAAGCTTTTTAAGTGCAAAATGAATTAAGAGCGAAAGCACTGCAGGTGCTATAAAGTGCATAACCGCTATGAGGATAATTGTTTTTGTGCTGCCGAAATCGGCACTCATAGCAGAGTAAGCACCGAACTGTCCCACAAAGCCACTGGTACCCATGCCGGCACCTGTGGGAATATTTGTCATTTTAAGCAGGCAGGTTGAAACAGGTCCCAATATTGCCCCTGCAAGGGTAGGCGCAATAAGAATCTGGGGATGCCTCATTATATTTGCAAACTGAAGCATGCTCGTACCCACACCCTGAGAAATGAGACCTCCCACGCCGTTTGCCTTGAAGGAGGTTACTGCAAAGCCTATCATCTGTGCGGCACAGCCTACTGCAGCAGCACCTGCCGCAATACCGTCAAGACCCAGCATAATGGCAATGGCTGCCGAGGATATAGGTGCAGTGAGAGCAAGACCCATAAGTACGGAAACGGTAATGCCCATAGGGAAGGGATGAAGCTGAGTAGCCTTGTTGATAATTTCACCGAAGCCCGTCATAAAATCTGAAAGGTAGGGGCCGACAAAGGTGCTGACAAAGCCGCCTGTCACAATGGCAATTATGGGAGTGACCACTATATCAATTTTTGTTTTGCCTGCAACAAGGGAAGCGACCTCATTTGCAACCACAGCTGAAACATATGCTCCTACGGGGCCGCCCAGGTCATAGCCGAAAGCGCCTACGGCAATACATGAAAATATAACAAGAGGCTTTGATTTAAGTCCGTAGGCAATTGCCGCACCTATTGCACTGCCAACTACGGGAGATGAAGCTGCAAGCACGCCCGAAAAGCTTGCAAGAATTTCAAGGTGAGGTATTTTTGCAAACTGACTTATAATAAGTCCCACAATAAGAGAAGCGAAAAGTCCCAGAGCCATAAAGCTCATAGCATCAACAAAATAGCGTTTCAAATATTTCTTAATCATTTTTCCACATCCTTACAGTATGTTTGTTTAATATTATAATCCATCAAATAAAAATATTCAACTGCAAAATAAACAAATACCACAATGTTGACAAAGAAATTTTTTAACCTATAATTAAAGTAACAGGTATATATTACCATACCAAAGGAGTAATGCGTATGTTAGATAAAATAAGACAGTTTATGGTGGGAAGATACGGCAACGACCAGCTTAATCTTGCCCTTTTGATTTTTGGCTGCGTGCTGACCTTTTTCCTCTCTCTTTTTGATGTACCCTATGTGAGATACTTAGGTCTTATCCCCTACATTCTTGCCGCAGTGAGAATGCTCTCAAAGGATATCGGAAAAAGGCAGCAGGAAAACCTGAAATTTCTGAAAATCAGCGCACCCTGGAGACAGTTTATCATCAAAAAATTTAATCAGGTTCAGGATAAAGATCACAGATATTATCAATGTCCTCAGTGTCACAACACATTGAGAGTACCCAAGGGCAGAGGTAAAATAAAAATAAGCTGTCCTCATTGCGGCAGAGAATTTATCAAAAAAACATAAGGCGGGAAACCCCGCCTTATTTTAATCTCGTTATCTTGAATTAGCCGTCTCAACCATTGTGAAATAGAAATCCTCAAATGATGTGGGATAGTCAGTGGTTGCGCAGAAATCGAAATGATCCATATCATACATGGTGTCAAGATAATACCATCTGCCGCTTTCGATTTTCTTTCCTTCAACCAAGCTGTCTTCATAGTCCAGAGCCGTCTCTTCATCACAAAGCGGATAAAGAGCAGATTTAAGAGGTACTATGCCGTCGTTAACAGCCCAGTCACCTTCAATTTTAACACCGTCAACAGTGAAGCCCTCCGTGAGCGCAATCATAGTTGAGGAAACCTTGAAAATAGAGTTTACGCTTTCCACAGGAGCCTGTCTGCCAAACAGACCTGTAGGCTCTGTAGCCGCTGTGGTGTAGGAATAATAATAGGTGTCAGGTGCGACCTTTATAATTTCATTAAGCTCTCTTGCACCCTTGAGTGTCATATCATAGCCACAGTTATCCTTTGCCTTATAATAATTCCATATCTTTTTAAGGCTGAAGCTTGCTTTCTCTTCGTTTTGCTTCGGTGTAATGCCAAAGTGACCTGCCTGGAAGGAGAAAACATTAAAATTGTCACCCACAGCACAACCGATTACATGTATTGCAAAAATAATTGCCAAAAGAGGAAGCTTTGTATCTACGATGTAATTTGTTACCTGAGATCCGTTATGGGGAGCTGAAAGAGTAATGCAGGAATGAACGGCATCGTGACCGCCCTTGAAAAATTCACTTGTGTCATCGCCTGTTGCGGCAATTTCAGCTTCACTGCCATATGCCATAAGAGACGCAAAAAGTCTTACAGTTGCACCGCCAAAGGAGTGACCAACAAGGTTGATTTTTTCTTTCATATCCCAAGGCTCACCCATTGTTGCCTTGCCCTCATAGCTGAAGCCGTATCTCTCGTGTCTGTGAGAGGCTGCATGAGCCGCACCGTAGTCAACTACAGTACCAGTAAGCTGTGCATAAAGCTCGCAAGCTCTGTCCCAGGCACTGCTCAGAGGTCCCACTGAGGGAGCGTAAGCCTTTACACCCTCTTCATTGAGAATTCTGATTATATCATCTGTTGAGCCGGGCAGAAGATTTCCGCCCCAATAAGGTGATTCACTGTAATAAGGGTCTGCTGTGCCCCAGCCACCCATGCCGTGAACGAAAATGTAAGGATAGTCTGTCTTAAATAAATCTTTGTCAAGCACAGCTTTTATTTCTTCATCACTGCCCTGAGCCGAAACAGGCAAAACGGCTAATGAAAAAATCAATGTCAGTGAAAGCAATATTGCCGTGATTTTTGTTATCTTTTTCATAAATTACTCCTTCCGACCGATGTAAGATCTGCTTTTAATTTTGCATTTACATTTTATTAAAAAACTCTTCATTTGTCAATATGCAAGAATAAATAAAAGGCTCCGCGTTAAACACGAAGCCTTTTCTGTTTAAAGTTACAGGGGAAGTCTCACAAGTGAAGCAATTTTTTGGAAGGCATAAGCTAATTTGTAATATCCTACCATGAAGAAAGCAACAATCTTCTCACCGGTGGTTGAGGCTGTGTCACTTGCAATAATTCGGTTAGCCATAAGAGGATCTTCCACATCAAAAACATCTCTGAGGAAAACTACATCTGTTTCATAGGTGTTGAGATCTTTTTCATTGAGTTCAAACACTCTGATTCCTCTGTTTTCGTCACCGTATGAACCGAAACCTGCTGTGGGGGTCTGGATAATATCCATTCCTCTGTAGGGCATAACAAAGCTGTTTTTATGGTCGTGACCTACTGCAAGACCGAGAACGTTGCCGTTATCAACCATAGCATCAGCCTGACCGTTTGAATATAAAGGCGGACAGCTGTCTTCACTGACAAAGGTTTCTTCGTCAATATATTCGGGAGGCATAACATAGATGTCACCCTTCCACATCACATCATAGTTTTCGTTATAAATCGACTCATCGCCTACGATTTCATAAATCACACCGCCACCATCTGTGTAATATTTACTCTCATCAAGATTTTCAGCGTCAAGCACTGCCAGCTCTTCCTCAGTGAGATGACGGTAAATCATCTTATATGAACCACCGTAGACCTCAGGAATGATAATGTGCTGGAAAGCAAGTGAGGGAATGGGCGCACCGCCGTTTTCTGCTGCAAGAGCCTTTTCTGTTCTTATGTACCAGTCAATCTGATCCTTTTCAACACAGCCGTAACCGCCAAGATCGTTTTCGTGGTTATATGTCTGCGAGTCAAAGAACCAAAGGTTAAATGCCTTTTTGGTTTCATCCTTCGATGAATAAACGGGAATGTTATATGTGCCGAAGCCTGCCATTTCTTCAGTGTCTGCAACACCTACAAAGCAATCGTAGCTTTCATAGATTTTCCACTGAAGCTCCTTGCTCAGAACATTATTCTCATCGTCGTGGTTGCCGAAAACCATGGCAACTGGAATATTTCTCTGCTGAAAAATTGACATAAAGTTATTGATATTCATTTTGATTGCACCGTAGGTAAAGCCCCAACCTGCACCGATGTTGTCACCCGTGAGAACAACTAAATCAGGCTTTTCCATATCAAGCGTAGCGGTGATGAAATCCTCTGCAACCGTATTCAGGAAGAAACCGTCCTGAATATCTGCAATCTGCATAATTTTAAATTTGCCGTCGGAGCCAAAACGAAGTGTTTTGTCAGCTTCTTCCTTGTCAAAGAAGGTTGCCGAGCCTGCAAAACCGAAACAGGAAATCAGCATTACAAAGGCAAGAAAAAAGGCAATAGTTTTTTTCATAAAATATCTCTCCTTTTAATTTCTAATGCAGTTATTCTAACAAGGATTTGTAAACAAACAATGTACATGCAGGGCTTTTCAGGCATTTTTATAGTTATTTTAAGCATAAGATATAAAAATATTGCTGAAGTACCAACTTTTTTCTTTACACTCAACATCTAAATTTAAACACTGTTAATAAATTAATAAAAATTAAGAATTATAATGTAAAGATGATTGGTATGTGATTTTATCTTTAGACATATCGGTTTATACGTTAAAATACATGGAGGCAAAAAATGAAGTTTCCCAAAATAGACTTTACGCCCGTAAGTCATCCCTATCCCGAAACAACTATGTTTGGTGCAATTGCAGCTTCAGCGGCAAGAGTACCCCATGCACCTGCCCTTAACTTTATGGGCAAATATACAACCTATGCAGAATTCGTTGCTAAAATCGAAATGGCTGCAGGAGCATTCCTCAAAGCAGGCATTAAAAAGGACGATGTTGTAACCATCTGTATGCCCAACACTCCTCAGGGTGTTATCTGCCTTTATGCTCTGAATAGAATCGGCGCTATTGCTAATATGGTGCACCCTCTTTCATCAGGCAAGAACATCACCTTCTATCTCGACTATTCCGACAGCAAGATGATTCTCACTCTCGACCAGTTCTACGAAAAGGTTGAAAAGGCCGTGAGCGAAGCTAAAAACGATGTGAAAATCATTGTTGCCAGAATTCAGGAGGAGCTTCCCTTCATCAAAGCCGTTGCTTTCAAATATCTGAAAAACAGACAGAATCTCAAATTCCCCGGCAAGGGCGGTCTTGTATGGTCAGACTTCGTTAAGACAGGTAAAGGTGTAGAGCTTCCACCTGTTGAATTCAGCAAGGAAAAGGCTGCGGTTATCCTTTACAGCGGCGGTACCAGCGGTACACCCAAGGGAATTTACCTTTCAGACTGGAACTTCAACTGTCTTGGTATGCAGGTTGCCGAAATTTCAGGCTGCAACCTTGACTACGGTTGCAAATTCCTTTCAGTTATGCCTATTTTCCACGGCTTTGGTCTTGGCATCGGCATTCACACCGTACTCGAAAACGGTGCTATGTGTATTCTTATTCCTCAGTTCACAAAGGAAAGCTACGCTAAAGACGTACTCAAGCACAAGCCTAACTTCATCGCAGGCGTACCCACACTTTATGAGGCTCTTCTCAAGGTTGATATCTTCGACGGCGCTGACCTTTCATTCCTCATCGCTGTATTCAGCGGCGGTGATGCTCTTAGTCCCGAACTTAAGAAGAGAGCAGACAAATTCTTCAAGGAGCATAATGCAAACCTTCAGATTCGTGAAGGCTACGGCCTTACAGAGTGTGTAACCGCTTCATGTGTTACACCCGCAGACAGAGCTAAGGTCGGCTCCATAGGTCTTCCCCTTCGTGATACAGACTACCGTATAGTTGAACCCGGCACCTTCAACTTCCTGAGTGCAGGTGAAATGGGTGAAATCATCATTTCAGGTCCCACACTTATGCTTGGCTATAAGGATGCCGAAGAAGAAAATGCAAAAACAATGCGCATTGACGAAAACGGCAAGCGCTGGCTCTTCACAGGTGATGCAGGCTATATGGACGAGGAAGGCTTCGTTTACTTCAAGCAGAGAATGAAGAGAATGATTGTAACAAGCGGCTACAATGTTTATCCCTCACATATTGAAAATATGATAGACAAGCACGAGAGCGTTGACTACTGCTGTGTTATCGGTGTGAAAGACCCCTATAAGATGCAGAGAGTAAGAGCCTATGTTGTTCTCAACAGCGGCGTGGAAAAGAGCGACGCAACCAAACAAAGCATCCTCGCTCACTGCAAGGAATATCTTGATGTATTCGAAAGACCCAAGGAGATTATATTCAGAGATGAGCTTCCCAAGACACTTGTAGGTAAGGTTGCTTACCACTCCCTTGAAGAGGAAGCCGAAAAAGAAGAAGCTGAAAAAGAGGCGACAACTGTATGAACAAAGAAATAAGAAAGACCCGTAAGGGCTACCGTTTCAATGCGGTGGTTTCAATGACACTCATAAACCTACTCAAAAAGAAGGTTATTCACGAAAACAATGTTCACCTTGAATATCACAAGCCTAAGAACAAGCCCTTCATTCTTATTGCCAACCACACAGAGGCATTTGACCCGGGCTATGAAATGGTTGCTATGGGCAGATACATCCGTTATGTTTCAAGCGACCACGTGCTGAGAATGAAGGTGGGCTGGGTATTCACAAAAATCGGCGGTGTTATTATCAAGCATAGAGATAAACCCTCTGAGATTATCAACGAAGATGTCAAGCGCAACCTTCGCGCAGGCATCCCCGTAGGTCTTCACGCTGAGGGTGCTATGACCACCAACGGTCAGACAGGCTTTATTTCCGAGCATACAGGACAGCTTGTTAAAGATGCCGGGGTTGCACTTGTAACCTATAAGTTTGTCGGCGGGTATCTGAGAAAGCCCCGTTGGGCAAACACAGCGAGAAAAGGCCCCATCACAGGTCATTTTGTAGGCGAATACAGTGCGGAAGAGCTTTCAAAACTCACCGCCAAGGAAATCACGGAAATTATTCGCCGTGATACATATGTCAATGTCTATGAAGAGCAGAGAAAAGACCCTCAGGATTACAGCGGTGAAAACCTTGCAGAGTGTGTTGAGCGTGTGCTTTATGTCTGCCCCGAGTGCAATAAAGTAGGCACCCTTCACAGCAGCGGAAACTTCCTCAAGTGTGACTGCGGCTATGAAGTTGAAATGAAAGCAGACGGTTTCTTCCACGATATGGGCAAGGGACTTCACAAGGACAATGTGCTTGACTGGGATTTATGGCAGAGAGATGTGTGGAAGAATATGCTTCTCACCGCAAAGGACAATGAGGTTATAATCGAGGAAAAGGGTCAGCTTGTTAAAACAGTTGACGGAGAAAACGAAGTTATCCTCTCAGAAGACGGCATTCTCAGACTTTATAAGAATAAGCTTGAAATCATCCTCGGCGAAGGCAAAGAGCCTGTCGTAATGGAAATGAGCAAAGTCAAGCAGGTTTCAATTGCAAATAAGGATACCCTTCTGCTTGTTGACGACAAGATTTTCCTTGACATCGGCTCAAAAACTCCCCGTTCACCCTCTAAGTATATTGCTGCGTGGAGATACCTCACCGACAGACCCTATTATTAATTATGAATGAGGAATTATGAATTATGAATTGCGGGGAACTTATGATAATAAGATGAGTTTAGCGCCGCAAATTCCGTTGAATATATTTCCTATATAAAACTAACCCGACAGATTTTTCTGTCGGGTTTTATTGTTTACTTTGTTTTGCGAACTTTTCTTTTTATATAATTCATAATTCCTAATTCATAATTCATAATTACAGCGAAGCTTACAAGTCCCACCAAGCTCAGCACCGCTCCAAGCTTTATCCCCGGCACGGTATATTTCATCTCAATTTTGTGATTACCTTCCGTTATATCCGCACAAGTAAGATAGCCTGCAGCTTTTTCGGTGACCACTTTTTCGCCGTCTATGAATATCTCCCAACCTCCGTCATAGGGCAGAGTTGTCAGCAGCACACCATCTTTTTCACAGGTGATGCTACCTTTAATTTTGTCAGTGTCGAAATATGTCAGGTCTATGCCGTTAGCCTTAAGCTCTTTCACCTGAGTTGTGAAGTCATTTTCACTCAGCACAATACTGTCCCATAGTGCCTGCTGCGCTTCTTTTCCGGCTTTGTAATCGTCAAGTTCAAGGCTTACCACCGCATCATCCGAAAGGAAAGCAATAGGCAATGCACTTTCGTTGACGGTTATAGTTTCGCCGTCTTCTTCAAGGATATATTTTATGCCGAATAGACTGTTCAAAATATCCGACTGATTATAGCGTGTGCTGACATTTTTAGCATATCTTTCCATGCCGAGATTTTGAAAAAACGCATAGGCGTCCCCCGACATAGTTGAGGAATAGTAGCATATGCCTCTGTAATTATATTGCTGCGGATAGTTGTTTTTCTTTTCGTCCGTCCATGCAAGACGCGCGAAAATATCCTCGTCGTCAAGAGCGGTGAATTCCGCCATACTGCTTTCATATCTCTGCAGAGAATCCACTCTTGCCGCCCACACCTGAGATGTGAGCTGGTACATTGCGCTCAGGGACACGCCGAGAATTGTCACAGCCGACAAAAATGCAGCCGCCCCTTTTCGGAAATCTAACTTATGACTACCCTCTGCTGCAACTGTCAGTATGAGGAAAATGACAAGAAAGCTCTGTCTTGCAGGCAGCTGATTTGGGAAGTGGAAGCCGTGCCACAGATATTCTCCTATGTTGGTACACATAGAAACAAACATAAAGGTGACAAAGCCTGCGTAGAGCAGCTTTTCCCGTTTAGGTGCCTTTGCCATAAAGAAATAGAAAAGCATTATCACCACTGCAATAAGGCTGCAGTAAAGGTTAGGTTCGCCGTATTCGAGAGAGATTTCCTGAAAAGGAAGAAGCCTCATAAGAAGCGCGCCGAGAGTATATTTTATTTCAATATTCTGATTAAAGCCTGCCTCACTTGCAAGTGTGAGAGAGAGTGCCTTTGCCACAGGAACAAGGCTCACTGCCGACATAGCACCTGCTGTGAGAGACCCCACACCGAAGCGGACACAGTGTGAAAATCTGTCTTTAAATGCCATTCTGTCCTTAAGCAGAAGAAACAGAAAATAAAGCACACTGAAAATGCACACCATAAAGCTCAGATAAAAGCATGTCCATATGCTCAAAAACAGTGTGGTAGTATAAAGGGTAAGCTTTTTATTTTTTACAAGCTCCTCTATGCCAAGAACAACCAAGGGCAGCAGCACAATTACATCAGTCCACATAAACTGATTTATGAATGCCACCATATAACCGCTGAGCGCCCAGGCCGTTGACAGTGCAAGTGCGAAAAGCTGTGTCTTTTCCTGCTGAACATTTCCATGTTTTCTTATGAGTCTCAGGCAGAAAAAAAGTCCTGCAAGGCCGATTTTCACCATAATGAGAAAATGTATGGCTTCTATCTGCCACTCATGGGGTACCATATAGACAAGCAGCCATAAAGGACTGTTGGTGTAATAAGCACTCTGCGCCCACAGATTAAACCCCAATGCGCCATTAAAGGAATAAAAAGCTTCCCCATCTTTCAGTGCTTCGGTCATATTCATAAGCATAGGGTAGTATTGTGAAAAACCGTCCATTGAGCAGAGTGTTCTGCCGCCGAAAGGCTCAATACCTCTTATGATGTAGCTGACAAGCACCACAAAACAGGGAATAATAAAGGCGTATGCAAGGGTAAGATATTCAATTTTCTTATCTTTTGCAATAGTTTTCATAAGGAATTTTACTCCTCATCAGGTTTGGGAATTGAGCTGAGATAATCGTTGCATTTCTTTTCGCCCTCAGAAACAAGAGCATTTGTTCTTTCCATTGAGGCCTTAGCCTGAGAAAGTCCGTTGCTTGTTTTGTTAAGACCGAGCTCAGCCGCCTTTTCGTCAAGACTGCCCTCAAGAGGCACAATAGAATGCACCTTTTTGCCACCCTCATTATAAAGATGCACCCAGGTGGGAATTGCATCAATACTGTCAAAGGTGACACTGCCGTCACTGTATTTTGAGAAGGTCATTTCGAAAATAAGACCGTCCTCTGTGTGACCTGTTTTAAGTCCCATAAGGTTTCTGCGCTGATTTGACACAAAGTTACCAAGAGAATAAACGCAAACTGTCTTATGCTTGCCGTCAGTTGATGTGAGCAAATCCATAGGCTGCACAACATGAGGATGTCCGCCAATAATAACATCAACGCCCCTATCGCAAAGAGCCTGAGCAATTTCCTTCTGCTTTGCATTCTGTGTCAGCTGATATTCTTCACCCCAGTGAATATAAACAACAGTAACCTCTGCACCTGCTTTTTTCATTTTTTTGAGATTGGTTTCAAGCTCCTCATAAAAAGCCTCAGGCTTGTGGGGCTTAAAGGAGTTTATAAGCGGTGCAGTCTGTGCATCAACAAGCAGACCGTTGAGAGCCTTTCTGCCCTCGCTTGTGGGTGTTTCATAGCTATAGCAGACCATACCGAACTTAATTCCTCCGATATTTTTCACAAGGTACTGCTTTTCATCTTCACTCTTTCTCGTACCCGTATGGTCAAGCTTAGCCTTATCTATAATTTCAAGGGTACGCTTCACACCCGGGCCGTTTGTGTCATAGCTGTGATTGTTGGCGGTGAGAAGGCAATCTATACCCGCATCCTTAAGCGCGTCCACAATAGCATCAGGTGAATTAAATCGGGGAAAGCCGCTGTAATTTCTGCCCTGAGTGCCGCCAAGAGTTGTTTCAAAGTTAGCCACGAAATAGTCGCAGTCATTTATTTCACTTTCACTGTAGGTGAAAAGGTGGCTGAAATCGTAGCTGCCGTCACTCTTTTTTGCATTTTGATAAACGGGTATGTGTATAAGCACATCACCTGCCGAGCCTATAGTAACCGTAGATTCAATCGTAGGTACGGGAGGCGCTGTAGGCTCAGTGGTTGTAGGCAGAGTTGTTGACGGCACAGGCGAGGTTGTAGTGAAAATGTCAACCATATCGTTTCCGACCACAAAGCCTGCCATAACAACAGCCAGCACCGCCACAAGGCAGGTCATCACTGCCGATGCAATTTTCTTTCGTTTACTGATTTTCATTACTATATTCCTCAATTAACTGCATAAGTATTTCTGCCGCATCCTCGACCAGTTTCAGGCAGGGTCTGCTTTTATAGTACTCTGCCGTTCTGCTGTCAGGAGTAGCCGATTCTTGGGTTTTTATGCCTTGTCTGAGTAAATCTCTGCAGATTATGCTACCGTGAATTGCAGTGAATCTGTCGGCAAAGTCACGGACTAATTCGTAGTTACGCTTTTTGCCTTCCTCGTCATCACCCTGAGCAGCTGAACAAATACTGCCTATAACCATTGCACTGCCGCTTACTGCACCGCAGACTTCACGCAGTCTGCCAACACCGCCGCCGAGGCCTGCCGAAATTTTAAGGGCAGTTTCCTCGTCAATACCAAAGCGGTATGAAAAGGCTGCAAACACTGACTGTGAGCAGTTATATCCCTGAAGAAACAATTCACTTGCTCTTTCTTTTTCTGTCATTTGGGTTCTCCTTTTAGATAATCTATAAGTGCCTGAGGGGAATTTTCATTAAGCTCCACATAAAACTCAGGCTCACGCATATTTTCGAGATAATGGGCATCGGAGCTTCTTATTATAAGCTTTCCGTTTGTTGCCGGATATTTTTCAAGATACTCCTTTTCGTCTGCCTTTGGCGTCAGCTCAAAGCAATTCACCTGCAGGTCAGGGCTGAAATCACCGAGTGATGAAATTATACTGTAAGAATTTCTGTCTATATGAGCAGGATAGCACACACCACCGTACTCCCTCACGAGAGAAGGCAGTGCATCAATACTGACACTGCTTGCCGTTGTCAGAAGAATCTCCTCTTTGCCGAGAATACCGTCACCGGTGTTCATAATAAGCTGCTCACCGAAAATCTTTTCCTTGTTTTTAATTTTCGGCAGAGTACCGTATATATAATCGGAAAATCCTGTCGCTTTTTCAGCAGTGGGAAAAAGGCACACACAGTGGATTTCTTCACTTGTGCATAGCTCCATTCCCGGCACAACAGTTATGCCTGCCTGTTCGCCCACCTCTATGGCACTTCTGCAGTTTGCACAGGTGTTGTGGTCTGTCAGAGCAATAATGTCATAGCCGAAAACCTTTGCCATATTCACAAGATTATAAGGTGTCATATCATTGTCACCGCAAGGCGAAAGGCAGGAGTGCAGATGTAAATCGTAATAAAGCTTCATCATAACAGCTTTGATATTGCCACAGAAAGCTCGTAGGCATTTTTGTCACTTCTGAGGAAGGTTACACCCTGAAGCTCAGCCTTTTGCACAGCCACATCGTCAAGTGCGGCATTTTCTGTGAGAATTATGCAGGCGCAGTCTGTCAGCACCGCCACGGCAA
Source organism: Acutalibacteraceae bacterium (assembly GCA_045637065.1). GTDB lineage: Bacteria > Bacillota > Clostridia > Oscillospirales > Acutalibacteraceae > UBA6857. The sequence goes on from JAZTYQ010000017.1 coordinate 15,053, forward strand.
CAGCATTTATATTGCCCATAACAGTCAGCCATACATCACCCGGCTTTGCCTTTGACATAACCCAGGAAAGCAGGTCTCCGCTGTAACAGCCCGTAACATCTTTTTCCATATCGCCTTCGGTAAGTATAGTAAGCTCCAACTTCTGTGCCAATTCTTTAACCGTCATTTTTATCTCCGCTTTCTTCGTTTTGTACTTTCATTCTGAAGGGAGCAGGAAGCCAGTCTTCCTTGCCGCCTACCTGAATATTATGTAATACACAGTCCGTTTCCTGAGCATAACCTCTGACAATATCGTCTGCAAGAGCTCTGCACGAGGGCGCACCGCATATTCCGCAGTCAAGGCCGGGAAGTGAGCTTTCAATTGCTCTGAGACGTGACATCATCTTCATAGCCGTAATTACATTGTCTGCAAGCTTCATTGCAGGTGAGGCTGTCAGCTCCTTAGTCCAGCCAAGGTCATCAATAGTGAAGTAATCATCCAGCTTATTGCAGGAAACAGGCATAAACCTTCTCAGCCTTTGCAGTCTTGCTTTGGCAACATAGGGGTTTTCAACAGTGAGTACACCGCCCACACAGCCGCCGGTGCAGCAGTTGAGTTCAATAAAATCAAGGTCATTGAGTTTTTCGTTTTCAAGCTCTTCAAGCACATTGATAACATTTTCAATGCCGTCTGCAGCAAGATATCTTTCTTTAAGAAGACCTGCCGCTTCGCCGCCGCTGCTTGCCCAGCTTACGCCGATTATGCCGGAATCGTTGATACTTTCGACCTCTTCATTTTTAATTTTATCCATTGTCTGCACAAGCACAGGGTAAATATCCTTTATGGCAATAGCGCCGTTAATGCCGTAATTTTCGTGGCAGAGCGGATTTTTTATAGCCGTTCTCTTTGCCGGGCAGGGAGTGATGAAAAATACGCCGATTTCCTCATCCTTGTAATTTGTTTCCTTCTTTGCCTTTTCTCTTGCAATTTTTGCCGCAATATCAATGGGCGCGCAGGTGGGCAAAAGATTTTGCAGAAGGTCGGGGAATCTTGTTCTTATAAGTCTGACCACTGCAGGACACGCCGAGGATATAACCGGCTTTCTCAGCTCGCCGTTTTCAAACATTTCTCTTGTTGCAGAAGAGAGGATTTCTGCACCCTTTGACACCTCAACCACATCGTCGAAGCCCATTTTTTTAAGTCCCGTCAGCACATAGTCAACATTTTCAAGGTTGTTGAACTGGCCGTAAAGAGCAGGTGCGGGAAGTGCAATTCTGTATTTATAATTGACAAGCTCGTTGAAATGCTCACTGACAGCATATTTTGCATGGTGAGGACAAACTCTGATACACTCACCGCAGTCAATACATCTGTCTGAAATTATATATGCTTTTTTATTTCTTACTCTTATTGCCTCTGTGGGGCAACGTTTTATGCAGTTTGTGCATCCCTGACACTTATCGGCATCAAGGCGCACCGAATGAAACAGTATAGACATAGCTGCCTCCTTCTTTCATATTTCTCAAAGTAATTACCTTTGCGGCACCCTGCCGTATCAGGCTATATTCACACCCAAAAACAGAGTTGTACCCACACCAACCTCAGTTTCTAATCTGAAGCTGTCGGTATACTTCTTTATGTTGGGCAGACCCATACCTGCACCGAAGCCCAGTGTTCTTATGTTGTCAGGGGCAGTTGAATAGCCCTCTTTCATTGCCAGCTCAACATTTGCTATGCCGGGGCCTTCATCTGCAAGGGTCATCTTAATTTCATTTTCTGTTATTTCCACGTCAATTTCGCCGCCGCCTGCATGAATAACCATATTGATTTCACCTTCATACATTGCAATTGCAACATTTCTTATAACAGCCGGTGATATACCAAGCTGCTTTAAGGTACGCTTTACATCGCCGGAAGCTGCGCCGGCTCTTGTGAAATCGTCCCCGGGTACATCATAGTGGAGTTTTATGCTTTCTGCCATTATTTCCCGCTGCCTCCTCTCAGACCCGCTGAGTAAAGCTTACCGCAGGAGGTGAACATTTCATATTCGGTGCAGAGCATAACCATATCTCTGTCCTCTGCCATTTCAATCATATTCAAATCGGGACGCTTGCCTCTGACAAAAACTATGCAGTGCATATCCATCATTTCAGCGGTGCGCACCACCTGAGGGTTAACAAGACCCGTAAGCATAACTGCCTGCTCCTTTACGAAAGCAAGCACATCGCTCATCATGTCACTGCCGCAGGCTGCATGTACCTCTGTGTCAAGAAGGTCTTCCCTGCAAATAAGCTCTGCGTCTAAAATTTCCTTAATATCTCTGACTTTCATAGTTATCCTCCAATACCGAAACGGCAAATAATTTATTGATGATATGCAGAAAGCGGACATAAAATGCCCGCTTTTATTACCTGTTATTTATTCCGGACAGATCTCTTTAAGCCCTGCTTTTTCAATCTCTTTTTCAATTACGTCAACAGCTATATTCCAGACGGTCTGACCCGCAAGAACAAAGCCGTCTTTATTTTTTACAGAACAAAGCATAGCAAAGGCTTCACCGATATTTTTTGAAAGATCTCCACCCTTCTGAATTGCAAGATAATAAAATGTAAAGGCCGCACCGTTTGATATATTGCTGTAAAAGCCGGGGCTTTCCTTTTCCATTTCACTGTACATGGAAGCAATTGCAGTTGTTGATAAAAGCTCTATGGGAATTTCCATCTGCAAAAGTGTTTCGCAGGCAAAAACCAGAAGAACCTTTATCTGATAGAGTATATCGGGCACAAGATATCTGGGTGCAAGGTGATTCTTAATATCAATATAAATACCCTCGTCACCGTCGCCTGTAGGCGCAATTGTTGCAAGAGCAGCACCCAGCTTTCTGGCTTTATCAATATTGCCGTTTGCTCTGTTTGCCATTACAACTTCAAAATTATTTGAAAACTCGCCTGCATTTTTATTCATTTCTTTTTTACTGATATAAATTTTTACATCGTTTTCGCTCATATAGTTCTCCATAGTTAAAGTCTCGCGACAGATTTCTGAGATTATTTTGCCTCAGCCGCTGCAGCCATTCTCTTGAGCTTTCTGCGCTTTTTTGCTTTATAAGCAAGAAGCTTTGCTACATTCTCCTCATCAGGTCCGTACTCGCCAAGCTTTATGGGATACGCATTGTATGCTCCATGGAAATCACTACCGCCGGTCATAAGAAGGTCGTGCTTCTTAGCAAGCTTTATAAGCATTTCCTGCTGTTCGGGAGTGTTTTCGGGATGCCAGACTTCAACACCGTCAAGACCCAGAGGAATAAGCTCCTCAAAAAGTTCAAAGTTATTATAGAAACCGGGATGTGCAAGAACAGCTATGCCGCCTGCTTCATGTATTGCTTCGATTATTTCTGAGGGTTCGGGATAGGTTACCTTCATTGAGATGTTCATTCTTGATTCCTTTGAGAAAAGCATTCTGAACAAATCTCCGAATATGCTTGTGGTGTAACCGCATTCCATCAGAGCGTGCATAATATGCTGCTTATAAATGTTTGTTGAACCTGCCGCACATTTCATAATAAGCTCAGGGCTTACAGGAAACTTTGATGTAACCTTGGCAATCATTATTCTGCCTGCTCTTTTTCTCTTTTCGGTGTTGCTCTTGCAAAGGCCCTCAAGGCGCTCGGGAGTGTCGGGCAGATAGCAAAGGATATGTGCCTTTGCTCCTCTTTTGCTGTCAGTTGCAGAAAACTCTACGGCAGGAATAACGTTTATGCCGTGTCTTTCACCGATTATGCTTGCCCTTACAGTGCCTGCAAGGCAGTCGTGGTCTGTGATAGCAAGAGTTGTAACACCGCTGTTTTTGGCAAGAATTATTATGTCATCAATGCCCAAGGTGCCGTCTGAAAGTTTGGTGTGACAATGTAAATCTGCTTTCAATTTAATACTCCCCATTTCCTTTTTCTTGAATTGACCGAAGGGGTAAAATGGGTTTTACCCTGAAAAAAGGTCGAACTTCCTCTATAATAATAATCATATTTATTATACTATCTTATTTTCTTTTTTTCAAGGGGTAAAGTGTATAAAATTCACAGTTAATTGCATAAAAGCCACATTTTTTTTCATCAGATTTCCAATAAAGCAAAATTACATATCCTCAAGTATTCTTGTAAGGATATTTACCACAAGCTCTGTCAGGCAACTTTCCTGTCTTTCATTCATTTCACGGTAATCATCTACGGAGCAATCGTCTGCATCGTCACTGATTTTTCTCAGGGACAGCATTGGTACACCGCACTTGTCGCATACGGCTGCAATTGCTGCAGTTTCCATATCAAAGGAGTCAATGCCGAAGGTGTCCTTATAAAGGTCTTTTCTCACCTTGTCTGTCAGAAAAATATCGCCCGTACCCGCCTTGGCTTTGACAATGCCTTCACTCATAAGAGCGTACTCCATCAGTTTTTCGTCGGCAGAGTAGACATATTTCTGCCCGTCTGCCTTCACACCTAAACCGTAGCCGATTGCAGTCAAGTCAAAATCGCACTCCACATAGCTTTCAACGGCAATCATATCTTCACGTCTGAGTTTCTGCACTGCACCTGAAAGACCTGCATTGAGAATATAATCAACCTTGTCCTCGCCTATTAAAAATGCTGTTGCAGAGGCTGCGTTTGTTTTGCCGATACCACATCTGACAGCTATAACCTCAAGGGAATTTTCACCCTTTGTCAGTGTAATACTGCAGCTGTCGTTGCCTCGTCTTTCCTTTTCCTCGGCAGAGTTTTCCTTTGCCCACTGAAGGAAGGGTCCGTATTCCATTGTGTCTGCAAAAAGTATACCTACTGTTTTTTTCATTTGGATATTCCTCTCTTTTTTTATTTGTTCTTGCTTGTTTTGACCTTTTGGCGGATATTTATCTGATCATAATTATATCCCATAAAATCCCTCTATGTCAATAAGCTGTTTTGTGCATACAATAAAGTTGTGAGTGCAAATTCCTGTGAAGAAAAACGGTGAATGAAAGGCTGTCTGTAAAAAGCTGTTTTTTCTTTCCTTGAAGAGCCGTTTTTTGCAATTTGCTCTTTACAGTTTAAATATCGGAGCCGTTTTTTTTGCAGCGGCTCCGGGATTTGTATTATTTTGATATCATGCCCTTTTATTAAAAATATTAATTTTTTTCTTATATGTTGCATATTGTGTTAATATCTGCTATAATACATTCACAATAAATTGCAAAGGAGTTTACGCAAAATGAAAAAGTTTACAGCATTACTTATGGCACTTATTATCTGCTGCTCAATGGTTATCGGCGTAAGCGCTGCTGAAGGCGCAGTTGAGGCTGAACCTGTTACAACACAGGCTATCCCCACAACTCAGTCAACAGAAGAGGTTCTCGGCGGCTTCATTTCAGATCTTATCGGCAATAACAAGGAAGAAGTAAACAATGCAACAGGCACAATTGAAAGCCTCAGCGCAACCATCAGCAAGATTCTCAATGCTCTTGACGATTTCCTCAGAGGCCTCAGACTTTTCGTTGACCAGTTCTTCTCAAACATCCTCGGCAACGGCAGCATGCCCTTCTGATTCAAGGATTGAAAACTACATAAATTCGGTAATACTTCTGTATTGCCGAATTTTTTTGCAGATTTTAAAAAGGCTTATAGCTCACTGACACACTTGAAAAACAGTTTGAACTGTGTTATAATTAGTTCAGTAACTTACAGGAGAAAATAAATGAAAATTCAGCAATCGGCAGAAAATTATCTCGAGACAATTCTTATGCTCACTGAAAAGAACGGCAGTGTACGCTCTATTGACATTGCCAACGAATTAGGCTACTCAAAGCCAAGTGTAAGTGTAGCCATGAAAAATTTAAGAGAAAACGGATATATTGATGTTATGGGTGACGGTGGCATTACCCTTCTTCCGCCCGGCAGAGAAATTGCCGAGAAGCTTTATAACCGCCACACCATACTGACGGAATATCTTAAAAGATTGGGCGTATCCGAAGTCACAGCCACGGAAGACGCCTGTAAGATTGAGCATATAATATCCGATGAAAGCTTTGAAGCCATAAAAGCAAGTCTCACAAAATAAATTAAAACCGTCTGTTCCTCAACAAGGGTTCAGACGGTTTTTCAGTGCTAAAAAGTCGGCACCAAACAAGGTGCCGACTTTTGTTTTTATCAGTGAATGAACAGTGAAAGAATAACAAGAATAACCGAGCCGAAGACAGGAATAAGAATTGAACCGATCGACCATGTCTTGAGGCTTGTCTTGATATCCATACCCGAGAAGTTTGTAACAACATGGAAATATGAGTCGTTGAGATAACTCGGACACATTGTTGTAAGGCAGAGTGCAAGAGCGCAAAGATAGGGATTGACACCGAGAGTTGACATCATGGGAGCAATAATTGCTGAGCCTGTAATCATAGCAGTTGTGCCTGAGCCCTGGGGGAATCTCATAATAACGCCTATAATGATGGGGATAAGGATTGCGGGAACACCTGCGTCAACAATCCAGTTAGCCATAATGCCTGCAGCACCTGTTGCATTGATAACCGCGCCGAGAGCGCCGCCTGCTGCTGTGATGAAAACGATGGGGCCTGCATCACGGCAAGCTTCCTGCATAAGATTTACACAAGTTTTCTTGTCATAGCTTCTGCAAAGAAGGAATGCGCCCATGCAAAGTGAAATAAACAGAGCAATTACGGGCTGGCCGAGGAAGGTAACGATGCTTGCAAAAGTTGTGCCTGCAAGTGAATCAATCTGACCTACGAGTGTGTTAGCAAAGATAAGTACGATGGGAACGAGAAGAGTTGCAAATGAAAGGAATGCACTGGGGAGCTTCTCTGAAGCTAAAAGCTCAGCGAAGTCGCTTGTTGTGAGTTCTTCATTATTCTCGTGCTTTTCATGTATTCTGTCGAGAACTTTAAGCTGCTCTTCTGTATATTTGCTTCTGTCGATTTCATAAGGAACCACAAGGTTCGGGTACTTCTTGCCGAAGTATCTGAAAAGGAAAACCGAGAAGACAAACAGAGGAACGGAGAATGCTATACCGCAGAGAATGAAAAGACCAAGGTCGATAATTGAGCCGTTTTCAGTGAATGTTGAAACAACTGCAAGAGGACCAGGTGTGGGAGGTACCAGGAAGTGAGTTATGTAAAGACCCATACCGAGGATACCGCCGAGGCCTACCATTGACTTTTTGGTAAGACGTGAAAATTCTTTTGCAAGTGATGAAAGAATAACGAAGCCTGAATCACAGAAAACAGGGATTGAAACAACAAAGCCTGTAAGACCGAGAACAACGTCACAGTTTTTAACACCAACGAGCTTGAGAATTGTAAGCGCCATACGCTTTGCAGCGCCGCTCTTTTCAAGGAATATACCCATAATACAGCCGAAGCCGATAACAACGCCTATGCTTGCCATAGTGTTACCGAAGCCTTTTGTGACAGTGCTTACACAACCGGTGAGAGTTTCAACAAGTGAAGCGTCTGCACCAAAAGGCATTGCAAGAACTGCAATAAGTATAGCTGAAATAATGAGTGAAGGGAATGCGTGCATTTTAGTGAAGATGATAAGAAGCATCATAACAACGATGCCTATTGCCATCGCCAACACGGGATGTAATGCCATAAAAAACCTCCATTTATTAAATTTGATTAAAGTATAGCAGAACAGTATCTATTTGTCAACAAAATAGTCTGCAACCCGATAAAAAATGACAAAACAGAAATAAAATTTTCACATTTATGTAAAAAGCTCAGCTTTGCCGTCATAAGAAATAATTTTTTTCTAAAAACATATTTATTTTGTTTTATCAATTTGTTATACTTAATAAAGCTGCAAAGAAAAAAACTTAAAGGAGAGATTAAAATGGAAAACCTTAAAGTTAAAGCAGTTAATGCTTTTAATCTTGCCAAAACTTATTGGACAGAACCCCCAAAGGGCAATTATGTACCTTACAAAGAAGTGGCTTGTCTTGGCGGAGCAGGCTTCGGTGTGAATTGGTGCACACTCCTTGCCGGGGCAATATCTCTTGATGCTTCAAACTTTCTTGTGGGTGCAAGCATAGGTCTCAAGCCTATGGATTTGCAGATTATGCTTATAGTGGCAAATATTATCGGCATCCCCATGGGTATATTCAGAAGCTGGTATTATGACAATCACAACTTAAAGGGAGGAAAGTTCCTGCCGTTCCTTAGAAGAACAGCTCTGCCTATGGTGCTTATAACACTCATTTTTGTGTGGCTGCCATATGAAAGCTGGGAATACATAACAAAAGCCATTGTTGTTGAAATTATGTATCTTCTGCTGAATGTTTTCCTGTGCTTCTACAATGAAAGCTACACCTATTTCCAGCAGATTATAAGCCCCAACGCTCAGGAAAGAGCCACTGTAATGAGCATATCTCAGATAATATACTCATTAGCTCCCTCCATAACAAACTTTGCAGTACCTCTTATTGCAGGTCTGACATGGGGACTTAATAACATATGGACTTACAGAGTAGTTTACCCCGTATTTGTCATAATAGGTCTTATTCTCAACACAGTCTTTTTCCGCAAAGTCAAAGAAAGACTTGTTATGCCAAAAAGAAAGCCTGATCCCGTAAGAATAATTGATGCGGTGAGAGAGGTGGCAAAAAACAAGTATTTCTGGATAATTCAGGCAGCAGCATGGATTGTTTTCCTTGAATCAGGTTATGGCGTTGTGCTGGGCTGGTCTTTTGTTTACGGTCATGGCGGTCAGTATGCGCCTCACTTAGGCCTTGCAAACACAATAATCGGCAACGCTTCACTCTGGTCGATGATATTGGCACCCTTTGCCATTAAGTTTATGGGCAAGAGAAATCTTCTCATCACAGCCAACACAATAAACATTTTTGTGCTTATTGTTCTTTACTTTACATATCAAAATCTCATCGTTATCTGTGTACTCTGGTTCTTCAACAATTTCATCAACACCTTCTGGAATATAGTCCAGCACAACATTCAGGCTGATATGAAAGACTATCATCAGTGGAAAACAGGAGTCCGAATTGACGGTCTCTTCGGACCTTTAGGCCTTATCGGTACCTTTATAGGCTTCTTCACAGGACTGTTTTATCCCGCAATATATGAAAGAATGGGACTTGGCGCAGACTACAACGTGCTGTATGACGATGTTATGCGAGGCAATCTCTTTGAAGTTCTTATTTTCTGCTCCATCTTCGGCGCATTCTTCAACCTTGTTCCCTTCCTTTTCTATGACCTGACAGAAAACAAACACAAGGCATATGTTGAGGTGCTTAAAATCCGTGCAATGTTTGAAAATTACGGCATAGGCAAGCTTGAAGACGATGAACTGTGCGAGGCTATGGAAATAATTCATGCGGCACGCGCTCTTGATGGCAAAGAAAAGCTGCCCCTTGACAAAACCGCGCTTCGTCAGGCAAAGGCTATGCCGAAAAACTCTCCCGAAGAAAAGCAAGCAAGGCTTACGGCAATAAAAGCTGCAAAGGCTCAGCTCAGAGAAATCAGAGAAACAAATCTGGCAATCGAGAGAAATGGCATTGTTCTTGATGACCTTAATAAATTCAGCGGCAAAAATGCTCTTCTGAAACTTAACGATGCAAAGGAAACCTTTGCAAAGGGCGCTGTTTACCGCTATGAAAACGCTGCCGATCTTGTGAGACAAGCAAAGAAATTACCCAGAAGCACAAAGCAGGAAAAGCAGATTCGCTCTGAGGCTATCAGACTTGCAAAAATGAAAAAAGAGGCAACCTCACTTATAAGAAAATACGGTGAGGCTTACACCTTCGCTCCTGACGAAAGAGTAAAGGAAGAAATTATAAACAGAGAAACCTCCGGCTTTGCAGACAGCCTCAGACAAAGACGCGAACTCAGCGAGTACATGAAGAAGGAATCTGTTTATATGAGAATAACAAAACCCTTCAGAGAAGCTGAAAACTACATCACTCAACAGAAAAATTACACTCATTATGAAGAGCTTGAAGAAAGATACGCTCTTCTTTGCAAAGAAATATAACAAAGCCCCTGCAGACATCAAACCCGTGATGTCTGCTTTTTTCTTGCGAAATGTTACATAGATGTTGTGTAAAAATTAAAGTTGTCCCGAAAAAATTGACAAACAAAAAACCTAATATATAATGAAATATATAAATATGTTAAGAAAAAGAAGGTGCTTAATATGAAAAAATTAATATCATTACTCCTGTCTGTCTTAATTATTATTTTGTGCTTTGCCCCGAGTGCGGCGGCTATGAGCTACACTGCAGGTGTAAATGCACTGAACACTCAGTTCATTCACGGTGACGATTTGCTGGACTATGTTTACTACTCCCCTGTAAAAAACGAAAAAGACGACACAAAATATCCCCTTGTTGTGTGGCTTCACGGAAACTCCTCAGGTGACTATCCCGGTCATCAGATTGAAAACTGCGATATAAGCCTCTGGTCAAGCGAAGAATATCAGCGTCGCTTCAAAGGCACCGGCGGTGCTTTCCTTTTCCTCCCCCGATACCCCACAACCTCAATAACAATAGCCTGGGAAGGTCCCACAACAACCCTCAAGTCATCCATAGACCATTTCCTCAAGGCAAATGAAAAGCACATCGACCCCAACAGAATATATATAGGCGGCTATTCAATGGGCGGCAAAATGGTACTTCGAATGGCATCAACCTATCCCGAATTTTTCGCAGCTGCATTCCCCCTTTCACCTGTCTATGCACCCTCGACCATAGAGCTTAACAGCCTTGTTGATATGCCCATATGGTTTTCCTGGTGCAAAAACGATACATATCTCAGCCTTAATCCCCTGACTGTTATAACGAACTGGGAATATCTTATGGCATTATCAAACTGCAAAGAGGATTGCAGACTTGTCACCTTTGACAAAATATATCACTCAGACTACAGACCCAGAACCGCTGACGGAGAGCCGGATACCCACAACACATGGGATGCGGCAATTCACGATTTCTTTATGGACGACGGTGCTCAGTTCAAGGATGTAACAATCACCGACGGTAAAGGAAACGATATTTCTCTCCGACATCCTGAGGGGCTTATTTCATGGCTTTCGACACAGGGTCTTGCCGAGGATGATGATTCATTCAAGCCCGGCAGCCTTATCTCAAAGCTTCTGTCAAGAATGTTCAGTTTCTTCGGCGACTTCTTCGTTTCTCTTATAAAAATTCTCACTGACACACTGTAAAGTATAAAATTTTAGGAGCCACAGCACAGCGCCGTGGCTCCTTGGTTTTATTTGATTATTATTTGAGCATCTCTGAGAAGCCTTTGCCGCCGAATATACCGACAATAATCTTATTGAAGAATTCAAGTATTGCTGAAAGAATCTTAAGGAAGAAGTTTGTCTGATTTTCTTTCTTTGCTTCTTCTTTTTCTTTTTCGATTTCTTCTTCGGTCTTGCCGCTGTCAACTATTTTATCAATAACCGCATCAAATCTGTCAGCCGCAGCATCAAATTCTTCTGTGGGCATATATGTGCTTTCTATTGCAGCACCAAGTTGAGCCTTTGCCGCTTCAAATTCTGCTGCAAGCTCAGGTGAAAGATATGAAGTGTTGTAATTTTTCCAAAGCTCATATCTATTGATAACGCCTCTTGAATCGCGTGCAAAGTTAAACTGGGGGAAGCCCGGGTCAGAATAAACATCCTTGAAGTCTTCATCTGTGAGAATTCTTACGGCAAGGCGCATAATAACATCGTTTCTTGCTGTTGATTCGTGACCCTGATTAAGGAAGTAGAAGGATGTTTCGCAAAGGGTACCCGTTGAAGCGTCAATAAGCCTACCCTCATCAATGTGATTGTGTGCAGGGTCTGTGCAATAGGTGTTTGCCTGCTGATAATCCTCTGCAAGAGGCACATTGACCTTTACGCTTGTTGCGCCGAAGGATTCCGAGTCAAGATGAATAACACCGTCAGCCTGCATCTTATCCCATGAATCGCAGATTTTATAGAATTCACAGTTATAATCAACAATGTCAAAGCATTCAATACCCTTGTCAAGCATTTCAAGGATATAGCTTCTTGCATTCACCTGAGCATTATAGTACCAGTCGGTCTGCTCTCTGATATAAGCATCCTCTTCCTCACTGAGATACATCTCTCGGCAAGCGGGATAGTGTCCTGAGGGAACAAGCGCCCAGAGGCAGGTCGTGTATTCAAGATAGTCCTCAACCAGAGTGTGTACTGCAGTATCAAGAATATTATCAAGGTCAGCCTCGGGGAATATTCTGAGAATAAGATTGATAAGGTATGACAGGTACTGCTGATCTTCGCCTAAAAGTGAAGGAATCATATAACCGTAAAGAGCTTCTGTATCGTCTCTGAGACCGTAACGGTAAATATCACCTAAGATGTTTGAGCCGTCTGCAGCAGGCACAACATAGCACACTCTGTTGATATCGTCTTCAATATCGAGGCCGTTGTCCTTATAATACTGCACAAGGGCATTGAAAAGTGAACCACCCTGGCTGATGGGAGCGATGTTTACCTTATCGTGGCCTGTTTCCTTCTTTGCTGTCTGAATAAGCTCATAAAGCTCAGCTATTATTTCTTTGAGATTTCCTGTTGAAAGGTATGAGAAGAAATAAAGGTGATCGTAGCCTGCAACATCTGCATAATCACGAAGAGGAATCTGGTCAAGGGCATATTCTCTCTGCTCCTCGGGAAGATTTGCAAGGCTTGTTGTGTATTTGTCAGCCTGAATGTTTTTGATAGTATGACCTTTATTGTCAAGCTTCAGATTGCCAAGAAGAGCTTCACCGAGTACATCTGCAATTGCTTTTGCACAGCGTTCTTCCTTGTCCTCCTGAGTAACGAGAAGACTGCCTAAAGGAATGAGAGCTTCACTCAGAGCCATCATAACTATATCGTTTGTAGATTCCATAAAAAAGGGAGCAGAATAGGGCTTGCCTTCAGCATTGAGCTTTTCGTTTCCGTCTTCGTCAAGATATCTTACCTTTGACTGGAAAATGCCCGGAATAATAACCGAGGGATACATACCGCAGTCACAGCCCTGAGTTTCAGCGGTGCCTAATTGTGCAGCCGAAGCAGGCAGTGCTGCGCATGAAAATGCCATAAGCACACTAAGCACAACCGCAAGAGTTTTTTTAAGTGTTTTCATTGTTTTTCTCCTTTGTATTTTTTTATTATTGTAGCACCAACGGTAATTATTTACAATATAAAAACAGATAAAACGCACTATTTTTTTGTTTTCTGCTTTAAAAGTATTGCGGATTTGTAATCATAGTGTTAAAATATAGAAAAATAAAGGAGGTTTTTTACTATGGAACTTAATTTTATTGACTGGCCATCCTTTAAGGATATTATTCTTGAAGGTGGAACTTCTCTTGCCGAGTATTGTGCTCAGTACGCAGCAGTACAGACCAACTGGGTATATACTCTGGCAGCATTCATTGCCATTGCCATTCTTCTTATCAAAAAGAATAAGAAATGGTATTGGTATGTATTTATTCTTCTGTATATGATCATGTCAGTTACATCTGTAGGCATGCACACGGCTAACTACGGTGAATTCCAGCCCGGTGTGCTGACAACAAAGCTTCTTGCAAGCTATGTTGACATGTCATTTACAGAGCTTGTTGCCTGGTCAGGTGTTTGCTGTTTTGCATTTGAATTTTATCAGAACGCAAATGAAAAGAAAAAGCGCAACATATTCCTTATCGGCGTTACGGCAATAATGCTGTTGGTGCTGTCCGTTCTTACATACGAAGTTTTCGTTCTTCACGACAGACCACTTTACATCGGCGGCGGCGGAGCCCCCATGGACGGCAAAACAGGCGGTCTTTCACTTGCGGAATTCGGCTGTTTCCTTACGGCATTGCCAATTCTCTATCTGCTTATTGCAAACTTCAAGAAGATGACATCTACCGAAAAGATTCTCTTCATCCTTATCATTCTCACATTCCTTGTTGCCTTTATCATCACTTCAATCTGGGGTGACAATGAAATCAACACATTTATTCTGGGTAACATTCACGGCCACTCAATCTGGCACATCCTCACAGCACTTGCAATTATGGAAGTTGTTGTATGGGTTGACCAGCGCGATGTCAATGAAAAGCTCAGAGCAGCAGGCGCAAAAGCTATGTAAAGCATTAAAACTTAACAGCACTCTGTGAAAACAGAGTGCTGTTTTTCTTATTTACATTCCGCAATAACCGAGCCTGAAACCTCAAGCACTACCCTGTCACCCTTTTTAAGCAAGATCATATTTTCGTGGTCTGCAGCCTTGGCTTTGTAAATGTTATCCTCAGTGTCAATAAGATAGATATAGGTGTTGCCGTCTATATCGATATATTTGATATCGGCAATAGTTACGGTTATTTCCTCAGTTTTTCCCGAAGGCATATCATTTACGCTGATGCCTAATGCTGTTTTATACTTTCTTATGCACTCTGCCTGAGTTGAAGCCGTTGTGACAATGTTATACTGCTGAACATTTACGGCAGCATAAAGCTTTACAAGTCCGCCGGAGTCTTTAAGCACCATAATATATGTGGGATTGCCGTCAATATTGATAAGTGACGGGAAGGATGCCTGATAGCCCTTTTCCTGCACCTCACCCTCTGCGGCAGCCATTGCTGATTTTTCATCCGCACCTGCCACTGCATAGTAACGGCTTTCGCCCGTTCTTTCATTTGCAAGCAGGAAGCCTATATTTGAGCTGTCACCGTTGACAGAGGTGATGCCCGTATAAATCCAGATGTCGCCATCTTTTGAAACATAACCGTAATCGGAAACGGGAGTTTCATCGTAACTCTCTTCGTCATCAGCAAAGTACTCTGTAACCTGCTTGCAATCCTTTTTCCCGAAAAGACTGTTGAGGTAGCCGTTACTGTACATACCGTGCCAGTTATACTGCTCACAGATAAGGTCACCACTGAAAACAACATCTATCCAGCGTGGCACGTCTGCAAGCTCATAGCGTACCGTTTCACCTGTCACCGGGTCAAGGACAACACAGCCAACAACGGTTTCTCCACCAAAAAGGGCAATTGTATGGTCAATAATTGATGCAATATAATAGGGCTTGCCCTCTTCATCAATCTCAAAGTGAAGATTGCCAAGCATCAGTGTGGGGTACTTAGTTCTCAGGTATCGGAAAGCATCTTCACTGAAATAAGCAGAGGGAACATATTTCATACCTTCGGTTTTGTTGAAAGATGCAGACATTGAAACAGGGTCAACGCTGACATAGCCGGGAACACCCTTTGCTTTATTGTTTGCCCATTTGAAATAGCCTGCATATTCTAAAGGTGCAACCTTGACAGGTCTGCCCTTATAGTCTATCTGTGTGTATTCATAGGAAACATCAAATTGGCTGACAACATCCGAGAGAGTGCCGATTTCACGGTCGCCCAGCATCTGCGCAGAAGCAGTGTCCATAAGCGCAATTGAATCAGTACCCACAGATTCGGCTAAATCTGCGGTGAAATCCGACTCGGTGACTTTGAGTATCTCTGAGTGTCTTACACCGTTGAAAAAGGTGCCGCTGATAAATGCAATAAACACCATAGCTACCGTCAGGGCAAGAGGCACTATATAAGGCTTAAGGGAAATGTTGAACTCATTGTATTTTTTTGTTCTGCCCTTTGAGCCGGTTTTCTTTATAACCGTCACCCAGCCGAAATCCTTGCAGCCCTTCGCAAGGCGTACCATAGCAACAAAAACAAAGATTGTAACATCGACAACCGCCCACAGCACCGGATTTTTAATGTTAAGCGCAGGGCAGAGAGTGTACATTGACACTGCGAAAACAATTGCCGAAACAACAAAAGCAAATATATAGGGAAACGGTTTGAATTTTTTCATATGGTTCACTCCTTTGCAATCTGATTATAACACGCAGCTGTAATTATGTCAAAATTTTTCGTTTAAACTAAGCTTCTGAACGTGCTTTAAAATTGACAACCATACGCAAATCGTATATAATGAAGCTATGTTTGACTGCCATCGACAAGGGGATGTTTCACCCCGTTGTTATTTCAAAAATTAAAAAAGTCAACACAGGAGGATTACTATGGCAAAGCTAACAGCTTTTTTTACATCGGTAGCATTGGTTTTTTTATACCTTTTCGGTTTCGGAACGAGTACTGTAAGTGAGGGCTATGAGCTTGCAGGGACTGAAAAGCTTCCTGCTACAGTTTCAATGTTTTCAGGTCAGGGCCTTTGCTATGACGGAGAATATTTTTACGGCTCAGGCTCGCTCACATTCATTAATTTTACCGGTCTTGCAAAGTTCGATGAAAATATGAAGTGCACCCAAAAGAAATCAAACGCTGTTCCGAAGGAGTTTTATGAGAAATACGGCAGCAATCACATCGGAGGCATTGACTGTGCAAACGGTTATATATACGCTCCTGTTGAGGGCGACATCGACGGTGAGGGTTATCTCTATAATTTTATTCTTCTCTATGACTGCGAAACCCTCGAATACACGGGAAAATATTACGATATGACAAGCGAACGCCTGACGGACGGTATTCCCTGGTGTGCAATAGACAGAGAAAACAGCTATCTTTACACTTCAAAGTTTGATGATGTCACCGAAATACTTCAGTATGACCTTGAAACAATGAGCTTTATAAAGGCAATCCCGCTTGAAAAGGAGCTTGACAGACTTCAGGGTGGCTCTGTGTATGAAGGCATTCTTTATCTTTCCTATGATGTTTCAGACAGCACGACGGAGCAGGTGCTTGCAGTCGACCCCGCAGACGGCTCTGTTTGGGTGGAGTTTACACGCTGTCTTCCTAACTATGACAACGAAGCTGAGGATATCTGCGTTTATCCGTTACCTGACGGCACACTGTTTCACATAGTCGATTACGATATGCTTATCAATACAAACATAAATCATTATAAACCGGTGTCTGAATAACGGTATAAATGACTGTAAAACAAAA
>JAZTYQ010000018.1:0-29368 GCA_045637065.1 Acutalibacteraceae bacterium
CGCACTGGTGCTTTCCTGTGCAGGTATGTTCTCATACGCTGCAGACCTGAGAGAAAAATCACCTGTGGCAGAGCTTGATTTCGTTACAATCTCTGACCCTCACTTCTATCCCGAAAGCCTTATGGGCGGCAAGTGCGATGCTTGGCAGGAATATGCCGGCACCAACACGAAGCAGTTTGCACAGTCTGATCAGATGATGAGAACCGCTGTTGAAACTGCCGTAGCAAGAAATCCTGAGCTGGACTATATCCTTATCCCCGGTGACCTGACAAAAGACGGTGAATATACAGCTCACGTTGAGTTTGCCGCTTTACTCGAGGAGTACGAAGCAAAATACGGCGTTGAGTTTATTGTTATCAACGGTAACCACGACATAAATCAGGACAGAGCCCTCACCTTTGAAAACGGCAAAAAGGAAAGAGCAAGAGGCCTTCAGGCAAACGAGTTTGCTGAAGTTTATAAAAACCTTGGCTATGACCTTGCTTTCACACGCTATGCAAAAGACAATGAAGAAAAGGTGAACGGCCTTTCCTATGCAATTGACCTCAAAGACGAAAATGGCAATGATAGCTTCCGCCTCATCGTTATTGACAGCTGCAAATATACCTTCGATGATGAAACTGCCGACCACGAAACAGGCGGCGCAGTAACCGAAGAGCTTATGCAGTGGGTCAAGGGTCTTGCTGACGATGCCTATGCAAATGGCAAAACACCCTTCGTTATGCTTCACCACGGTCTTGCAGCTCATATGGAAACTGAGCCTTCAATCACATTCGCATTCCCCCTTGACAACTATATGGAGGTTGCAGAAAGATTTGCTTCCTGGGGCATCCACTATGCCTTTACGGGTCATCTTCACACAGACGATATTGCCTGCGTTATAAACGATGACGGTGAGGTTCTCTATGACTGTGAAACCGCATCGGTTACAAGCTACCCCTGCACCTACCGTGAAATGACCTTCACCACCTACGGCAATGGCGAAAGCGACATGAAGTTTGAAAGTGTAAACTTTGACGACAAGGCAAAGTTCACCTATGACGGCGTTACATATAATTACGGCACATATAAAAACACTGTTTTTGATAATGGTTTCGGCGGTCTGAGAAGCGCAAACGGCAAGGCTGACACTGCAGTTTTCCTTACAGATATTGTCAAGTCTTTCCTCGGCGGTTATGTTGAGCAGATCCGTGACGCAGGCAGTGTTGACGCTTTCCTCAAAACTATGGATCTTGACCTCGGCGCACTTATCGGCGGTTTCCTTGAGCCCTACATCGGCAGCGGTATCAAAGTAGGCGGCTATAACATTTTCTGTGTTGGCAATATTATGTGGTTTATTAATGTCCTTTTAGGTCAGGTTTATGACCTCTATATCAAAAACCCCGATGAGCTTTATAATCTTCTTGAAGGTCTTATTGCTGAGCTTGCATCACTTCAGGTTTCAGAGCTTCCCTGCACTGCACTGCTTGAAAGTCACGGCATAGGCGATAAAAACCGTCCCGGCAACTTAGGTGATCTTATTCTCACCACAATGGCTTATTGGTACGACGGCAACGAGGGCGCTCAGAATGACGCCTTCCTTCAGGATGCAATTGCAGGCTGTGCAAGCGGTGTAACAATTGAAAAGCTTTTCAATCTTCTTATTGACCTTCTTTTACACGACCTTATCGAAGATAGCATCCTCGGCAAGCTTGAAATCCGTCTTGGCAAGCTTATGAATGACGACATTATCGGCAAAGCTCTCGGCGACGGTGTTGACTATCTTGTAAATGTTCTTCTTCAGGGCAATCCCACATATATGAATCTTGTTGATACTGTATTTGCTCTTGAGATACTCCCCTATAAAGACCTTTACGATGTTCTTGACCAGCTTGCAATACAGAAATATCTCACCTTCAGTCAGTTTGAAGGCCTCGGCAGTTATGTTGCTTATGTGCTGAATGACTTCACAAGCGATAAGAACCCTGCCGAAAAGGGTGACTACGGTGTTACATATTCAACTCACAGCGTTGAGGTACCCGTAACAAGAGAAAACTACCGTCTGCCCACCAACATCAGCGTAACTCTCGGTGAAGAGAAAAACACAAGTGCATACATAAGCTGGTTCTCAAAGTCAACAGTTGGCGGCGACATTGAAATTTATAAAGCAGATAAAGAACCCACCTTTACAGGCACTCCCACAGTAAAGGCCGACTTCGGAATTGACCTCAAGAGTGAACCCGTAACACGCTCCTTCCCCGGTATTGACATCGGTATTGTCGGCTTCATTCAGTACGCATTTGCAATTAACCGTCACGTTGTTACACTCACAGGCCTTGAAGAGGGTGCAACCTATTACTACCGTGTGGGTTCAGCCGAAAAAGGCTGGTGGAGTGACACAGGTGTTATCCGCACAGGTGACGGCAGCAAGGAAGTTACTTTCCTTCATATGACTGACCCCCAGTCACAGAGCGAAGCCCAGTACAGCCGTGCATGGGCAACAACCTTAAGAGAAGCCTTTGAGAAATATCCCGAAGCTGACTTCATTATCAACACGGGTGACCTTTCAGACCAGGGCAACAACTTCAAGCATTGGTTCTGGCTTTTCAACACAGCGTCAGACAACCTTATGAACACCTATCTTATGCCCACAGCAGGTAACCACGAGGGTCACGGTGAATATGCACTCAGGGATAACTTCATTCTTCCCAATGTTCCCGAGCAGGATGAAACAACGGGTACATATTATTCCTTCGATTACAACAACGTTCACATTGCAGTGCTTAACACAAATGACCTGAATGAGGATGAAGCTATCAGCGACGCTCAGATCGAGTGGTTGAAAAAAGATATGAATTTGAGCGATGCTCAGTGGAAATTCGTTGCCATTCACAAGGCAGCTTATTCTCAGGGCTCACACTATAAGGATGACGATGTATGCGCTATCCGTGACCAGCTCAGCGTGCTTATGCCTGAACTGGATGTTGATATGGTATTCCAGGGTCATGACCACGTTTATATGAGAACAGGCTCCCTTGTAAACAATGCCCTCACAGGCTTTGACACAAAATATCTCAGCTACAACGGCAAGGTTTATCACGCACAGGTGCAGCCCACAGGCACAACCTATGTTATCTCAGGCACCAGCGGTGTGAAGACCTACATTCAGAATGACCCCTCACTCACAGATGAATACTTCCCCAGAGGTGAGGAAATTCTTTCCTTCGATGAGCCTATGTTCTCGGCGGTGAAGATTGTTGACGGCGTGCTTTACTTCGACGCGTACACCGTAACAGAGGATGGCTGCACAGAAGTTGACTCCTTCGCAATTCAGAAGGATACCACTCAGGGCGATGAGGCTGAGGGCTATGTTCCTCCCGCTAAAGAGCCTGTGGAAGAAAGCACAGAAAACTTCTTTGAAAAGGCTATTTCCGTTCTTGCAAAGATTCTCAAGGTTATGATGAACATTGCCAAGATTTATGTTTTCTGATAATTGAATAACATTAAGCCTTCGGATTTTCCGAGGGCTTATTTTTTTTGCTATCCCCTTGACAAGGGTAACTGCATACGCTATAATATATTTAACATTTAAGTTAAATGTTAAATAAAACCAAAAGAGGTGATTACATTGAGTTTGCAAAACACTCTTAAAGCCCTCTCAGACCCCACAAGGCGCGAGATACTCTCTATGCTTAAAGGCGGCAGACTTTCGGCAGGAGAAATTGTGGAAAAATTTTCCGTAAGCGGTGCAGCAGTATCAAGACACCTGAGCGTACTCAAAGAAGCTGACCTTATAAGAGATGAGAGAGACGGCAAATATATTTATTATGAACTCAATGCCTCCGTGCTGGAGGAAATTATGCTGTGGATAACACAGCTGAAGGGAGACGGTGACAATGATTAAAAACAACAAGCTGAAAGCTCTTATTTCTTCGCTTATTATTCTTCTGCCCACTCTTTGCGGTCTGATAATCTGGAATAAGCTCCCTGATGAAATGGTGTCACATATAGGTATTGACGGCACAGCCGATGCTTTAAGTCCCAAAGCCTTCGTAGTTTTCGGCCTGCCTCTTATTCTGGTGGCGCTTCACCTGTTTGCCTTGTGGATAAGCGGAAAGGACCCCGGAAACAAAAATCAGAATAAAAAGGCTATGGAACCGGTCTTCTGGATTTTGCCTGCCGTGAGCCTATTTGTCAATACACTGTTTTACTCCACAGCCCTTCAGAAGGAATTTAACCCTATGGCGTTGGTTTTAGGCCTGCTTGCCTTTATGTTTATTTTCATAGGCAACCATCTGCCTAAGTGCAAGCAGAATGCCACAATGGGCATAAAGGTTAAATGGGCTCTTGAAAATGCTGAAAACTGGAATGCCACTCACCGCTTCGGCGGCAGAGTATGGTTTATCTGCGGTTTTCTTCTGCTGCCCTGCATCTTGCTTAGCGAAAAAGCATTGCCTTTCATTCTCTTTGGCGTGATATTAGCAACAGCAGTACTCCCCACCGCCTACTCTTATCTTTACTATAAGAAGCAGCTCAAAGAGGGCAATTATGTGGCTAAGAGCGTTGTGAAGGACTTGCCGAAAGCATATAAGATTATAACTGTAGTTTGTCTTGCAGCAATTCTTATATTTGTTCCTCTTATTACAAACACAGGTGATATAAGCTTTATTGCAGGCGAAACTGCTCTCGAAATTCAGGCTGACTATTATCACGATATCACCGTCAGCTATGACAGCATAGATGATATTGAGTTCCGAGAGGTAACTGCAGACGGTCTCAGAACAAGCGGCTTCGGCTCCTTCAGACTTCTTATGGGACAGTTTAAAAATGACGAATTCGGCTATTACACACGCTACACCTACTATGATGATGCAGGATGTATAGTAATCACTGCGGGTGAAGATAAGCTTGTTATCGCAGGAAAAACTCTGCCAGAAACAAAAGCACTTTATGATACGCTGACAGAGAAAATCAAATAATAACAAAAGCAGGGATTGTCACTCGACTTTCCCTGCTATACTTTTGTTTTAATTAAGGTAATCTCTTTCCGCACTGATTACAGAATTCAAAATCTCCCTGCACCTTTGCGCCGCAATAGGGACAGTATTTGCTGTCACTGCTGAGATTTTCCTTTTGCGTATATTCTCTCTTTTCGCCGAAGCGTTCATTCCAAGGGTCGATTTCCTCACCGTCTTCGGTTATATCAAAAGATGAATATCTGTTTTTGCCTGTGGCATTTTTGAAGTTATAGACAACCTGCACTATGGCGATTGCCACAAAGATTATGCCGAAAATACCCATAGGGCCTGCACCCATCGAAACAGCGGCAATTGTCCAGAAAACACCGAACAACGCAACAAATATGCCGACTATTCCGCTCATCATTGAGGGGCCTCTGCCGGGCTTTATGCTTTTCATAATATCACCTCATTTTTTAAGGTTATTTAATATCCACTCCGCCAAAGAAGCTGAGTGCACTCACATAAACCGTGGGAGCATCGGGAAGTGCAGGCAGACGTCTTTTATCTTCAACACCGCCGAAAATACCTGTTGACTTATACTGAACATTTACATTTTCAGGCAGAAAGATATCAACGCCGCCGAAGACTGCAGTTGCATTGATAATAACATCTTCTGTGATATATGCACCGCGAAGATCGCAGTCAACACCGCCGAAAATTGCTGTCAGGTCATTGCCGTAAAAGTTCTGGCCGTCATATTTGATGCTCTTTGTTGCGAAAGAAGCCTTCTGAACATCCTCCTTGCCTTTTCTTTCATTGAAACGCTTGAAGGCAGTTTTCTTTGCCTTGCCCATAAAAGCATCCTTGAAAATAAGCGACAGGCCGATAATAACAAATATTACGGGAACGAGAAGCTTCCATATCATATCAAAGGTGAGAATTCCCTGACAGGCTAAAAGCAGCACCACACCGATAACTATGCCGATAATGTTACCCGTCTTATCTCTGCTTCTGAAAAGCTCAATAGTGCAGGGTATAATAATAAACATAGTCCACCAGCCGTCAAAGAAAATGTCTTTGATTTCAATGACATCAAAGGCGCTCAGGCCGAAAACCACACCTGCAAAGACAAATAAAAGTCCCCATAAAATATTACTCATTTTTTTCATAAATTCTTTCACACTCCTTAAGTGACTATGGTTTAATTATATGGGTTTGTCGACAAAAAGTCAATAGAATAAAAAGAGAAGCAGGCTTTTACCGTCTGCTTCTCTTATTACATTATAGTATATTATGCTTCGGTTACGGTTATTCTGCACTTGGAGGAAACGCCGTATCTCACACTTGTGACAGTGATTTCAACTACACCTGCTGACACTGCAGTGATTGTACCGCCGTCAACTGTGGCTATCTTACCGTCGCCGCTTGTCCAGATAACAGTTTTATCGTTGGCGTTTTCCGGCAGAATTTCAGCTGTGATTTTTTTATTGTCGCCCACCTTCATAGTGAACTCTGTCTCGCTGAGCTTAATTTCACCTACAGGCTCTCTGACAGTAACAAGGCACTGAGCATATACAGTTTCATCACTTGCGGAAACTGCTTTTATAACAGCCTTGCCGCTCTTTTCCTGAGCTGAAACAACACCGTCAATTACCTTAGCAACGCTCTCGTCACTTGAAGTCCATATAATGCGCTTATCGTCAATGTTTTCAGGTGAGAGTGTTGGTATAAGCGTTATGCTTTCCTTATAATCGAGAATTGCATCAGCCTTGTCCAGCTTGATTTCCTTTATGCCCTGAAGCACTCTTACAATACAGAAGGCAAAGTGATTGCCGTCTTCACTCTTTGCAGTGATAACTACAGAGCCGCTTCCCAGAGCCGTTACCTTGCCGTCCTTGACAGTAGCAATTTTTTCGTCAGAGGAAGTCCACATAAGCTTTTTGTTTTCAGCATCTTCGGGAATAACCGCAGCCTTTATCGTGAGGGTCTTGCCCACATAAACTGTTTCTTTTGCATTCGGGAATGTAACATTTTCAACATGCTTGATTACAGTTACGGTGCATTTTGCCTCGAGACCTGTGTCCTCTGTTTTTGCAGTGATTACAGCCGTACCCCTGCCCACTGTGGTAACAACACCGTTTTCAACCTTAGCGACATTTTCGTCTGAGGATGTCCAGATGATGTTTTTGTTTGTCACATCTTCGGGCGTGATTGCGGGCTTGAGAGTGAGGCTTTCGCCAAGGTACAAGGTAGCTTTTTCTTCACTGAGAGTGAGGGTCTTACTGCTGACCTTGACGGTAACCTTACATTCGGCGAAGACGCCGTCGGTTGTTGTGGCAGCTCTGATAACAGTTTCACCGCCGGAAACAGCCGTAACCTTACCGTTTTTATCAACTGTTGCAATCTTTTCATCTGATGATGTCCAGATAATCTGCTTCTCAGTTGCGTTTTCGGGCAGTACGCTTGCAGTGAGCACCTTGCCCTTGCCCTTTTCGAGAGTGACAGCAGTGAGACTGAGCTCAACTTTTTCGGCAAGCACCATAACTCTTACCTTACACTCGGCAACTGTCTTGCCGTCTGAAGCTGTGGCAGTGATAACAGTTTCACCAACTGCTATAGCTGTGATATTGCCGTCTTTATCAACTGTTGCGATTTTTTCATCGCCTGACTTATATGTCACAGATTTATCGTAGGTGTTTTCGGGAAGCACCTTTGCGTTTAAGCTGAACTTGTCGCCTACGTTGAAGGTCTTGCTTTCGGCTGCAAGCTCAATAGCTGCGGGAAGCTGTCTTACTGTTACCTTACACTCAGCAACAAGCTTTTCGTTATCGGCGCTGACAGCCTTGATAATAGCCTCGCCGCCTGCAACTGCAGTAACCTTGCCATCTTTGACGGTGGCAACATTTTCGTCTGAGGAGGTCCAGATTACATTTTTATCCGTTGCGTCCTCGGGAAGCACCGTAGCCGCAATAGTGAAACTTTCATCGCTGTAAACAGTCTTATCCTTTACATCAACTGAGATGCCTGTTACGGCCCTCTTGACTATAACCTTAACTTCCTTAAAGGCATCGGGATTCTGATTTGAGCGTATCTTCACAATTGTTTCGCCCTTCAAAAGACCTCTGACAGTGCCGTCAGCCTCAACGAGAGCTATCTTTTCGTCTTCAACCGTCCAGTACATAGCAGTGTTTTCCGCATTTTCGGGAAGAACCTTTGCATTTATCTTAACCGTACCGTTTTCATAAACAGCATATTCATCCTTGTCGGTTTCAATTGAGTCAACACTCTGAAGCACCGTAACCTTGCACATCTTCACAACATTTTCGTTGTTCTTTGCCTTAACGGTTATAAATGTTGTGCCTTTGGCAATACCCTTGACAAGACCTTTTTCGTCAACTGTGACAACGCTTTCATCACCGCTTGAGAAGACAACCTCTTTGTCTGTTGCATCTTCGGGCAGCACCTTATAATCAATAAGCTGTGATTTTCTGTTGTAAACCGTAATTTCCTGAGTGATAAGCTCAATATCCTCAAGAGGCTTGATAACAGTTACCTTACAGGTATCCTTCTTATCGTTTTCCTTGGATGTAACGGTGATGGTTGCCGTACCGCAGGCAAGTGCCTTGATATTGCCGTTTTCATCAACGGAAACTATCTTATCGTCTGAGGTTGAGAAGGTGTAGCCCTTCTCCGTAGCGTTTTCGGGTTTAACCGTAGCGTTGAGCTTATGCTCTGCACCGAGGATAATCTTGATATTGCTTCTGTCAAGTGAAATTGAGGTTACATGCTGCTTGACTGTAACACTGCACTTAGCAGTCTTGCCGCCTTCCTTTGTCTTAACGGTGATAACTGCAGTGCCTGTGCTCACACCGGTAACTACACCCTTTGAGGAAACCTTGGCAACCTTTTCGTCTGATGATGAGAAGGTAACTGCAGGCTCATTTGCATCGGCGGGAAGCACGCTTGCCTTGAGCGTCAGCTTTTCACCTGCATAAACTGTCGCCTCGCTCTTGCTCAGTTCAACACCGGCAACAACCATATAAACTGTTACCTTGCAGGTTGCCTTAAGACCGTTTTCACTTGTGGCAGTTATTGTTGCTGTACCCTTGCCGACACCTGTAACAACACCCTTTGAGGAAACGGTAGCAACCTTCTTGTTGCTTGATGTCCATTTAACTGTCTTATCCGTTGCGTTTGAGGGAGTGATAGTTGCCTTGAGGGTGAGAGGAGTATCTGATTTAACTGTTGCTGTTGTTTTATTAAGAGCTATCTTTGTTACTGCTCTCTTGACCTCAACGGTGCATTTTGCAGTGAAGGAGCCGTCACTTGTTTTGACGGTGATAACTGCAGTTCCCGGCTTTACGGGAGTGACAACACCTGTGGCTGAAACCTTAGCAACGGCAGTGTCGCTTGAAGACCATGTAACTGTCTTCGTAGTTGCATCTGAGGGTGAAACCGTTGCCTTGAGGGTGAGAGTTTTGTCAAGATAGAGATCCTTAGCAGAAGCGTTAAGCTTGACGCCCGTAACCTTCTTGACTACGTTTACGGTACATTTTGCAGTGTATCCGCCGTCTGCAGTGGTAACTGTTACGGTGGTCTTACCTAATTTCTTTGCAGTGACCACACCGCTTGATGATACAGTTGCAACGTTCTTGTCGGCAGTTTTCCATGAAACTGTTTTGTTGCTCGCATCTGAAGGAGTGATTGTACCCTTGAGAGTGTATTTATCGCCAACCTCTATTCTTATTGAGGTTTTGTTAAGCTTGATGCTCTTGACGGGCTTGACAACATTTATCTGACAGGTTGCTGTCTTGCTGCCCTGAGTGGTTTTTGCAGTGATAACCGCATAACCTACGCCCACTGCCTTTAATTTACCGTTAGCATCCACTGTTACAACATCGTTGTCACTTGATGACCAGGTAACAGTTTTATATGTTGCATTTGAGGGTGAAATTGTGGAAGTTATTGTTGTGGTGCTTCCGTATTTCATAGTGAGTGAAGTCTTATTAAGCTTGACGGATTTTAC
This sequence comes from Acutalibacteraceae bacterium, assembly GCA_045637065.1. Classification (GTDB taxonomy): domain Bacteria; phylum Bacillota; class Clostridia; order Oscillospirales; family Acutalibacteraceae; genus UBA6857. The sequence continues at coordinate 9,967 of JAZTYQ010000018.1, forward strand.
GGCAGTGTAGACCGTAACGGTGCAGGTTGAGCTGAACTTTCCGTCCATAGTGGTGGCGGTAATTTTAACATTACCTGCCTTGATGCCCTTGACAACACCCTCTTCGCTTACGGTTGCAATTTTTGTGTCGGAGGATTTCCATGAAACATTCTTATTGCTTGCGTTGTCAGGCTTGACAGTTGCCTTGAGGGTCTTGGTTTTGCCTATGCCCACCTTGAGGGTCTTTTCTGAAACAGTAACACCCGTGGGAGGCTGAGTGACAGTAACCTTGCAGTGAACGCTGGCATTGCCGTCACCTGATGTGGCAGTGATTGTTGCCGTTCCTGAAGCCACCGCCTTGATGACACCCTTTTCGCTTACAGTGGCAACCTTGGTGTTGCTTGACTTCCATGTTACTGTTCTGTCAGATGCCGTTGTGGGCTTGACAGTTGCAACGAGGGTCTTTGTCTTGCCTGCATTGATTGAAATATTGGTAAAGTCGAGGGTTACCTCTGTTGCAAGCTGCACAACTTCAACAACACATGAAGCGGAGTAGCCGCCGTCTTTTGTGGTTACGGTGATTTTTGCCGTACCCTTTGTGCGTGCAGTTACCTGACCTGCTTCATTGACATTTGCAACAGTGGTGTTGGAGCTTGCCCATGTGAGGTCTGTGTTTTCAGCATCGGCAGGCAGCACATTAGCTGAAAGAATTCTCTTTTCACCCTTTGGAATGGTTACTCTGTCTGCTGCCAGCTTAACACCGGAAACTGCTACATAAACATTTACATTACATATTGCTGAGCAGGCACCGTCCTTTGATGTTGCGCTGATTGAAACATAACCTGAATTCTTTGCAGTTACAACACCGGAAGCGCTTACGGTTGCTATATTTTCATCTGATGATGTCCAGATAATATCCTTTTCCGTTGCATCCTCAGGAGCAATTGTTGCTTTGAGAGTCTTTGTCTTGCCTCTTGCAAGCTTTATGCTGTCTGAGGCAAGTGTGATGCTTGTTATGGGCTGAATAACTACTATTCTGCACTGACGCTGGAAGGAGCCGTCTTTTGTGACAGCCTTGATTATTGCTTCACCCGTTGAAACTGCCTTGACAATACCCGTTGAGGAAACGGTTACCACGCTCTTATCGCTTGAAGTCCAGGTGATGCCCTTTTCACTTGCGTTGGCAGGGGTGATTGTTGCTATAATGGGCGCGCTTTCACCTTTGATAAGGCGCATGGCACTTGTTTCAAGGGTCATTCCCGTAACAGGAATTTTTTCGTCTACGGTTACTGCACAGGTTGCCGTGTAACCGCCGTTTTCTGTTCTGACAGTGATTATAGCAGTACCCTTGCCCACAGCAGTGAGCTTGCCGGCAGAAGTAACAGCCACAATTTGTGAGTTGCTTGTTGACCAGGCAACATTACGGTTGGTTGCCGTTTCGGGCAGTACTGTTGCATTGAGGGTGATGGTCTGACCGAGATACATATTTCTTGTTGAGTATTCAAGGGCAACGCCTGTTGCATCCTGAAGGACAGTGACGAGACATTTTGCGCTGAAACCGCCGCTGACAGTTGTTGCAGTGATATAGCAGCTGCCGCCTGCAACTGCAGTGACAAGACCTGTTTCGGAGACCACTGCCACCTTTTCATCACTTGTTGACCAGGTAACTGCCTTATTTGTGGCACTGGTGGGGGTGATAACGGGATTAAACTGATATTTATAGCCTGCCCATAGTGTGAGTGTGTCTCTGCCAAGAGATACGCCCTGAGCTGAAATAACAACTGTTACCTTACATTCTGCAGTGTGACCTCCGTCAGCGGTGGTGCAGGTAATTACCGCAGTACCTACTGCTTTACCCGTAACAACACCGTAGGGGTCTACCGTAGCAATGCTTTCATCGCTTGAACGCCATGTAACTTCCTGATTTGATGCAAAGGAAGGTGTGATTGTTGCCTTGAGAGTTATTGTGTCACCTGTGCTGACAGTCTCGGCAGGTGAAATTGTAACACCCTTTACGCTTTGTGTAACTGTGATTACACATGTGTCGGATTCCTCTGAGCCGTCAAGAGCAGTTGCCTTGATAACAACCTCACCGGGATATTTTGCAGTAACAACACCCTTATCGTCAACGGTTGCGATTTTGCTGTCGCCCGATGTCCATTTTACGTCGGTGTATTTATCTCCGTCATTTGTTGTGACCGTTGCCTTGAGCTGAAGGGTTTCTTCGCCGTCAAGAGCTGCACTTTCTCTGTCAAGAGTAACACTCTTTGCCTTTGCGGCAACTCTCAGAGTACCTGAAGTAAAAAGATTTGAACCATCAGTGGTGGTGGCTGTTATGATACATTCGCCCTTTGCCTGAGGATAAAGGACGCCGTTTTTGTCAACCTTACAGATTTTTTCGTCACTGCTCTTCCACGAAAGCACCTGATTACCTGCCTCTTCAGGAGAGATAACGGCAGTGAACTTTGCTTCCTCTGTGGTGAGAGTGATAACCTTTATGCTCTCTTTGAACTTCAGTGAAGCAACATGAGGCTGAACCTCAACAACAAAGGAGCCTGTAACTCCGCTACCGTCTGTGGCAGTGTAGGTTATTCTTGTTCTGCCCTCAGTGAGAGCCTTTATTTTAACACTTGCTGTTGAACCTGAAACGGCAGGGTCCGAAACAGAGGCAACAGCCGGCTTGGAAGACTTCCAGTCAATGTCTTTTACGCTGGCATCTGTAGGTGCAATGCCAAGCTTGAAGGTTTCTGTTTCACCTTTTACGAGGTAGAGAGTTTCTGAAACGAGAGTGGTTGTGGGAGTAAGTGCAGTGATGTGAATTGTCTTTTTAACGGTAACCTTGCATGAAGCACTGACGCTTGTGCCGTTGTCGTCTGTTGCTGTAACCTTTATGGTACAGGCACCGGGAGCATTTGCCGTTACAACGCCCTTATCGTCAACGCTTGCCACTGCAGTGTTGGTGGATGACCATGTGTAGTAAACCTCACCTGTGGGAGTTGCCGAGGAATCAACGCCAAATGCACTTGCTATGAGAGCTTTTGTCTGGTCTTCATAGAGTGTGATTTCGCCGCTTGAGAGCTTAACAGAAGAGAGAGGATTAAGCACAGTAACGTCACACTTTGCGGTTTTGCCGTTTGAAGTAGCCGTAATTGTCACCTTTGAGGGTGTATATTTTCTCACAGTGATAACTGCCTCAAGGTCGTTTTTCTTTTCAACGCTAACATAGCTGCTGTTGTTGGATGACCATGTAACAGGGTCCCCTGCATTTTCAGGGTTGAGGGTAACTGTAAGGGTAGCAGTCTTGTTCACATCCACGGACACTGCCGATTTATCCAGAGCGATGCTCTGCGTGTGAGGCACAAGATTTTTTATAGCCTTTCTCAGGTCTTCCGCTGTCTGGTCTATTTCTGCCTGAGAGTAGTCTCTTATCCAGTTCCAGTCGATGATATTCTTTGCCTGCTTGTAGTAAGCATCAAGAAGGCTTGTGTCTATGTATTTACCCCACTCACTTTTGGGCGGTACGCTTTCATAAACCTTCTCAAGCTCCGTAATATCACCTGCATAAGCCTCAATGGTGAAAACATCAGCCAATGGGGTTACGGGCACACTGCTCAGCAGCATAATGCCGCATAAAACAAGACTCAACACTCTCTTCTTCATTTTGATTACCTCGTTTCTTAGTCATTCAGAATTATAATAAATAATAAATCATCAAAGCTTATAATTTTGTCGTATATAATAACAACTATATAATACTATAATTGGGCATAAGAGCCTATTATAAGTATTCTACATTATAGAGCAAAATCTTCCTCGTGTCAACCGAAGAAAGAAATCTGTTGTAAAAGTTTACAATTTGTGCTAATATTGTTTTAAAAGATTACACATTCAAGGAGAACACATCATGAAAAGATTTATATCATGGAATGTAAACGGCATCAGAGCCTGTGTACAGAAGGGCTTTATTGAATCCTTCAAAGAACTTGATGCAGATATATTCTGCCTGCAGGAAACCAAGCTTCAGGCAGGTCAGATTGACCTTGACCTCCCCGGCTATCATCAGTATTGGAACTATGCCGAAAAGAAGGGTTATTCGGGTACTGCGGTTTTCACAAGGCAGGAGCCTGTTTCCGTTTTCTACGGCATGGATAAAGCCGAGCATGACACCGAAGGCAGACTTATCACTCTGGAATATGAAAACTTCTATTTCGTGTGCTGTTACACTCCCAATGCACAAGACGGACTTAAGAGAATCGACTACCGCATGAAGTGGGAGGACGATTTGAGAGAATATCTCTCATCCCTGAGTGCAAACAAGCCCGTTGTTTATTGCGGAGACCTTAATGTTGCCCACAACGAAATTGACCTTAAGAACCCCAAAAGCAACCGCGGCAACGCAGGCTTTTCAGACGAAGAGCGTGGCAAATTCTCACAATTGCTTGAGGCGGGCTTTGTGGATTCCTTCCGCTATCTTTATCCCGATATTGAAGGTGCATACTCCTGGTGGAGCTACCGCTTTCAGGCAAGAGCCAAGAACGCAGGCTGGCGCATAGACTATTTTGTGGTTTCTGACTATGTAAAAGATAAAATCATCGATTCAAAAATTCATCCCGAAATATTCGGCTCAGACCACTGCCCGGTTGAGCTTGACATAGATTTATAAGCCTACTCTCGCCAGACGAGAGTAATTTCAAGGTCTGCTGAGTGGCTACAGACACACTCCCGCCCTATAATGAAGTCACAAAAAAAACAAAAGGAGTGACCGATTATGACAAACAAATCAATGGGCAGTTTTCTTGCGGAGCTGCGCAAAGAAAAAGGCATCACACAAAAGGAGCTTGCAGATTATCTAAATGTTTCGGACAAGACTGTAAGCCACTGGGAATGTGACAATTACTCACCTGATATAAGTGTTATTCCTGTGCTTGCCGAGTTCTTCGGTGTCACCTGCGATGAGCTTCTCAAGGGAGAGAAAAAACAGCCCGAATATAATGAAAACAGTTTCAGCTATGAGCCGCTGACAAAAGAAAACGAGTTTGAGAAATATGCAAGGATAAGAATCCTCAACGCTTATAACAAACTGAAGCTTGCAAATGTTATTGCAGTTTTTGTTTCGTTAGTTATGTGGGCAGGGCTTTATATCGTTATTCAGCTGACTGAACACCGTATAGAAGGAGATTTCGAAGAATACGGATCCATAATTGCAGCAGTTTTCTCTGCAGCAACAGGTGCCATAACACTGCTTTCGGCACATCTCAGATTTATGAGCTCACTTAATATGTGTCCCTTCGGTGAAGCAGAGCACATCCGTTGGAGAAAAAAGGCACTCAGGCTCTATATCCTTCCCCTTATAATTTTCTCATTCATCTGCGCTATCACACTGGCTATGTTTTTGCCTGCTATCAATGCACCAATATCTGACACCCAGACCATGCCCCTTTCAGATGCGCTTGAAAATGAGGGCTACTATGCCGTTGACCCTTCGGAAGTTATTTCAGGGGAAGCCGTTGTTTCGGTTCAGGATAACAGCGTTTCGCAGGAAGAATATCTTTCAGGCGAGATTACTGTTGCAGACAAAGAATAACACGCCTGTGTGAAAACTGTATGATACTTTTTTAAAACAATTTTCTTTATATATATCCGCCGTCTTGCGTTGTGTATTGCGGCGGTTTCTTATAATTTTGTGCGTTTAAACTAATATATCCGAGAAACTGATAGTTTTATTCCCCTTTAAACATACAAACTGCACAAAAACCGCCCCATTTCCCCGTACCAACAAAAGAAAATAAAAAATTTTGAGGAAATTTGCAAAAAACTATTGACAAACCCATTTTGTTCGTATATAATAGCCTCACTGATTAAGACGAGTGCGCGAAAGTGCAGCGTAGTCGGTGTTTTTAGCGATGAGGGTCCACCCGTTCCCATCCCGAACACGGTAGTTAAGCTCATCAGTGCTGACAATACTTGGCTGGAAGCGGCCCGGGAAGATAAGGCGATGCCGACACAGTATAAAGAACCGCAGTAATAACTGTGGTTTTTTCTTTTTTATTTTTTATTTTCCTATTGATATTTCTCCCCTGAATATAATATAATGAAGAAAGACAATAATAAGCTCATAACTGTTAGGAGTGATTTTAGTGGCAGGAAATGTCATCTTTATGCCCGATATTGAATATAAATCCTGGTGCAACAGAAACAGAGAGCTTCTTGAGGAAATAACCAAAACGGGCAAGGTTTCTACCATGTGGCTGAAAAAGGATAACAACAAAAGTTTTCTTATCAGATATTTCAAAGAATGCGGATATACAATATCAATAGATGAATAAGGAGAATAAATATGAGGGACATTGCAAAAATCGTTAAAACTATCACTATTGCAACAAAAGCAATTAAGGTGGCTTCCGTGTGCTTCACCATAGGTGCTACGGTGCATTCACTTATCCCCAAATATGATAAGATTGAAGGTATTGACACCGACAAGCTTATCAGTGAACATTTGCCGAAACAGTGATACTATCATTCCGAAAATCAACCGTCATCTTATAAGGTGGCGGTTGTTGCTTTTTGTACAATTATACCAAAAAATCTGCCGTCCGTCTGTGCAATTTCAACTTGCACAAAAGCTCTTTTAGTGATAGAATAAAAAGGTTGAAATAAAATGAAAAAAGGTGAAATAATGGACATCAGAAACGAAGTTAGAAACGTTGCAATTATTGCCCACGTTGACCACGGTAAAACTACCCTTGTTGACGAGCTTTTAAAGCAGAGCGGTACCTTCAGAACAAACGAGCAGGTTGCAGACAGAGTTATGGACTCAGGTGACCTTGAAAGAGAAAGAGGTATCACTATCCTTTCAAAGAATACGGCTATCCACTATAAAGACACAAAAATCAACATCGTTGACACTCCGGGCCACGCTGATTTCGGCGGTGAGGTTGAAAGAATCCTCCTTATGGTTGACGGTGTACTTCTTCTCGTTGATGCCTTTGAAGGCTGTATGCCCCAGACACGCTTCGTGCTTAAAAAGGCTCTCGGACTTAAGAAAAAGGTAGTAGTTGTTGTAAATAAAATAGACCGTCCCGGCGCAAGACCCGTTGAGGTTATTGACGAGGTACTCGACCTCTTTATTGAGCTTGGTGCAGATGAAGACCAGCTTGAATTCCCCGTAGTTTATGCAAGCGGCAGAGACGGCTACGCTTCACTTGATGACAGCGACCGCGAGGGTGATATGCGTCCTCTTCTTGATGCTATACTTGAAAATATCGATGCACCCAAAGGCGACCTGAACGGCCCCACACAGATTCTTTTCTCATCCCTCGACTATGACGACTATATCGGCAGAATCGGTATCGGCAGAGTTGAAAGAGGCTCAGTCAAGCAGGGGCAGCAGGTGGTACTGTGCAACAACAGCGGCGAAAGCAGAAATGTAAGAATATCAAAGCTCTATCAGTTTGAGGGCCTTAAGAGAGTTGAGGTTGCAACTGCTTCTCTCGGCGACCTTGTGTGTGTTTCGGGCATATCTGAGCTTAATATCGGCGACACCGCCTGTGACCCCGAACACGTTGAAGCACTTCCCTTCATCAAAATTGACGAGCCTACAATTTCAATGAATTTCATTGTCAATAACAGCCCCTTTGCAGGCAAGGAAGGCAAGTTTGTCACTTCAAGAAATCTCCGTGACCGCCTTTTCAAAGAGGTTGAAACCAATGTGTCAATGCGTGTTGAAGAAACCGACACCACAGACTCCTTCAAGGTCAGCGGCAGAGGCGAGCTTCATCTTTCAATTCTCATCGAAACTATGCGCCGTCAGGGATATGAGTTCCAGGTTTCACGCCCCAAGGTTATTCTCAAAGAGGAAAACGGCGTAACTATGGAGCCTATGGAGCTTCTTATCGTCGAGGTACCCGAGCAGTATGCAGGCTCAGTTATTGAAAAGGTCTGCTCAAGAAAGGGCGAGCTTGAAAACATGGGCGCACGTGACGGTGGCTCAACACATCTCGAGTTCAAGGTACCTGCACGCGGTCTTATAGGCTACAGAAGTGAATTTATGACCGACACCAACGGCAACGGCATTATGAATCAGCTCTTTGCAGGCTACGAGCCTTATAAGGGTGACATCATCACAAGAGAACGCGGTTCTATTGTGGTACACGAAACAGGTGAAAGCTCCGCCTACGGACTTTTCAATACTCAGGACAGAGGCCGTCTCTTCATCGGTGCGGGTGTACCCGTTTATGAGGGTATGATAGTCGGCGAATGCGCTAAATCTGAAGACGTTGTATGTAATGTCTGCAAGCAGAAGCACCTGACCAACACCCGTGCATCAGGCTCAGACGATGCACTGAGACTTGTACCTCCCTCAAACCTTTCACTTGAACAGTGTATGGAATTCATCAAGGATGACGAGCTTCTTGAGGTTACACCCACTTCACTCAGACTGAGAAAGACTATTCTTTCAAAGGAAATGAGAATGAAGAAGCAGTTTAAGAAATAATTCGGAATTATGAATTCGGAATTCGGAATTGCGATAAAGTTATGGCGAGCAGGTCAATCCCTGCCCGCCATTTTTAGTTGTTACTGAAAGCTCCCGTCAAAGACTGTGATTTCGCCTAAGTATTCATCAGCCACAGCACAGACATAGAAGTAAGCATATTGCTGTATGGCATTATCGCCCGAATAGCATTTCACATAAAACCTGTAATAAGGCAGGTAATATTCCTGATTGCCCGTAGTGTAATAAATGAGATCCGCTTTCGCTATTACATCTTCGGTGATTTCTCCGCCCTCAACATAACTTTCGGCTGCAGAATTAATATGTTCGCCCCTGAGAAGCTTTTCTTTTGCCTGAGTGGGGTTTATTACAGGATAGTCACCTAACTTTTCCGAGCCGTTGAGATAATTATCACTGCTGCCTGTAATATAATTTCCGTTCTTAGTCAAATAATGGCTTTGCATATTAAAGCTGATAATATCATCGGTTATGTTGCCGCTTTTATAATAAGAGCGTGTTTTGGTTGTCAACAGCTCACCGTCTATGGAATACTCGGTGTAAACACCTGTAGCCTTTTCGGCATTGGAATCCTTTTCAGAGGCAGTCTGCATATGCTTTTCTATCAGATCTGAGTCACTTTCCCTGACGGTTATATTGCTTGCTTTCGGGAAGGCTCTGACAGTTCCCTTTTCGGTTTCAAGGCTGAAAACCATAACTTCTTCACTGTCACTTAAACTTATCTGAGTATTGTAATATTTCATACCGAGCTTATCTGCAAGCCCCTCTGCCTTCTTTTTAAGGTCAAGAATACCAAAATATGTCTGGGTCAGCTTACCCTCATTGTAGCAGAGGTTTTTATAAACGGGCAGAGTTTCCAAAACAACTTTCTCGTTCCAAGGGTTGATATCCTGTGAGTTCTTCATTGACAGCTCGTCTGTTCCCTCATATCCCATACCTTCAAAAACAATTGTATAGCCGATTTTCGGCAGGTTGCCCACTCTTTCCGTAAGAACCGAGGCAACACTGTAACCGCCTACTATGAGGCAAAGGCAAGCTGCAGCAGCCACAGCCCCTTTGAAAATACTTTTACGGTAGAATGCCACTTTTTCAGGTGCAGCAGCCTCAATATATTTTTCATCAATTTTGCCTAAGGCATCAAACAAATCTTCACCCTTCATATTATTTCCTCTCTTTCTAAGTGTTCTTTCAGCTTCACACGCTGACGGTAAAGTATGGATGTCACTTTACTTTCACTCAGGGATAAGTCCTTTGCTATATCGGCTATTGTGGAGCAGTACCAATATCGTCTGAGAAAAATGTTTCTCTTCTGGGTGCTCTGCCGTCTGAGAAAGTCTTCAACAGCTTTTATAATCAGCTTTTCATCGAGTGCATCATCCACCCTCATTTCTGACGGGATGCAACCTTCAAGCTCCGAAAAAACAATATCTGTAGTGATACCGCCTCTTTTTTCAGCTGAGTACATCTTATATCGGTTTATTGCAAGACCTCTTGTTATTTTGCCGAGATAAGTCCGGAGGTTGGAAGGTGCTTTCGGCGGAATTGAGTTCCATGCACGAAGATATGTATCGTTGACACATTCCTCACTGTCCTGCAGATTGCATAGAATGTTATTGGCTATGCACTTGCAATAAGCGCCGTATTTTATATTGGTTTCGTCTATGGCTTTTTCTGAGCGTGCAAAGTAAAGTTTTATGATATCGATATCTTTCATATTCATCCTCCTTTCACCTATATACACAGCAAAAATCGAGATATATTGCACATTTATCAATGCAAAAACGACTTAAATTTGCGACCGGCGGTGAGTGGGGGCGGCTCCATTAAATCGCTTTGCGATTTTACGGCGACACAGTCCCCGACCCGAACGCAGTTGGGGTATGGAGCCGCCCCATGCACCCAACTCCCTTTTCAACGAAAAATTAAAAGTTATAGCCGCTTCAATTTCTCAAAGCGGCTGTATTGTTAAGATTGTTTTATTCGGCTGGCGGTGCATCATTTACCTTTTCATCAGCATCTGCACGCAATTCCGAATTCCGCATTCCGACTTCCGAATTTTCTTCCCTCATGGTCCTCCACAGGTGGATTATGCCCTCATCATTGAGGAGCTTGAGCATTATTATCACAATGGGAAGCACAAACACACCAAGCACACCAAAGATTTTAAGGCCGAGATACATAGCAATAAGCGTGACGAAGGGCGGCAGTCCAAGCTGACCTGCAACGAGCTTCGGCTCAACTATCTGTCTGATAACCGTAATAGACACATACATAATTATCAGGCCTATAGCCATACCGTAGTCACCCACTATGAGGCTGTAGGCAGCCCAGGGAAGCACTATTGTACCCGTGCCGAGAACGGGAATAACATCAACAATTGCAGTGACGACTGCTATAACGGCGATATAGCTTGACTGGAAAACACCTATGAGCTGCAGCACTGTCAGACCGATAAAAACCTCAGTGAAGGTAACAAGAATAATAAGAAGATATGCCTTTGCCATTTTGCCAAGGTTGAGCTTGAGAAGCTGCTTTGCTCTTGTGACGTCCTTGCGCTTTTCCAAAGGGAACTGACAATAAATGAAGTTTGATATAAGATCATAGTCCGCAGTCATAAAGCAGGCACAAACTATGGTAACAACTATGCCGATTAAAATTGAAGGAATACGGCTGGCGGTGGAAATAACACCTGTAATGGGAGTTGTAATCCATGAAATATTGAAGGAATCTGAAAGTCCGCCGGTTATCTGCTCGGGAAGCTGAGTGCTGGTACCTGCAACAAATTCACGCAGCTGTGTGAAAATAGTTGTAATGCTTTCCGCAACATTCTCGCTTATAAATTCGGGAAGTCTGCCCACAAAGCTGAGAACGGAGGTTTCAACTGTGTTTATGATTGAGTCGATATTCTGAAACTGGAGAGTCACATAATTAATGAAGCCTTTGACTTCCTCTGCAGCTCTTACACCTATGAGTACCATAACGGCTCCGGCAATAAACAGCAACCCGAAAACACATAAGGTTGAGGCAAAGCCTTTTTTTATGAAAGTCTTTTTAACTATGAAGTTTTTGGGCTTTTGCAGTATTACCGCTATAACAAAGGCAAAAAGTATGGGAAAGCACACACCGAAGGCGTACTTATAGAAAAGATAACCCAAGGCAAGAAGCATAGCATAAAATGCCACATTGATTATCCCTTTACGTTTTCTTTCAACGTCTGTCATTTATATCTCCCCTTTATCAAATTATGAATTCGGAATCAGGAATTGCGATGAAATTATTGCAGCAGGTCAATTGCTACCCGCAGAGACGATAAGGCAATTCCTCTTTTTTTGTTATTTATATATATTATATTAACCTAAGTTCTACATAAAATCAATGTATTTAACAAAATAAAAAATTTTTCTCAAAACACTTTTATTAAATGTTTTTTTGTGATATTATATATTGTATATTTTCACACCCTTCGGTGTAGAAAGGCAGTAGAAAACAATGAATGTAGCAATCTTAGGTTTCGGCGTTGTCGGCTCAGGCGTTGCCGAAGTTATTAAAAACAACTGTAAATCAATTGAAGAAAACAGCAATGTTACCCTTAATGTTACACGCATACTTGACATCAGAGATTTCCCCGACAGTGAATATAAAGATATTCTCACAAAAAATTTCGATGATATTCTCTCTGATGACAGCATTGATATCGTTGTTGAAACAATGGGCGGTGTAAACCCGGCTTTCACCTTTGTTTCAGAATGTCTTAAAAAGGGCAAGCATGTTGTTTCTTCAAACAAAGAGCTTGTTGCCACAAGAGGCTATGAGCTTCTCACTCTGGCAAGAGAAAACAATGTCAACTTCCTCTTTGAGGCATCCGTCGGCGGCGGTATCCCCATTATAAGACCCATAAGCCGTTGCCTTGCAGGTAACAAAATCAGTGAAGTTGCAGGCATACTCAACGGAACATCAAACTTTATTCTGACTAAAATGATAGTAGACGGCATGAGCTTTGAAACAGCTCTGAAGCTTGCTCAGGATAAGGGCTATGCAGAAAAAGATCCCACAGCAGACGTTGAAGGTCTTGACGCTATGAGAAAAATCTGCATATTAGCTTCACTTTGCTTCGGCTCACACGTTTATCCCGACGGCGTTTACAGTGAAGGCATTTCAAAAATCGCTCTCGAAGATGTTGCTTTTGCAGCAGATTTTGACTGTGTTATCAAGCTTATTGCAAGAGCTAAGAAGTTCCCCTGCGGCAAGGCGCTTGTTATGGTTTCACCCTGTCTTGTTAAAAACAGCAGTATGCTCTCAGGCGTAAACGGCGTATTCAACGCTTGTCTTGTGCGCGGTGATATGGTTGGTGATGTGCTTATGTACGGTCAGGGTGCAGGCTCACTTGCAACTGCTTCTGCCGTTGTAGGCGATATCATCGACTGTGCTTCAAACGATAAGGAGCGCAAGGTCTTCGGTTGGGAGGATAAGAAGGAGGATTATCTCGCCTCATATCTCGACTGTGAAACAGCTCTCTATGTCAGAGCAGAAAACGCCGATAAAGCAGCAATCGAAAAGGCTTTCGGCAGTGTACAGTATCTTTCAGCAGAAAGTGCTGCAGAAAGCATTACTGCTTTCATCACACCCGCAGGCAAAGAAGGCGACCTTCGCAAGGCGCTGGAAACAGCCGGCATCAATGCGCTTTCAATAATCAGAGTATCCGATTATTGATAAATAATTCAGTTAATTATATTTTCAAATAAATCAGGAGGATTTATATGGCACTCATAGTTCAGAAATTCGGTGGCTCTTCTGTTGCAAACGCAGAAAGAGTTATGAATGTTGCCCGTATTATCACAGACACATATAAAGAAGGCAACAGTGTCGTTGTTGTTGTTGCAGCTCAGGGTGACACAACTGACGACTTAATCGAAAAAGCAAACGAAATCAACCCCAGAGCATCAAAAAGAGAAATGGATATGCTTCTCACATCAGGTGAACAGATTTCAATCGCACTTCTTGCAATGGCAATTGAAAGCCTCGGCTATCCCGTTATTTCCCTCTTAGGCTGGCAGGCAGGCTTCAGCACAAACTCAGCTTACGGCTCAGCAAGAATTCACAACGTTAATCCCGAAAGACTTCAGAGCGAACTCGACAAGAAAAAGATCGTTATCGTTGCAGGCTTCCAGGGTCTTAACAAATACGATGACCTGACAACCCTCGGCAGAGGCGGTTCAGACACAAGTGCAGTTGCTATTGCTGCTGCTCTTCACGCAGACCGTTGTCAGATTTTCACTGACGTTTCAGGCGTTTACACAGCTGACCCCAGAAAGGTAGCAAATACACAGAAGCTTTCAGACATCACTTATGATGAAATGCTCGAATTCGCAACACTGGGCGCACAGGTACTCAACAACCGCAGTGTTGAAATGGCAAAAAAATATAACGTAGAATTAGAGGTTCTTTCCAGCTTAGTCAGAGAACCCGGCACAATAGTAAGAGAGGTAGCAACTATGGAAAAAATGTTAATCAGAGGCGTAACTAAAGATACAGACATCGCAAGAATTTCAGTAGTAGGCATGAAGGACATCCCCGGCAACGCATTCAAGATGTTCTCAAGACTTGCTCAGAAGGGCATCAACATCGACGTTATCCTTCAGTCAGTAGGTCGTGACGGCACAAAGGATATTTCCTTCACATGTGCAGCATCACACGCAGAGGAAGCAGTTGAAATCCTTAACGATATCTTCTCAATGGAAGGTGCAGTTGTTTCAAGCGACACAACAGTTGCTAAGATTTCAATTGTTGGCGCAGGTATGCAGTCACACTCAGGCACAGCTTCAAAAATGTTCGGCGCTCTTTACGAGGCAGGCATCAACATCAGCATGATTTCAACAAGTGAAATCACAATCAGTGTTCTTATTGACAAGACACTTGCTGACAAGGCTGTTTCAGCTGTTCATGCCGCATTCTTCGGCTAAGATATAAAAGGGAGCCGGAAGGCTCCTTTTTGCTTTCTGACTTCAAAACCGTCGGATGCAGCCCCGGGCTGCTTTGCCGTCTTCGTTATAACACATATATATAAAAGGAGAACCAGGCTATGTCAAAAATAAAGCAAGGAATCGCCTTTGCCAAAGGCAAGCTGCGTGAAGGAAAAAGCTATTGGAAAAAGCCTCCCGTAGGCAAATATGTTCCCTTCAAGGAAATTGCCGCCTATTCAGTGGGCGGTGCAGGTGTATATTTCATATATTCACTTGTGGGTCAGATAACCCTTAATGCAGGCAGTATGATTGTGGGCGCTTCAATAGGCATCGAAGCAATTGACCTGCAGACAATGAATGCCCTCTCCATTATCCTCGGCTTCCTCATTGCTCCGGCAAGAGCTATGATGTTTGATAACACCCGAAGCAAAATGGGCAAATTCAGACCATACATATTATATATGGGGCTTCCTACGGCAATATTTGCCACTGCCTTTGTTTATATGCCCTATGAAACTATGGGATATTCTCAGAAATGTATAACCGTATTTATTTTTTATACAATTCTGCAGTTCTTCTCGCCCTTTTATCAGTCAGCTTATGCAGGCCTTGTTCAGGTTCTCTCCCCCAACTCTGCCGAAAGAGGCTGGATAATTGAAATAAGCTCAATTATTTATTCATTTGCTCCTACAGTTATCAACCCTGTGCTTCCCCTTATCGGTAACCTTGAGGATATTCACACCTACAGAGTGGCTTTCCCCATTTTCTGCATTTTAGGCATTTTCGTGAGTATGTTCTGTGTTTTCGGCACTCAGGAAAGGATAATTGTGCCCAAGAGCTATGTACAGAAAATCGGCTTCATAGAAGGCTTCAGGAAAATTGCCAAAAACAAATATTTCTGGATTATCAATTCCTCATCATGGCTCGGCTTCCTTTCAGGCGGTGCAGGATATATTTTTCAGTGGATATTCTATTACGGAATGAACAACCCTTCACTCTATGCCCTTATGGTTGTTATCAAGGGTGAAGCCTCCACTCCGGGTATGGCTCTTGCCGCCCCGCTTATGAATAAATTCGGCAAAAAGAAAATCTGTCTGTTTTCACTCTCAGCTCAGGTGTTCTGCCTGATAATGATGCTCACCTGCTACAAAAACTTTATTCTTGTTTTTGTTTTCATCTTCCTTAAGGATATGGTAGGCGCACTTTCCATTATATATATCCCTGCCATGAATGCAGATATGATGGATTATCAGCAGTATAAAACAGGTGACAGACTTGAAGGCTTCATCGGTCAGACAGGTCCTCTTCTCACCTCGGCTATTTCACTTGTTACCGGCTATGCCATTCCCTTTATACTTAAAAATCTCGGTCTTACAAATAACTACAGCGACCTTTATAATGCCGATTTCAGAAACCCTGTTGTCAAAACAATTATCCTCTGCAGCATTATCGGCACCCTTCTTTCAATTATTCCCTATCTTTTCTATGACCTTGACGAAAATAAACGAAGCAGTATGATCAAAGCCCTCAAGGTACGTGCCCTCTTTGACGATGCGCTTAACGGCGAGCTTTCACAGGAGGCTCTTGCGGACACAATGAGCGATATTGAGCAGGCTGAAAAAATCATCAGAAACAAAGACGATTATGACAAGCAAGCTCTCATCGGCGCAAAAATCATTATGAATGAGGTAGAAAAATTTTCTGACAGACAGGAAACCCTTGAGGTTCTTCGTGAAAAATATCACTCTCAGGTAGCCTCACAGAACTAAGAATCAGGTGAACACTATGAAACAAAACACTAAAAAAGGTATGCTCAAAAAGCATTTTCTCCCCTATTTCAGAAAGCATAAAGCAGTCCTTGCTCTTGACCTTTTCTGTGCAGCCCTGACAACCGGCTGCGAAATCGTGTTGCCTATGATAGTCAGGGAAATCACGAGCATAGCAACCACAGATATCAGCAAGCTCACCTTTGAGCTGATTGCTTCTCTTGCCGCAGTTTATGTGGTACTGAAAATCATTGATATGGCGGCAGGGTACTATATGATTTATATCGGCCACGGCATGGGCGTAAAAATCGAAAAGGATATGCGTGAGGATATGTTTGCGCACCTGCTGACGGTACCCTTCAGCTATTTCGATAAGACTAAGGTCGGTCAGCTTATGTCGAGAATAACCACCGACCTTTTTGATGTGGTTGAGTTTGCTCACCACTGCCCCGAGGAGTTTTTCATTGCAGGCATCAAGATTGTGGCTTCTTTCGTTATTCTTGCAACCATCAACCCCCTGCTGACAGTTTCAACCTTTGTGGCAATACCTCTGATTTTCTACGGCACCCTTTATTTCAGACGGCAGATGCGCACAATTTTCAAAGAGAGACGTGTTATTGCAGGCGAAGTCAACGCCCAGACTGAAACCTCACTGCTTGGCATCAGAGTTGTGAAATCCTTCTCCAATGAGCAAACGGAAAAGGATAAGTTCAACGCCCGCAGCACAGAGTTTGCCGAGGTGCAGAAGGCATCATATAAGTATATGGCAAGGCTCAACGGCGTTGTGAGAATGTTTGACGGTCTTATGTATGTTGTAATGATTCTCCTTGGCGGATATTTCCTTATGACAGGCAAAATCACCGCAGCAGATATGACGGCTTATCTGCTTTATATCGGCATGCTCATAGCGGCAATTAAGAGAATTGTTGAATTTACGGAGCAGTTTGAAAAGGGTATGACAGGCATTGAGCGCTTTGCAGAGGTTATGGAAGTACCCTCAGAGCAAGGCTACACCTCAGGTGAAGAACTCCAAAAGGTACGCGGCGACATCAGCTTTAAAAATGTCACCTTCAGCTATGAAGAAGAAAAGGGTGACGTGCTTGCCAACCTGAGCCTCGACATAAAGCAGGGCGAAAACATAGCAATTGTAGGCCCCTCAGGCGGCGGCAAAACAACAATGTGCAGCCTCATCTCACGCTTTTATGAGCTTAAGGAAGGCACAATAACCCTTGACGGCAAGGATATAAACGAGCTTAATCTTTCATCACTCAGACAGGCTATAGGCGTGGTGCAGCAGGATGTTTATCTCTTTTCGGGCAGTGTGCTTGAAAATATTCTGTACGGCGCTCAGGGTGCCACAAAGGAGCAGGCAATTGAGGCCGCCAAAAGAGCAGGCGCTCACGATTTCATTATGACACTGCCTCAGGGCTATGATACCTATATAGGAGAAAGAGGCGTTATGCTTTCGGGCGGTCAGAAGCAGAGAATAAGCATAGCACGTGTATTCGTTAAGAATCCCCCGATTATCGTTCTCGACGAAGCTACTTCGGCACTTGACAATGAAAGTGAGCAGTTTATCAAGAAATCCCTCAGTGAGCTGACAAAAGGCAGAACAACCTTTACTATCGCTCACAGACTTTCTACTATCCGTAATGCTGATAGAATTATTGTGCTGACGGATAAGGGCATTGAGCAGCAAGGCACTCACGAGGAGCTTATGGCTCAGGGCGGAGTTTATAAAAGACTTTACGAACTCAGCACAGACCTGGAAAATTAGGAATTAGGAATTATGAATTATGAATTGCGGGCAAGTCAGATAAAAAAATAAAGCCCAGTCCGCAACATCAGCGCGTTTTTGATTCTTTTTCCGCGCCGGCAAAAAGTAACGCCTGCCCGACGAGGGCAATATAAAAATTATGGCGGCTCATTAAGAGCCGCCTTTTATTGTTGCGATTATTCAGTTATAATATTTTTCGCCCAATCAAATAAAGTTGCGGACATTTCATCGAAATTGATATCGCCGCCTTTTTTGAGCTTTGAAAAAGTATCCACAACAGCTCTGTCAGCTTCGGAAACAGTTGTGAGCAAGTCATTAAGACTGCTTATATATACTCCCCTTTGCTTATAAGAGATAGCCTGAACAACAAAGCTTGCGGACTTATATAGTCCTTTCAGGATATCATCACTTTTTTCATGGAGCATATTATGCACACAGCCGTGATAAATATTGCAGACACCTGTTTTTATAGCCTTATCCATAGCATCATTGCTAATCATAGGCAGCAATTCATCAAGGCTGCCTTTTAAGGGTTTGGTGTCATAATAAAACTGAAAAAGGTCAGAGGGCTCCCAATTAAGAATTTCATCTTTGCCGGAAACAAAACCGCAGACAAGCTCTCTGTGAGGCAACGTGCAAAGCATATCATTATAGGTCTTAATGTCGGCAGCATTCAATTCATCGAGAATAACCACAACATCTATATCACTGCTTTCTGTGGCTTCACCTCTGCCGTAGCTTCCCTGCAGACCGACGAAGTATATGCGCTCTGAGAAAGTATCTTGCAAAGCTTTTAAAAAGTCATTCATCCATATGTTTATTTCTATCATATCAATTACCTCGGTTAATGATGTGTGTAAATGAGAATTTATTTAACAAACGAAAATATAAACAAACCAAAACCACCTAATATAGCTCCGCCAGAAATTGCAATTATCGTTACCCAATGGCCTAAATATTGTTTTACGAGACTCATAAAAATATTTACAAGACCCACTCCAATTAAAATTGAACCTAAAAAGCAAAAAAAGCCACCAAGGGCACCACATAAATTCCCGATTTGTGTAGTAGGCTCAAATGCATTGCTTGGAGAAATGCTCATAAAAACAATAAAAGGAATCAGAAGAATAACAACGGAAAAGATTTTATGCAATGTGTATAATTTACCGTATTTTTCTTTCAAATGCTTTTCTTGTTTAGGTGAAAAATAATCTTTAGCATTTTCAGGTATTTTCCAATAATCATTAAACTTCATCATATACACCCTATAAATTCTTACATATCTGAATAGTTATATCACAAAAACATCTTAATTACAAACAGCTATAATTGCAAAGCATTATTTCATATTTTCCTTTGCGGTGTTGATGGAGGAAATTAAGATGCGACGGATCGTTCCACATTGATTATA
>JAZTYQ010000019.1:0-11279 GCA_045637065.1 Acutalibacteraceae bacterium
CTTTCAAACTGGTGGAGCAGATATAAGGCTTACACTCAGGAAGAATATCTCACCCTTATGGATAAATTCAAGGATGCCGAAATTCCCATAACTGTTGCAACGGTTGATATGGACTGGCACTGGGTTGACATCAAGTCAAAATTCGGTAAAGACAGCCACAAACCCTCAATGCACAAAAACTTTATGGAATATGTCTATGACGTGTGGTCAACAGGTTGGACAGGTTACAGCTTCAACACAGACCTCTTCCCTGACCCCGACGCATTCCTTAAAAAGCTCAAGGACGATAACTACCACGTAACTTTCAATATTCATCCCTCAATGGGTGTGCGTTGGTTTGAAGACCAATATGAGGATATGTGCAAAGCTATGGGTATGGACCCGAAGAAAAAAGAGGCTGTAAAATTCGACATCACAGACAAGAAATTCACCGAAAACTACTTCGATATCCTTCATCATCCCTTTGAGAAAAAAGGCGTTGACTTCTGGTGGATTGACTGGCAGCAGGGCACTCATACAAACGTACCCGGACTTGACCCCTTATGGGCGCTCAACCACTACCACTTCCTTGACAATGCAAAGGATAACCACAGACCCCTTATCCTCTCGCGCTTCTGCGGTGCAGGCTCACAGCGTTATCCTCTCGGCTTCAGCGGTGACACAACCCAGACCTGGAAAAGCCTCGATTTCCAGCCGGGCTTCACTGCAACTGCTTCCAATGTTGCGTACCCCTGGTGGAGCCACGATATAGGCGGTCACTGTATGGGCAAGAAGGACGATGAGCTTTATGTGCGCTGGGTACAGCTCGGCATTTACAGCCCTGTTATGCGTCTTCACTCAACAAACAATGAATTCGCAGGCAAGGAGCCCTGGAATTACAGCTCACCCATTGAAAAGATTGCAACAGATGCCCTTCGTTTAAGACATAAGCTCCTGCCCTATATCTACACAATGAACTATCGCACACATGTGGACTGCAGAGCTATCTGCGAGCCTATGTACTATGCTTACCCCGAGGATGAAAATGCATACGGTTGCAAAAATGAATTCTTCTTCGGCACTGAGCTTATTGTTGCTCCCATCACCGAGCACACAAGCCTTGACACAAATCTTGCAGGCGTAAACGTATGGCTTCCCAAAGGAAGATACACCGATATTTTCACAGGCAGAATTTACTCCGGTAACAAGTTCGTCAAGATGTACCGCGATGTGGATAAGATTCCCGTGCTTGCTAAAGAGGGTGCTATCATTCCCATGAGTGAAAACGACAGAACAAACGATTGCTCCAACCCGGTAACTCTCGAGGTTCTCGTTTACAGAGGCAACAACACCTTCACTCTTTATGAAGATGACGGAGAAACTCTCTCATATCAGCAGGGTGAATACCTGAAGACAGACTTCACTGTCAAGCAGTACGGCAACAAGGTTCTTTTCAGCATAAACAAAAAGGAAGGCACCTCAGACGTGGTACCCTCAAAGAGAAACTATGTTCTCAAATTCAATGATATTATATCTGCAGACGTTACTGTTACCGTTGACGGCAAGAAGACTGCAGCTGCAGTTAAAAAGTGTGGCAAAACCCTTGAGGTTACCGTTACTGCAAAGCCTGACAGCACAGTGGAAATTGAAATGGAAAACTGCACCTACCTTCAGAACGAAAACAAGAAGGTTGCTCTGACAAATGTTATTTCCAAATATCAGATGTCAACTGACTATAAGGCTATGGTCTTCGGCTCCTTCATCAAAGGCGAAAAGGATATCCCCGCAAACATCTCCGATGATTTTGCAGGACCTATCAAGGAAATTCTTGCTATGGACTAAAAACTTATCCCTCTGCTTTTTGAGCAGAGGGATTTTTGTTATGCTTTTATCAGTTCTTTTTCCTTCTTCTTCACCAAGGGAGTGAAATTCACTATAAACATAAATACTTCCATAAGTGCAATGGGTATCATTTCCATCAAAGCACTCTTGCCCACAAAGGCAAAAATAACTATAAATGTGCCGAGGATTATAAAAGTACACACAGTAAATATGTTAAAATATTCAAATCTCTTGCGGTAAACGATGAAGAAAATAGCAATAGGTGCCATTGTGAAAACTATAAACGCACCCGTTGCAACCCAGTGTGCAATTCTCTTGGGATTCCAGTCCTCTATGCTGTGTCCGAGAGTAAGGGCTATTAAGCACATGCTTACAAAGCCGAGGACGCACATGCCGTCAAGCCATTTATTCTTTATCTTATAGCTTTTATACATATACTGTGTACTCATTATAAGGCTGCCCGAGGTGAGTATGCCCCAGAGCCAGAACCAGCCCTTTCTGTCTTCGCACAGAAGAGACAGTGTGCCAAGCTCAGATGCAGGATTGTTGCCCCAGAAGAAGGGAAGAGCAAGTCCGTAGGCAAATGCTAAAAAGAGAAATGTTATACAAATGGGTTTAGAGAGAATTTTTTCCGTTTTCATTTTTTTGTTCCTTTCTTTTTTTATATTTTACCATATGATTATAGCATTGACAATACAGTTTATATTTTATATACTGAAAAAAAGACAAAAAAAGGAGATTTTTTATGAAAGAAAAAAAGAATCAGTTTAAAACAAAGGCACTCCCCTGCACTTTGCTCGCCTTTCAGGTGCTTTCGACAATACTTTATTACGCCGGCAGAGAATCCTGGGTTTTCGTCAATATAACACTTGGCATTGAGCATTTCACCTTTATACTTTTATGGGTGATGGTTGTCAACGCTCTCGCCCTCACTGCCCTTTCAGCTGTGAGCCTTTATTCAAAGAAAATCTCAGAAAAGAAACTGTTTAAAGTCCTTCTCGGCATCGGAGGCTTTATAGGCATCGCAACCTTCATTTATGCACTTGTGAATGCCATTATAGTGATGTTTGACGAAATGAGACACGCCTACCTTCTCTACCTAGGGGAATCTCTCATTCCTGCCTTCTTCCTTGTCACAGCACCCTTTATGGCTATATTCTGGTTCAAGCTCCCCTGCAAGGCCAAGAGAGTTGCTTCGGCTGTGGCGGTTACCGTCACCCTGCTTATAGGCCTTACATATCTCGTACCCGTCACCCCCTACAAAATCACATCTCAGCCTATGGTTATCGACAGCGGTGAAGGCTACAGCGTTGTTTTCTCAACCAACGACGAAGGCACCGGCTATGTGGAATACACTTATGAGGGCAAAGACTATAAGATTTACGATTCCGTCGGCGGCAAAAAGCGTACCGACAGTATGATTCACTCTGTGAGCGTACCCTATGAGCATCTGAAAAACAACACATATAAGGTCGGCTCCGTACGCGTTATAGAATCCTACAGTTACGGCAGCCGCACGGGAAAAGAAGTAGTTTCCGAAGAGTACACCCTTAAGGTAAACGACAGCGAAAATCAGCAGTGGCTTGTTATTTCCGACTGGCACACAATGCTGGATACAGCCTACAGCGCCATTGATTATCTCGGTGAATATGACAGCGTTGTTCTTTTAGGCGATGCCACTCCCGGTGTTGACCACGAGGAACAGGTAGTCAGAAACATCGTGCAGTTCGGCGGCGAAGTGACAAAAGGCACAAAGCCCATACTTTATGTCAGAGGCAACCACGAAACCCGCGGCGACTATGCAAGCGAGCTGAACGCTGCGCTTGGTCTTGATGAATTTTACTATACATCAGATATCGGCCCCTATTCATTCATTGTTCTTGACAGCGGTGAAGATAAAGACGATGCTCACCCCGAATACGGCGGCACAACAGACTACAACACCTACAGAGCTGATATGATTGAGTGGCTCAGCGGTGTTGAAACCGAAAACGACAAGGTTATCACTCTTTGCCATTCCTGGCACATAAGCGATGTTGAGCCTGAGCTTTCAGACAAAGGCTGGCAGGAGCTTGACAGAATCGGCACCCGCCTTATGATTTCAGGCCATCAGCATCAATGCCGCATTTTAGGCAACGGAAGTGAAAGAGAAGCAGAGATTTTCTCAAGATACCCACATATAGCAGGTTATCTTGACGGTGGCAAAACAGGCAAAGATTATATTGCTACAAAAATGAGCCTGAGCGGAAACGGCATTGACCTTATCAGCATAAACAACTACGGTGAGACCGTACTCGAGAGCTCCTATAAATGGTAAAAACCAAACATATTTAATAAAGAGGACTGTTGTGGCAGTCCTCTTTATTTTTATTTCAGCTTATATTCAAGTCTTGTATAATCACCCTTGATATACTCACCTGAAATGAACTTTCTCGCCTTGAATATAACTCTGTCTTCATAGACCTCACAGTAATAGCCTGTACCGCAGTCCTGAATACCGAAGTTGTTAGGCTTTCTGTAGCCGGGGATGCTTATTGAGTGAACGCCTTTTTCTTCGTTGAGGGTTTCGGCAACCTTTTCATAGACACCTCCGTGAAGATGACCGTTGATAAAGAAAACATTGGTGTATTTTTCCATAACGGCGCGCACTTCATCATTCTGCTCACCCATATCTCCGGTTTTCCACACCTCAGGCAGACCGTGTGTGAAAGCAAAGGGCTGATGGCACATTACAAATACGGGCTTGCCGTCTTTGGTACCCCTTGCAAGCTCTCTGTCAAGAAAAGCTATCTGCTCCTTTGAAATGAAAGCCTTTTCGAGAATACGCTTTTCGGTGCAAAGCACAATAAAGGTGTAGCCGTTGATATCATAGGAGTAATAGATTTTTCCTGTTTTATCCTTCAGATACTCTGCCGTCTTTTTGATCATTATCTTCGAGTTTTTTCTGAAGAAAAGGCGAGCATCGTGGTTGCCCATGGTCACAAACATATTGGGAATAACCTTCTGACTGTCGAGAACTCTGAAAAATCTTTCATACTCATTGTTAGTGCCGTAATCGGCAATATCGCCTGCAATAAGAAAAGCGTCAAACTTTTCCTTTGAGTTTTCAATGTCAATAAAGGTATTTTTAAGATTAAGCTCTGCACTTTCTCTGTTTGGCAGATGTGTGTCGGCAATAATAGCCATTGAAAGCTTCACTTTTTCACCGTCTTCAAAAACTATGGGGTCGTCATTTTTCACTTCGTAAATAACATCATATTTCGGTGACATAGCCTGAATCTGCTTTGCATATTTCATAAAAAAAAGCTTTAAACCCATAACAATTCTCCTTTTAAAATAAAATCCGTGGAATATTATAGCATCTACACACTTATTTTTCAAGTAGAAATATAAAACCTCTCGGCATTATGCAAT
The DNA here is from genome assembly GCA_045637065.1 of Acutalibacteraceae bacterium. GTDB lineage: Bacteria > Bacillota > Clostridia > Oscillospirales > Acutalibacteraceae > UBA6857. The sequence goes on from JAZTYQ010000019.1 coordinate 5,236, forward strand.
AAAAGCATCCTTTTCTTTTGTCAAAAAAGTCAAAAATAAAAAAAATGTTGAAATGCTATGTAATAAGTGTTACTATATAATGGAATAAATATGACGGAGGAATTCACAATGAAAAAACTAATCGCATTACTCCTTTCAGTGCTTATGGTTTTACCCTTTGCACTGGTACCGGCATCAGCAGCAGTGACAGACACACAGCCCGCAATCAACACCACAAACTCAATGGAAAGTGTTTTCGCAGAAGGCGAAAACAGCCTTGTTGTTTTTGTAACAGGTATCGGTCAGAGCTACTCCTATCTCTTTGATGAGAGCTATACTGCCGAAGGTGCTTTTGAAAAAGGCACTCTGCAGGATTATGACAACTATGCTCCCCTCATTGCAGAAGGCAAATACAGCACAAGATGGAACCTTTTCAACAGCTTTGATGAGGCTTTCAGCGACAGCAACACAATTAAAACTATTGTCAAGCTTGTTCTCGGTCTTCTCTTCTCATCTGTTATCAGAAGAAACATTATGAATGAAGCAGACGTGAAATCTCTCATAAGAGACCTTTTCAAATTTAACCTTGTTGATGAAAGCGGCAACGGTAATCCCAGAGTTGTCACTCCCAGATACACAATGCCCGTTTCCGAATTCCCCGGAAGCGAAGCCAGAGACCGTTTCTATTCATCAATCCCCTGCAAGGATATTGCCAAGGCTAAGTTCGGTGCAAACTTTGAAGATTATCTCTATGTCTTCAACTACAACGCATTCTCATACACATCAAAGAATATCGAGGGACTTCACAATTTCATTGAAACTATCCTCAAGGAAAACAAAGTCGGCGCCAAGGATGTTGTTCTCGTACCTATGAGCATGGGCGCATCAGTTGTTACCGCATATATGGATGCATATCCCACAAGAGCTGAAAACCACATCAGACGCGTTGTCAGCATTGTCGGCGCATGGGACGGCAGTGATGTTGTATGTGACCTTCTCACTCAGCAGTACTGTGACAACTCAGCAGACCTCTTCTACAACGGTCTTATAGCTGACCTTATCGGTGAACCCTGGGGCTATCTTGTAAACATCGCCCTGAGACTTTTCCCCAAGCAGGTTTTAAGAGACTTTATTGATATGGCACTCAGAGCTATTGCAACAGAAATGTTCTGTGCTACTCCCTCGCTTTGCAACCTTGTTCCTGCCGAAAGATACGGCGAAATCGAAAATCTTATCTCTTCACCTGTTGTAAAGGCAGAGGCTGATAAGTTCCAGCTTGCAAAGAGAAACCTCGGCACAACAATGTCAAGCCTTGAAAAAGAAGGCGTAACCTTCTCATTCATTTCAGGCTACGGACTTCCCTTCGGTGCTATCACTCCCGACTACAGCATGTTCGGCTTTATGAAGGGCGCTCCCCTGACAAACTCAGACGAAATTATCAACATTGATTCAACTGCTCCCGGCACATCATATGTAGCAGCAGGCAGCAAGTTCACCGACACCGAAGGCAGAATTCTTTCACCTGACGGCTCAATTGATATTTCAACAACATATCGCAAGGATGCTTCCTGGTTCTTCTATCAGCAGAAGCATGAGCTTGAATATAACAACACCGCTCTTGCACTTGCTCTCGAGCTTGCAACAGGCAACATCAAGACAATTGCTGACTGTGATAGTCTCAATGAAGACGGCTACTACTTCCCCCAGTTTAACGGCGCAAGAAATCTTAAAGACCTTACAAGAAGCTATCTCCCCGAGCTTGAAAGATACTGCAAGCAGACGGGCTATGTCCTCACTGCAGACCAGCAGGCAATTCTTGACAAGGCAGATGCCATGACAAAGCGTACTGTCAACGATTATGAGGCTGATAATGCTATCCTCGCTGATGTTGAAGCAATGCTCGTTGAAATCGGCGTATATGAAGCCGAAGCAGAGCCTGAGGCATTCGACAAGATACTTAACGGCGCACTCAAGGGTGCAAACGATATCACCTATAAAATTTTCGGAGCAAAAGGCTTCCTGGATAAGATTCTCAAATAAAATAAAACAACCCAAACAGCAACACGGCAGTCCATCAGGACTGCCGTGTTATTTCATATTATCAGCAAAATTCAATAACTTTTAAAACTGCATCTGCCATAACCTTATGACCGAGAGTTGTGGGATGAATGCCGTCACGGGCAAGGACACTCGGCTCTGTTGCTTTCTGCGCCTCATAAAAAGCCTGTTGCAAATCTACAACCGTAGCGCCATTTTCAAGAGCTATTGCTTTGAGTTTTTCACGATATTCATCGAGCATCTTATGAAAAGGAAGCTTTTCTTCTACAGAATCAATCAAAAAGGGCATAAGATAAAGAATCTGTGCATCAGGCAGCTCTGTTCTGATTCTTCTGTAAACCTCTCTCATATGAGGCTCCATAGGTCTTAAAAGTGGGGGATAATTTTCAGGCCCGTAATTTTCCCAGGCATCGTTGACACCGATGAGCATAATGATTACATCAGGCTTAAGGTTAATGCAATCCTTTGTCAGTCTGTCATATACATGATATGTACGGTTGCTGGCTATACCCTTTATTTCAACCTTTATGTCCCTGCTGTAATTTCTGAAAATCTTTTTCAGCTGAACAGCATAAATATCTTTTACCTTGAAAGCAAATCTCTTTTTTGAATTGAATTTCACATCAGTGATACTGTCACCGATAAAAAGAACTTTGCTGTCTTTTTTTATAATTATCTTATTCATATCACAGAGCAAGAGCCTTATTTACAAGCTCTGCAGTCTTTTCAACTACAGCCTCGTCACCTTCTTCAAGGTTGAGAAGAGGCGCTCTTACACCGCCAAGCTTCATACCTGTTCTCTTTTCGATAGCAGCCTTGGCAACAGCATACATATTACCCTTGGCACTGCACATTGTGTATGTAATTTCATTTGCCGCATTTTGAAGAAGAAGAGCTCTTTCATGGTTACCTTCAGCAAGAGCCTCATTCATTCTTACATAAAGCTCAGGTGTTACGCCATAGGTACCGCCGATGCCTGCATCTGCACCGATGATTCGGCCGCTGATAAACTGTTCATCGGGACCATTGAACACGATAAGGTCTTTGCCGTTCATTTCAGCTTGTCTCTTGAACATCTGAATATCCTGAACAGGCATTGAGGAATTCTTCACGCCGATAACGCGGGGATTCTTGAGCATTTCGTCAAGCAGAGGCAGAGTGAGTGCCACACCTGCAAGCTGAGGAATATTATAAATAACAAAATCTGTATCGGGGGCTGCAGCTGAAATATCGTTCCAATATTTTGCAATAGCCTTTTCAGGCAGACGGAAGTAAATTGGAGGAATGGCAGCAATAGCGTCTGCACCTACCTGCTGAGCATGAGCGGCAAGCTCACAGCTGTCTTTTGTGTTGTTGCAGGCAACGTGAGCAATAATTGCGATTCTTCCCTTAGCAACCTCCATAACTGCTTCAAGAGTTGCTTTTCTTTCCTCTTTGCTCAGATAAATACATTCACCCGATGAACCGCCTACATAAAGACCTGCCACACCTTTTTCAATAAGGAATTCTACAAGAGCCTTTGTTCTTTCAGCTGATACATTACCTTCGTCATCATAGCAGGCATAAAATGCAGGGAAAATTCCCTTGTACTTATTATTCATTTTCATTAACCTCTCTTTTCCATTTCTTTTATCATTGTGTCGAGCATAATAAGGCATCTGGGCACGTGGAAGGGACCCTTAAAGGTTGAGCCGATGCAAGCAGGCAGTGTAGGATTGCCGTCACGTCTTAAATATCCGTACCACTCACCGCAGGGAGCTGAAGCAAAATGTTTTGCACTGTAATCGAGCAGAGTGCGGAAAATGTCAAGATATTTTTCATCGCCTGTGTCTTTATAAATCATAAGTGAAGCAATAAGTGCTTCGTTGTGAGGCCACCAGAGCTTCATATCATGCTCATATGCTTCGGGAGGATTGCCAAGGCAGTCAAAGAAGTAGAGAATGCCGCCGTACTCCTTGTCCCAGCCTTTATCAAATGCCATATCAAAAATTTCAACAGCCTTTTTGTGAAGCTCCTTGTCACCTGTAGCATTTGCCCTTTCCATAAGGAACCAGCTGCATTCTATATCATGACCGGGGTTAACAACTCTACCCTCGGTTATGTCAAGTCTCGCACTGCCGTCGGTAGCAACACTTTCAAGTGTGCAGCCAAGCTCAGGCTTTACGTGGTATTTGAAAATATCGCTTACGCATTCGTCTGCTCTTTTGTTATAAAGCTCAGCCTGCTCAGGGTCAACACGAAGAAGCACTGATGTAACATTAAGAAGAATCATAGGAATACCCAAGGCTCTGCCGCTTCTTGTTTCGGGTACTGTTTTAGCTCCGAGACCTGTGGGGTCTTTCATTCCGTGATTGAGATTCCAATACATTTCATAAGCTCTGCGGGCTCTTTCGAGATGCTCTCTCTCTCCTGTAATACCGTAGTACTCAGCATTTGCAATACAGTAAAAAGCCTCCGAATAGCAATATCTGCGCTGACGAAGAGGCTTACCGTCAGCAGTTACAGTGAAGTAAAGTCTACCCTCAGCTTCTTTGTTGATGCAATGATTTTCAAGGAAATCAAGACAGCTTTTGCTTGCCTCAAGCCATTCCTGCTTTACACCGTAAACGTGGCAGAGATATGCAAAAATCCAACCGCAGCGACCCTGCATCCATACACTTTTGTCAGTAGAAAAAACCTTTCCGTCTTTGTCAATGCAGGTGTAAACACCGCCGTTGACTTCATCCATACCGTACTTGAGCCAGAAATCCGTAACGCTTTCAAGTTCAGAGGTAATCCACTGTTTTTCTTTGATGAAATCCATAAGGGTTCTCCTTTTCTATAAATAGTCGCAAAGATTGTAACACATTAAAATGAAATTGTAAATACTTGCTCTTGTTTTTTTCTTCCACTTCATCTATAATATAATAAAGAAAATTGAACGGAGATAAAAACATGGAGTTCACAACACTTTTTGGCCCCGGTACGGGCGGACCCTCAGACTATTACAGAATCCCTTCGATAATAACAACAAACAACGGAGTTGCCGTTGCCTGCACAGATGCAAGATTTTTCACCGGCAGTGACAATCCTAACAGAATCGACAAGGTTGTACGCATAAGCTATGATTCAGGCGAAACCTGGAGTGATTACATCACTGCAGTACAGGAACACGGCACCCCAAAGGAGCTTTCCTCTGCAGCCATTGACCCCATACTCACCTACGATCACAATTCAGGCAGAATATTTATGCACTACTGCCACACACCCGCAGGAGTAGGCATTCTCAACTGCAACAGCATCGTAGGTGAAGATAAACAAGGCAACAAAATTGTCGGCACAAAATTCAGAAAGTACATAATCAAAGACGGTGCGCTTTACACAAAAAGCGGCAAAAAAACCGCCTATACCATAAGTGCCGACGGAGAAGTCACAAAAGACGGAACAAGCTACGGCAACATCTACACCACCGGAAAATTCAAAGAGGCTCACACCTCTTTCCTTATGATGTGCTACAGTGATGACGAGGGCAAAACCTGGTCAAAGCCCGTTTCGCTCAACTCACAGATAAAGAAAAGCTATATGAGCTTCATCGGACCCGGCCCCGGTTGCGGCATAGTCCTGCGCCACGGAAAATATGCCGGCAGAATAGTTGTACCCATCTACTACGGCGTGAGAAAATTTCCTCTCGGCCTTTCCTGCTGCATCATTTACAGTGATGACGGCGGTACCACATGGCATCTTGGCGAAACGCCCAACAACACCCGTAAAATCAGAGGTTTCAAGGCAAACAGCCATCTTATCATTGAACAGGATATGCTTACGGAATCTCAGGTTATTGAGCAGACTGACGGCACCCTTAAGTATTTCATGCGCAACCATGCCCCCAAGCGCCTCGTTGCCGTAGCCTATAGCAAAAACGGCGGTGAAACATGGGAGGACTTCCGTCTTGACGAAAACCTGCCTCAGCCGATCTGTCAAACATCGGTTATTAAAATTGAAAACGCTGATAAGCCCTATGTAGTTCT
>JAZTYQ010000020.1:0-25259 GCA_045637065.1 Acutalibacteraceae bacterium
GGAATTGCGTTACGGTGAGATAAAAAAAGGGGAGTGCATACCCGCAGAGGAAGATAGCGTGAGAAATTTTCAATAAAGTGTGGAATTTTATTTTAATATGTGATAGAATACAAAGTGGATTAGTTTATGTATTGGTGAATTGAATAAACTCAGTGTTTTTATAATTCATAATTCATAATTCATAATTCATAATTCAATTCGTCGGGGGATAAAATGGAACTTACAAGTGTGCAGCTTCAGCAGCTGAAAGATTGTGAAAGAGATATGCTTGCAGCCTTTGTTGCAGTGTGTGACAAGCATAATATAAAATATTCCCTGCAGGGCGGCACTCTTTTAGGTGCTGTCAGACACAGGGGCTTTATCCCTTGGGATGACGATGTGGATGTAAGTCTTCCGCGAAAGGAATATGAGCGTTTTATTGCAGTTGCTCAGAAGGAGCTGCCCTCATATTATTTTTTGCAGACCAAAGACACAGACCCTGAGTACCCCAACAATTTTGCAAAGATAAGAGACAGTCGCACAACCTTTATAGAAACAAGTGCGCGAAACCTTAAAATAAATCACGGAGCATATATTGATATTTTTCCCATAGACTATTACCCCGATGGCTTTAAGGCGAAGCTGTTTGAACTAAAGAAAAAACTCCTGACATGGCGCATAAACAAGGTCTTTTATATGCCTCATATGAGCCTTAAATCAAAAATCGCAACAGTGATTTCCTGCATGCTTTACCCTTCCCTCAGAAAAGCAATTGAAAAAAGAGAAAAGCTCTTTTCCTCGGTGCCTGAAAGCAGTCGTGTTGTCAACAACTCAGGTGCATGGCTCGAAAAGGAGATAATTCCCCGTGAGTGGCTGGCAGAAACCACTGAAATGACTTTTGAGGGAATCAAGGTGCAAGCCTCGGCAGAGTACCACGATTGGCTCACCTATGTTTACGGCGACTATATGCAGCTGCCGCCCGAAAAAGACAGAAAAGGCCACCATTATACCGACGTTTTTGACATGGAAAAACCCTACACTGAATATATGAATGGGGTGCGTTAACATGAACACATTTACAGGCAAAACCTTACTTATCACAGGCGGCACAGGCTCCTTCGGCAACGCTGTGCTCAAGAGATTTCTCACCACCGACATAGGTGAAATCCGCATTTTCTCCCGTGACGAAAAAAAACAGGACGATATGCGCCACGAATATCAGGCGGCATATCCTGAATTTGCTCACAAGATAAAGTTTTATATCGGCGATGTCAGAAGCCTTGATTCTGTACGCGGGGCAATGCACGGAGTAGACTATATTTTCCACGCCGCCGCATTAAAGCAGGTGCCTTCGTGTGAATTCTTCCCTATGGAAGCAGTGCGCACCAATGTTATCGGCACAGATAATGTACTAACCGCCGCAATTGAAGCAGGGGTAAAGGTAATAATCGGTCTGTCAACAGATAAGGCAGCATATCCCGTCAACGCAATGGGTACATCAAAGGCTATGATGGAAAAGGTTATTGTTGCCAAGTCACGCACCGTGTCACCCGAGAAAACCAAAATCTGCTGCACCCGTTACGGCAACGTTATGTGTTCACGCGGCTCGGTTATCCCTCTTTGGATTGACCAGATTAAGTCAGGCAAGTCTATTACAATCACAGAGCCTAAAATGACACGTTTTATTATGGCTCTTGAAGAAGCAGTTGACCTTGTGCTTTTCGCCTTTGAAAACGGCGTTTCAGGTGATATTTTAGTGCAGAAGGCTCCCGCTTGTACCATTGAAACTCTCGCGCAGGCTGTAAAGGAACTCTTCCACAGTGAGCAGGATATTAAAATTATCGGCATACGTCACGGTGAAAAAATGTATGAAACTCTCCTGACAAATGAGGAATGTGCAAAGGCTGCCGATATGGGCAATTTCTACCGCGTGCCTTCAGACAAGAGAGACCTCAACTACGATAAATATTTCTCAGACGGCGATACAGAGCGCAATGTGCTGAGCGAATTTAACTCAAACAATACCACAATCCTTGATGTTGAGCAGGTTAAAGAGAAGCTTCTCAGCCTTGATTATATCAGACAGGAACTTGAAAATTGGGAGAATAAATAATGAATATTCTTGTGCTGGGCGCTGAAGGCTTCGTAGGCAAAAATTTAGTTTGCGCCCTGAATAACATAAAAGAGAATAAAGACAGAAGATACCCTGAAATTGTGATAGATACCATCTACACCTACGATATGAATTCATCGGAAAGCGACTTAGTTGCATACTGCGGAAAAGCGGATTTCATCTTCAATTTTGCAGGTGTTAACCGTCCAAAAAACACCGATGAGTTTATGCAGGGTAACTGCAGCTTTCTCGGCAGGGTACTTGAAATATTGAAAGGCTTAGACAATAATTGCCCTATAGTCCTTTCAAGCTCAATTCAGGCTTCTCTTGAAGGAAGATTTGCTGATAGCCCCTACGGCGAGAGCAAAAAGGCTGCTGAGGATTTGCTGATAAAATACAGCGAAGACACATCGGCTAAGGTTATGATTTACCGTTTTCCCAATATTTTCGGCAAGTGGGCAAGACCAAATTATAATTCCGCCGTTGCAACCTTCTGCCACAACAAGGCAAATGACCTGCCTGTTACCGTAAGTGACGAAAACATTGAGCTTGAGCTTTTGTATATTGACGATTTGCTTGAAGAAATGCTTATGTGCCTTATGGGGAAGGAGCATCACGAAAGAAAGTACAGCCGTTTTTGCAAAGTGCCTGTAACTCACAAGGTTACTTTGGGAGAAATTGTGAGACTTCTGAACACCTTCAGTGCTTTTTCAAAATCAATTATTATGCCTGAAATTCCCGAAGGTAGCTTTGAGAGCAAGCTTTTCAGCACCTATCTTTCATATCTTCCCGAAGATAAGACTGTTTACGGTTTTGAGACTAAAAGAGACAGCCGCGGCTCATTCACCGAGCTTATCAAAAGTGAAAAGTGCGGACAGATGAGTGTCAATATTTCACTGCCCGGGCAGACAAAAGGGGAGCATTGGCATCACAGCAAGTGGGAGCTTTTCATAGTTGTCAGCGGCACAGCGAGAATTGATATGCGAAAAATCGGCAGTGATGAAATTCTCAGCTACACTGTCAGCGGTGATGACATAAAGGCAGTTTATATGCTGCCGGGCTACACTCACTCAATAACTAACCTGAGTGAAACAGAAAAGCTTGTCACCCTTATGTGGGCAAGCGAGAAATTCGACGAAAACAAGCCTGATACCTTCTTTGAAAAAATATAGCATCAACGCATTTTTGGTTACTTTTTGTGCGGCAGCAAAAAGTAACGCCCCGCGGCGAGCGGTTAATACATCCGAAAGGAAAAAACATATGGAAATGAAACTCGATTATTCTGATATTAAATTTAAAGACAACGGCAAAATCAAACTGCTTATAATTGTAGGTACTCGTCCTGAAATTATCCGTTTATCTGCTGTAATAAAAAAGTGCAGACAGTATTTTGACTGCATACTTGCACATACGGGTCAGAACTATGACTACAACCTCAACGGTATATTCTTCAGCGACCTTGAACTGGGTGAGCCTGAGGTTTATATGAATGCCGTGGGTGACGATTTAGGTGCAACAGTGGGCAATATTATCAACTGCTCATACAAGCTTATGAATGAAATAAAGCCCGATGCACTGCTTGTTTTAGGCGACACAAACTCATGTCTTAGCGCAATTGCGGCTAAGCGTCTGCATATACCCATTTTCCACATGGAAGCAGGCAACCGCTGCAAGGATGAGTGTCTGCCCGAGGAGACAAACAGAAGAATTGTTGACATCATTTCCGATGTGAACATGGCATACTCCGAGCATGCAAGACGTTACCTTCACGAGTGCGGACTTCCCAAGGAGCGCACCTATGTAACAGGCTCACCTATGGCAGAGGTGCTCAGTGCAAATCTTGATAAAATTAAGAAATCAGATATCCTCGCTAAGCTTGGTCTCGAAAAGGGCAGATATATCCTCCTTTCAGCTCACAGAGAAGAAAACATCGATACAGACAAAAACTTCCTTTCACTTTTCACTGCCATAAACAAAATGGCTGAAAAGTATGATATACCCATACTTTACTCCTGTCATCCCAGAAGTAAAAAGCGTCTTGAAAGCAGCGGCTTCGTTCTTGACAGCAGAGTTATTCAGCACGAGCCTTTAGGCTTCCACGATTATAACTGCCTTCAGATGAACGCCTTTGCAGTTGTTTCTGACAGCGGTACTCTGCCGGAGGAATCGAGCTTCTTCCTGAGTGTAGGAAATCCCTTCCCTGCAGTTTGTATCCGCACCTCAACGGAAAGACCCGAGGCACTTGACAAGGCTTGCTTTGTGCTTGCCGGCATAGATGAAAAGAGCCTTCTTTCGGCAGTTGACACAGCAGTGACAATGAACGAAAACGGAGACTACGGTATTGTGGTGCCTGATTATGTTGAAGAAAATGCATCCACCAAGGTTGTCAAGATTATTCAGAGCTATACGGGTATAGTTGACCGTTTTGTGTGGAGAAAGTAAAGCGTAAGCATTATTTCATGACCACAGGTCAATTCATGGCTTAAGCCAATTCATAACAAAGTCAATTCATGCCGTCAGGCAATTCATTTTATTATTATGAGTAACACAAATGTAATCACACCAAAAGTAAATACAGGCGCCGACATTCTGAAATTCATTATGTCGGTTTTTGTCGTTGCCACACACACGGGGCTTCTCGGAGATTTCATACTGCCCTTTGTGCGCCTTGCAGTTCCTGTTTTCTTTGTGCTGTCGGGATATTTCTTCTTTTCAAAGGTGAATAGCATTGACAATTCCTATGGTAAGAACGCTTATCTCAAAAAGAGCGTGAAGCATAATTTGCAGCTGTATGCTTTCTGGTTTATTGTTTTGTCGCCCCTGACATTTTACATACGGGATTATTTCAGCGGGGGAGTTATAAAAGGTATTCTTACCATACTTCATAATTTTCTTCTCGGCTCGACTTTTCAGGCTTCATGGTATGTAACCGCCCTCATAACAGGACTTGTTATTCTGTTTTTCCTTTCAAAAAAATGCAGCAATACTTTACTTATAATTATCGGAGCTGTCTTATACATTCCGGCGCTGCTTTCTTCAAACTATCTGTTTATTTCTATGCTCAGTGAAGGAACAAAAGAAATATACCATGTCTTTACTACGGTTTTTCTTCTTCCTTGCCGTAACGTTTTTGCAGCGATGATTTTTCTTGTGCTCGGCAAGATTATCGCAGAAAAAAAGGATAGTTCTGACAGTGACGGTTACTGCATGAAAGCGCTCATCGGTTTTGGTGTTTTGCTTGCCGAAATTCTCGCTTTAGATATTGGCAAGGCACCAATAAAAGACACTGACTGTTTTGTGACGCTGCCCTTTATTGCATATTATCTTTGCAGGTGGGTGCTGTCGCTGAATGTGAAAATTTCCTGTCCAGGGGTACTTCGCAAGCTCAGTACATTGAGCTATTGCTCTCATATGGCGGTGTTTATGATTGTGGGAAAATTGCTTTCACTACTTGACATTCCTGATTTTGAGAATATAATAGTATTCGCTCTGACGCTCTTGCTCACTTGGGCTGTCGGACTTATAATATTAAAGCTTGAAAGCTTCAGGTTATTCGGATTTCTCAAATATTCACATTAGAGAGGTTTTTTATGAAAAAAATTATTAAAAAGGTGATTGTGGCTCTGCTTCTTGTTTCACTTGTATGCACCTGCGCTCTTGGTGTCAAGGTCTATAACAGAATTTTCAGCACAATCGGCAGAATCGATCACGAGGGTATTGTTACGGTTCCCCCCGAAAGAGAGGACTTTGAAACCAATTCAAGCACACATGCCCAAACAACAGAAGGAGATATTGCATCAAAAATTGAAGAATATCTTTTCCCCACTGTTGAGCCTATAAACCATGAACCCCTTATGAATATCCTCATTGTGGGTCAGGATCAGAAGGCTGAAGATACCACAAGACAGAGAAGTGATGTTATGATGCTCTGCTCATACAATATGGAAACCAATGAGGTAAGCGTCATTTCTTTCCTTCGTGACCTCTATGTCAAAATTCCCGGCGGATATTCAAACAATAAGCTCAATGCAGCTTATCACTTCGGCGGCTTCAAGCTTTTATACGAAACTCTCCTTGATAATTTCGGCGTGAGAGTTGACGGTGGTATTGAGGTTGATTTCAACGGCTTTGTTGAGATAGTTGATATGCTTGGCGGTGTTGACATTTATCTTACAGCTGAGGAGGCTCCCTATGTCAGCACAAACTCAGTTGAGGGTATGAACCACCTTAACGGCAAAAAAGCTCTAAACTATGCAAGAACAAGAAAAACAGACGACGATTTCGGTAGAACGGAAAGACAGAGAAAGGTGCTCGTTGCCCTTTTTGAGAAGGTAAGAAATGCCGATGCCGAAACCATAAGCAGTCTTATAGATAAAGCACTTTCAATGGTAAAGACCGATATGACAGATGCTACAATCGCTTCTCTTATTGCTACTCTTCTGCCAAAGGTCAGCACCCTGAAAATCAACACCTATCATGTGCCGGCAAAAGGTAATTTTGTCTACGGCTATGCACGCGGTATGCAGGTGCTTATTCCCGACCACCAGGAAATCAGGGATACTGTTGAAAATGAGTATCTTCCAAAATGATAATTTTGCACAAAAACTAAGGTCTGTTTTTGTCCATAACATAAAAATAATCGAAACACCCTTTATTTATAAGGGTGTTTTGTGTATAATCAAATGGTATAATTTTCTTTAGAAGGAGGAAATGACCATGGCGAGAAACCATGAAGTAACTCAGAGACATGACCTTCTTAATGCCGACGGTACTTTAGCAGAGCCCGGCTGGTCAAAAAGTCTTATCCAGACCTATAACAGAGAAGCAATTGCAGCACCTAAATTTAAAATCAAGGAATGGGACTATTATCTCATTTTGGCTGATAAGCATGCTGTTGCTTTCACAATTTCAGATGACGGCTATATCGGTATGCAGTCAGCATCACTGCTTGTTTTTGATGAAAAGAATCCTTGGGAGCAGACAAGTTCTATTCTCAACTTCTTCCCTATGGGTAAGCTGAAGTTGCCCCGTACATCAGACGAAGGAGATGTTCGCTATCACGATAAGAAGCTTAATCTTGATTTCATCAAGACAGGCAACACAAGACATATTTTTGGTGAATATAAAGGCTTCAAAGACGGCAAGAGCCTCAAGGTTGATATTACTCTCACTCAGCCTCCTATGGACACCATGGTTATTGCAACTCCCTGGAAAGAGGATAAAAAGGCATTCTACTACAATCAGAAAATCAACTGTATGAGAGCTTCCGGCTATGCTGAGTTTGACGGTGTACGCTATGATTTCAACCCGGAAACTGACTTCGGTACTCTTGACTGGGGCAGAGGCGTATGGACATATGACAACACATGGTACTGGGGAAGCGGTAACGCTGTTGTGGGCGGCAAGCCCTTCGGCTTCAATATCGGTTACGGCTTCGGTGACACAACAGCAGCCTCAGAGAATATCCTATTCTATGACGGCAAGGCTCACAAGCTTGACGATGTCACCTTCAACCTCCCCGAAAACGGCTCATATACCGACCCGTGGACCTTCACCTCAAGTGACGGCAGATTTGAAATGGACTTTGTACCCGTTATTGACAGAGCTGCTAAAATCAGCCTTAAGGTTATTGAAACAGACCAGCATCAGGTTTTCGGCAGAATGACCGGCAAGGCTATCCTCGATGACGGCACAGTGCTTGAAATCAAGGATTTAATGTGCTTTGCTGAAAAAGTTAGAATGAAATATTAAGGAGAATATAAAATGAATATTATTGTTGCAGGTGCAGGTGCCATCGGCGGTACCGTTGCAGTACTTTTAAAAGAAGCAGGCTATGATGTTAGCATCATGTGCCACAGCGAATCCTCAAAAGAAAAAATCAAGGCAGAAGGCTTCTACCTTCGTGGCGCAAAGGGCGACCACTATGTAAATTTTGATTGCTACAGCTCAATTGAAGAGCTTCAGGGCAAGAAGTTTGATATTGTTATTATTGCCACTAAGTACGCTCATATGGCTGAGTGTGCAAGAACTATGCTTCCCGCCGTTGCAGACGAAGGTCTTGTTATCGGTATGCAGAATGGTATTCTCACAGAAGAGCTTGGTGAAATCGTTGGCAGAGACAAGGTCGTTGGCTGTATGATAGGCTTCGGTGCCACAAGAAACGACGTTAACGATGTAACAATGACCAGCAAGGGCGAATTCTATGTTGGTATGCTCGATGGCAGAAAGCCCAAGACTCTTGAAGTGTTTGCAGAAATGCTCAGTACAGTGCTTCCCACTGAAATTTCTATGGAAATTCATCGCAGACAGTACAGCAAGCTCATTATCAACTCCTGCATCAATGCAGTTGCAGGCATCACAGGCAAGACCCTCGGTGAAATCCTTAAGGACAACAGAGCTAAAGACCTTTTCCTCAACATTGCAAGAGAAGGTATGGCTGTTGCTAAGGCTATGAATATTAATGTACCTAAGTATGGTGTTATGCTTGAATATAAGATGCTGGCTCTTGGCAACAACAAGGTTTATAACGGACTTTGCAAGATCGTTGTAGGTATGGTTGGCAAGCTTTACAGTGATGTTAAGCCCTCAACCCTTCAGTCACTTGAAAAGGGCGAGAAGACGGAAATTGACATTCTTAACGGCTATTTCTCACAAAACGGTGAGAAATACGGTGTTCCTACACCTGTTAACAGCAAGCTCGTTGCTATGATTCACGAAATCGAAGAGGGCAAGCGTGAAATGACATCAGACAATTTAGCTGAGTTCTGATAATGGATTTTTTGGCGGCGTAGTGCTTTCGCACTGCGCCGCTTTTAGCTTTCAGTCTGCGGTGGACAGTAAAATCCGATTGTTTTTTCACAATGTTCAATATTTAAACAAATTATGACAAAATTGTTGTTGTAATATTAACAATGGTATGGTATGATTATACTAATAAAAAACACACAAAGGAGTGTTTTTATGGAACACATTATAGTTGCTGATGATGAACAGAAAATAAGAAAGCTTGTCGGTGATTTTTTAAGAAAATCCGGTTATGCCGTTTTTGAAGCGGCTGACGGCGATGAAGCTTACAAAATTTTCAAAGAAAATCAGGACAGTATCAGTCTGCTTATTCTTGACATAATGATGCCCGGTCTCAACGGCTGGGAGATCACCAAAAAAATCAGAGAAGCCTCAGATGTGCCTATTATTCTGCTTTCTGCAAGAAGTGAGGAATTTGACATTCTTATTGGATATGAAAACGGCGCAGATGACTATGTTACAAAGCCTTTCAGCCCGGGAATACTTGTCAAGCGTGTTGAAGCACTTCTCAGGCGAAGCAATCAAGTCGGCACAAACAGCGCAGAAAAACAGCTCAGCGAGCTTGTTTTTAACGATAAAGCACACGAGGTGCGTCTTGACGGCAAAGAGATTGAGCTTACACTCAAGGAGTATAATATTCTCAAAAAATTCCTTGAATATCCCGGCAGAGTTTTCAGCCGTGAACAGCTTCTTGACAGTGTGTGGGGCTTTGACTTTGCGGGTGATATCAGAACCGTTGACTCGCATGTTGCAAGACTTAGAACAAAACTCGGCGAATGGGGAAACAAGCACCTTAAAACTGTTTACGGAATCGGATATAAGATTGAGGAAGTCTGATGAAAAAGCAAACGATTAAACTTCCTAAAAGTGACTTCAAGCGGACTTTTTCACTGGCAACAACAATTATGGTGCTGTGTCTTGTTGTTTTGTTCACCCACCTTCAGTTCACTTATATGGATGATGTGTTTCTTCTTGCAACCAAGCTTAATATAGCTGATGTTACAGGCAGAATACAGAAGCTGGACTTTTCAGGCGATGAGTATAAGAGTAAACTTTCAGATTATGAAGCTGAATTCAATGTTTATCTTGAAATTTATTCTCCGAGAGATGTGCTTATATATACATCCCAGAGTAACGATACTATTTACCAGAGCGACAGCCAGAATACGGATGAACTCAAGCCCCGTATAATGAAAATACTTTCTCGTACGGAAAACAAAGACGGCAGCTATTATGAAATACGCCGTGAGATGTACGCTTCGGCAGAGTATCTTGTTTACGGTTGCTTTTTCGGTAATGATATGGCTATGGAGGTTTATTACTCCGTTGATGTTATAGTCGAAAATGCCGAAACTGCCAGCATTGTTCTTGCCGTTCTGACAGTACTTGTTCTTATTGCAATTTTCAGCTTCATATTCTTTATTTCAAATATGTTTTCCATCCCAATGCGTCAAATCAGTGCCACCACAAAAAATATGGCAAAGCTGGATTTCAGCGAGAAGTGTCGCAGTTATACCATAAAAGAAGTTGATGAACTGAGTTCAAGCATAAATATACTGTCTGATACTCTCAGCAAAACCCTTGATGCTCTTAAGGACGAAAACCGTCAGCTTGAATACGACATTCAGGCTGAGAAGAAGCAGGAAAAATCAAGGCGCAGCTTTATTTCCAATGTTTCCCACGAGCTTAAAACTCCCATTGCTATCATCCAGGGGTACGCGGAGGGAATGAAGATGGGTGTCGGCTGTGATTCCACCGAGGAATTTTGCGATGTTATAATTGAAGAATCTGAAAAAATGAATAATCTTATCATGCGTCTGATGGAGTATATGCACTTCTCTTCAGGTGCCTATAAAGCAAACCGCAGTGTCTTCAATATAAATGAGCTTCTCGGTGAAATCCTTGAAAGCCGTTCATTTAAGCTCAAGGAAAAGAATGCTCAGGTTATCTTTGAAGTTGACCCCTCCTTTATCGGCTTCAGCGACACGATTCTTGTTGAAAATATTTTCAGCAATTACCTTTCAAATGCCATAAGCCATCTTGATTTTGAAAATATTATGCAGGTAACGGCTCAGGATATCGGAAAGAGCTACAGAGTTACTGTTTTCAATTCGGGCAAGCATATTCCGGGAACTGATATTGAAAATATATGGCAGGATTTTTACAGAGCCGATAAATCACATTCAAGAGCTGAAGGCAGATTCGGCCTCGGTCTTTCCTTTGTTTCAACCATGCAGGACATAATGGGGGAGAAGTACGGCTGTGAAAATGTACCCGGCGGAGTTAGCTTCTGGTTTGACATAACAAAAAATTGAACATTATGAAACGGTATCGGTGATGCCGTTTCTTCTTGTTAACGAAAACCCCCGGCTGTGCCGGGGGGGTACTATTATTCGCTCCATATATTTGTACTCTGCCGAAGAAATTAATTTGACATAAAGGTTTTTTATGTGTAAAATTATAAGTGTGATATAAATCACGTGTGCTTAAAAACAGTGTGCTTAAAACAAAACGAAAGTGCTTCCCGGGAACGGAGGCACTTTTAATCTTTTTCAAGGAGTGATTAAATGTTAGAAGTAAAATTTCCGTCAGGTGTAAGAGAAGTTTCAGTTTTCGGTCTCACACAGTGGGATAAAGGACAGAAGCTTTCGCTTTCTTTTGATAATATGCCTGAAAACTTCCAGGTGCATTTTTCCTCAAGGGGAAGCAGTGATGCAGTGGTGGTTGAGGCTTATGCTCAGGCGGGTATGGCAGTTGTGGATATTCCCGACGAACTGCTTATTAATGACAGTGATGTTTTAGCCTGGATTTATCTCACAGGTGAAAACTCAGGTGAAACCGTAGGCAAGGCAACACTTTATGTCAAGCCAAGACCGAGACCTAAGGGCTATATGGAAGACCTTGTTCCCTCTCAGCAGCAGACGGTGGAAAATATCATCAAGGATATAAAGGCAAACCTGGACTATGTGCTTTCAAACGGTGTAGACAGTGAATATGTGCCTGAATATGTCAAAGAGGAAGCATATGAAACGGCAAAGAAGGTGCTTGCCTGCCAGAATGAAAATACGGTCAGCTTTTTAGCTTCGGCCGATTATCATTATGATTTGCAGAATGCAGATAACTGTATGGCTATAAGTCATATGGCATCGGCTATGAAGCTCATTCGTTCAATGTGTAAAACGGATTTCGGTCTTTGTCTCGGCGGTTATATAGCAGACAGCAGTAACAAGTCAAAGGACGACGGCATAAAGGAGTTTCTTAGTGTTAACAAGACACTGTCAGAGGCAATGGGAGAGCTTCCCGTACTTCGTGCCGTAGGTGCCGATGACCTGCTTTCAGCTTCATATTACAGAAACGGGGCTTACTTTGACTGCGATGAGCTTTACACTTTAATCGGCAAGTGGTGCAGTAAGGCTGTGTTTAATCCTGAGGATAAAACGGGCGGATACTGTTATATGGATGTTGAAGATGAAAAGCTCAGAGTTATCTGCCTCAACACAAGTGATTTTGAAAAAGAAGATGCAGTCAAGCCCGAAACAGACAAGGCTTTTATGAGCGCACAGCAGCTTATGTGGTTTTGTACTGCACTTGATATGAGTAGTAAAGAAGATGCCGAAGGCTGGTCAACGGTTATTGTGTCACACTATCCCGTGAACTATTACAGTAATTTTGCGGTTCTCAGAAACATTGTAAAGTCATATATCGCAGGCGCTTTTGTTGATCTTACAGACAGCACGGGAACTGCAATCAGTTATGATTTTTCAGGTGGCAAAAACGTCGCGCATATTATTGCTTTTTTCAACGGCGCACTTCATAATTTCAAGGTCAATATTCTTGAAGGTACAAGTATACCTCTCATAAGTATACCTAATGCCTGTGTGGGCAATGAAAACTATTATGCAGATGAAAAGTACACTGCTGAGGAAACCCTCCTTTACGGTGAAAATGCAACCTGGCAAAAAACTCCCGGCAGCGGAAAGGATACAGCGTTCAGTGTTGTTACTATTGATAAGGCTGAAGGCAGGATAACTCTTCATTGCTACGGTGCAGGCTATGACCGTGTAATTGATCTCGGTGCTATAGATGAAGCACCTCCCGCTTCAGGCGGCGGTGATTCAGAAAAACCGGGCGGCTCAGATGACGGGTCGGGTAACGGTGTACAAGGCGGAGAAAATGAAGGCGGAGAAAACGGCGAAGGCGGAAATGTTGTTGTACCGCCCGTTACAGATTATGAAAATATAATATCTTACGCTATGAATGAAAACGGTGAGGTATATAACGGCGGTCTCGGTTATATGAACGGATATGCCCTTCGCGGCGATGGCAGTGTAAGCACAGAAAGCAACAGCGACTTTACTCATACAGGATATATCTACGCTGAAAAAGGCGACTATATCTGCATTAAAGGCTATAACTGGACATCTGATGAAGGTAACTGTCTCGTTATTTTTGGCACAGATTACACACATTGTTACACTGTACCGATTAACAGTGAGACGGATATTCTGTCCGACGGAATTTCTTTTGAAAAGGGAGTAATGACCTTTGACACTACAAAGGTTACGGCAAGAGCTATGCCCGATGAATTTTTCATAAGAATTTCAACGAAAGCAAGCGGTGAAAATCTGATTATGACCTATAACGCACCTCTTGCATAAAATTAAGTGGCTGGTGCAACATTTGCAACAGCCACTTTTATTGATCGCCAGAATGGGTTCTAATTGATTGTTTTATTTTTTTATAAAAAACTATTGACAAACCTATAGCCTTTTGATATACTAACAAAGTCGCTGATGACATGGGCCATTAGCTCAGTTGGTTAGAGCAACCGGCTCATAACCGGTTGGTCCGGGGTTCGAGTCCCTGATGGCCCACCATTATAAATATAGGGGTATAGCTCAGTTGGTAGAGCAGCGGTCTCCAAAACCGCGTGCCGAGGGTTCGAGCCCTTCTGCCCCTGCCAAAGGACATCACAAAGGTGGTGTCCTTTTTCTATTATTATGAAAATTAATAAAAAACAGAACCCGAGGCGCGCGGAGCGTGTCGGGCATTGTCACCGAAGTGCGCCCGGTGGGCGAAAAAGCGAGGTGACAATGGCGCAGCGGTCAAAATCGCACGGCGCACCAAGCCGTAAAGCGATTTTGGGAACCGCAAGAGGGCCACGAAGTGGTTCGAGCCCTTCTGCCCCTGAATAGAATAACTCAAGCAACTGTTACTGTTGAAGTAACAAGTGTTATGTAAACAGATTGAAATTTATGTTGGGATTGTGATATAATTAGCAAATGAATAATCATTAAGAAAATTCAGGAGGTTGTGTCTTATGAAATACAAAAGCATAGCAGACAAGCCTAACATTTTAATTATAAACCCTGACCAGATGAGAGCCGATGCCATCCACCATCTTGGAAACGAGGCTTCATATACTCCCAACCTTGACGAGCTGGGTTTTGATGGCGTTTCTTTTAAAAATGCCTTTTGTCAGAATCCCGTCTGTGTGCCAAGCCGTTGCTCTTTTATGACGGGACTTTACCCTCACACAAAGGGCCACAGAACAATGTCGTATCTTTTGCACGAGGACGAGGAAAACCTTTTCACCGATATGAAAAACGCAGGCTATTACACCGTATCCTCCACCCGTGGAGATTTAATGGCAGGACAAAAACGGAAATACCACAGAGCGCTTATTGATAAATACCTGATGTTTGCTCCCGTTAAAACTCCTGCAACAGTGGTGAAATCAAAGCGCGGTGAAAAAGGTAGTGACACCTTCTTTTCATTTTTCAACGGCATCATCCCCGAAAATAAAAGAGGCAGAGAAATAAAGAATAATGATGACCTGTGCATTGATTCTGCCGTAAGGCAGATAAGGAAACGGCCGAAGAACAAGCCTTTCTTTATGTTTATAGGTCTTGATTTTCCACATCCACCCTATCAGATTGAAAAGAAATATTATGACCTGATTGATGAAAGCAAGCTTCAGGAGCGCATACCTAATATCGGAGATGTTGACGGTAAGCCTTTAATGGAAAAAGGGCTTAAGGAGGCTCTCGGTATTGCGGATTGGGACGAAGAAAGACTGCGTGAGATAAGGCGTACATATCTTGCTATGTGTGCAAAGGTTGATTTCCAGGTTGGCAGACTTATCAGCGCACTCAGAAATGAAGGGATTTACGACAATACGGCAATTATCGTACTTTCTGACCACGGTGACTATACCACAGATTACGGCATAGTTGAAAAATGTCAGAACTGCTTTCCCGACTGTCTTACGAATGTGCCTTTCATTGTCAAACCGCCGAAGAATATCACCATTGACAAGGGCATAAATGAAAACCTTGCAGAGCTTACGGATTTATGTGCTACTGTTTATGACCTTGCAGGCACCAAGTGCGAAAGGCAGAGCTTTTCAAAGAGCCTTCTTCCAACGATGAAGGATAAAAATACACTGCATAAGGAGTATGTTTTCTGTGAAGGCGGAAGACTTATAGGTGAAACTCACTGCTCCGAAAAAAATCTTTTTACGGGCGAGGATGCTATCTATTCGCCGAGAATTATTTTGCAGATGAAGGAAGACGGCACGCACACAAAGGCTGCTATGATACGCTCAAAGGATTACAAATATGTTATGAGACTTTACGAAAAGGATGAATTTTATGTTCTTTCCGAGGGTGAAAGCGTTAACCGTATTGATGAAGAAAAATACAGAGAGATTATCACAAAGATGAAAGAAGAGCTTCTTCTGTGGTATATGAAGACCTGCGATACTGTGCCACAGAAATACGATGACCGTTTTACTGATGAGTTTCTGCAGAATAACATTGCCTCTGTGGGTGTACCCCTCATTTTTGCAAAAATCGCAACGGGCGCAATATCCCTGACGGGCAAAACTACAGCACAGTTTATTGATATGGTAAAGACAAAATTCAAGCTGTGAGTATAAAATGATGCAACCCCTGACCGTTAAAAGTCGGGGGAATTTTCTTGTATTCTTATAAAAAACTGCTATTACTGAGTGGTGTTTTATTTTTAGTAGCTGAAAATGTAACGCAGTTGATACTAAATAAAAAAACTTAAGATATTCTTTTCCGAATATTGCATTTCTTTTCAAAATACTATATAATCGTAGATATATTGGGGAAGAAAATGAATACTACACAAGTTTCATAAAAATCAAAACTCTTCCCGGCTGTGTAAAAATCTGCTTGAACGCTTCCGGTGGGAGTGAGCATTGAGCAGCTTTTTCAGAAAGTTCTATGAGATCCCCGAAAGGGTGGAAACAGTGCCTTAAAAGACATTTTATAAGTGTTCGGATTAAAAAAATCAAGCTTCATTCTACATTTAAAACAATAGAAGAAAGAGGCATTTGCACGGCGATGAAATAAAAAGGAGATTATATAATGATTACTTTTATTCAGAGAGTTATAGGCTTTTTCACTGCACTTGCAACAATAATTTCAGGCTTCCTCGGCATAAACGGAAGCCTCATTGACAAAAAGGTGGATAACTTCAGGGTTACAACCTATATAAGAGGCGATGCCGTTATGTACTGGGGAGGAGAATTATACGAAGAGGATTTTGATATTGTTACAGATGCTATAATTTTTGAGTGTGCAACCTTCAACAACAAGGGCGAAGTTGAATATGATGAAGAAAAGATGGAAACAGTACTCACAAAAGTTCGAACTGCAATCGGTGATAGAGATGTTCATCTTACTCTCAATCTTATCGGACCTTGGGGAGTAACAGATTCAGATGTATATGAGGAACAGATGGAAGCCCAGAGCGATGAGCATAACAAGGCTTTTGAAAGCGGTGTTTTGGAGGATAACATTATTGCCGTGCTTGAAAAATATGACTTTGACGGTGTTCACTTTGACTATGAATATCCTCTGTCTCTAAAGGCATGGCATTACTATAATAAGTTCCTTGTTTCCCTTAACAAAGCATTGGGGGAAAAATATACCCTCGGTGTTGCAGGTAACGCATGGAACATCAAGTTCACCAATGCTGCTATTGAAGCTATCGATACCTTTGAGCTTATGAGCTATGACTATATTGACGAGCAGGGAAGACACGCTACCTACGAGGATACTATCGAGCAGATTCAACAGATGGGTCTCAGAGGTATGCCTATCCACAAGGTTAATGTTGGTATACCTTTCTATTCAAGACCAACGGATTTATCGGGCTATTGGTACGGATATAACGGCTGTTACAACGGTATAGACGAAAACGGCTGGTATCATTGTAATGACACGGACAAAGACTTTTGGTTCAACTCTCCTGCTGTTGTTGCGCAGAAAACAGACTATTGCATCAGAAACGGTTTCGGAGGTGTAATGATTTGGCATTACAATTGCGACCTTCCCTCGACCCATGAGGACTCACTTCTCAGAGCTATCGGTGAAACAGTAGATATTTACTATTGATAAAACGGAGCCTCACATTGTGTGAACAGTGTGAGGCTTTTGCAAAGGAGATATGTTATGAAAGTTATTAAAGAAGGTTGGTGCTTCGGAAACAATTCTTACCCGACAAACGGTGCAGATGTTGAAAGATTTATAAAGATTACTCCTTCTGAGAGACAGCTCAACTTTGTGAAGCTCGAATATTATAATTTTATTCACTTCGGCATAAATACAATGACCAATCGTGAATGGGGCAATGGGAATGAGGATATTTCACGCTTTAACCCGAAAAAGCTTGATACTGATCAATGGTGCAGTGTGCTTAAGGCAACAGGAAGCAAGGGTATAATAATAACTGCCAAGCATCACGACGGCTTTTGTCTTTTTGACACAAAATTTACCGACCACAATGTTATGAATACACCTTTCGGTAAAGATATTGTGAAAATGCTTTCGGAAAGCTGCAAGAAATATGACCTTAGACTCGGCATTTATCTTTCTCCTTGGGACAGACACGAAAAAACTTACGGCACTGAGGAGTATAATGATTTCTTTGTAAATCAGTTGACAGAGCTTTGCTGTAACTACGGTGATATATTCTGCTTCTGGTTTGACGGAGCCTGCGGTGAAGGGAAAAACGGCAAAAAACAGGTTTATGATTGGGATAGATATTACGCCGTTATCAGAAAGCATCACCCTGATGCCGTGATTTCCATCTGCGGTCCGGATGTGCGCTGGATAGGTAACGAGGGTGGCAGAGTGAGAAAAAGCGAATGGAGCGTAATTCCCGGCGAAAAGGACAGCAACGATGCTGTTTCAGAAAATTCACAGACTGCCGCAGACCAAACAAAGCTTATGGCTGAGAAGCTGAGCGACACAGCTGAAGACCTCGGTTCAAGAGATGTGTTGAAGAATTATGAAAATCTTGTCTTCAAGCCTGCAGAGGCTGATGTTTCAATCAACCTCGGTTGGTTCTGGCATAACAACCTTTATTACCTTTTCAAAAAGCAAAGAACTGCCAAAGACCTTGCAAAAATATATTTTGACTCTGTGGGCGGTAATGCTTCAATGCTTCTCAATGTGCCTCCAAACAAAAACGGTCTTATAGATAAGCGTGAAATTAAAACTCTCAAGAAATTCACTGAGCTTATCACTGAACCTTTTAATAATGAGATAAAAATCAAAAAGCTTTCCGTATATTCTCCCGAGAAAAAAACAAGAGATATAAGCGGGGACAGCATATGTCTTGTCGACGGTGAATCAGGTGTAGCGGTTGATTTTCCCTCAAAAAAGCAGGTGAAGACTATTGCTTTTTCAGAAGATCTGACATACAGTCAACGTATTGAGGAGTTTAAGGTTTATGCAAAAAAAGAAGACTCTGACTACGAACTTGTTTATACAGGCACTGTTGTAGGCTCAAAGAAAATTGTGAAACTTGATTTTCCCGTAACAACGGACAGAATTGTTATCATCGTGACACAGTCAAGGTCAAATCCTGTGCTGAAAGATATAAAAATATACGAAT
Source organism: Acutalibacteraceae bacterium (assembly GCA_045637065.1). GTDB lineage: Bacteria > Bacillota > Clostridia > Oscillospirales > Acutalibacteraceae > UBA6857. The sequence continues at coordinate 18,830 of JAZTYQ010000020.1, forward strand.
AAAGAATAAGACCTGCCTTTGAAAAAAGCGGGTCTTATTATTTGCAATTAGGCCGCTTGACCTGAGTTCTGCTTGACTACCCCGCGTACTGTGAGAAAAAATATGTGATTATCCTATTGACACTGACGTTGCGTTATAGTATATACTTAATGCGTGAGGTGATAAAATGAAGATGCTTATCAAGGATTTTTCGTTGCTTACCGGTGTGAGTGTGCGCACACTGCATTATTACGATGAAATAGGACTTCTGAAGCCTTGTGAGGTTGATAGATTTACATCCTACCGTTACTATGATGAAAATTCATTTCTTCGTATGCAGGAAATTCTCTTTTACCGCGAGCTTGATTTTTCCTTAAAAAGCATAAGTGAAATTTTATCTTCTCCTGACTATGACAAAGAAAGGGCACTGTCAGAGCAGAAAAAGCTTCTCATACTTAAAAAAGAGAGAATTGAAAGACTTATTTCGGCAATAGACAGCGCAAAGAAAGGAATTGATGTTATGTCAGCTTTTGATAACAGTGAATTTGAAAAGTATAAAGACGAAGCAAAATCAAGGTGGGGCAGCACCGACGCTTATAAAGAGTACAGTGAAAAAAGCAAAGGCTACTCTGAAGATAAGTTTTCTGCTCTCTCTGAGGGTATGAACAGCGTAATGGGTGAGTTCTCGCAGTGTATGAAAGAGGAAAATCCTCCTGCTTCGGAGAAGGCGCAGAAGCTTTGCGAAAAACTGCAGAGCTACATCACCGAAAACTTCTATACCTGCACAAAAGAAATTCTGTCCGGTCTTGGTCAGATGTATGTTTTTGACGAGCGTTTCAGAAACAACATCAATAATCACGGCGAGGGTACGGCAGAGTACATCAGCGAAGCTTTGAAAATTTATTGCAAATAAGAATCCGACCCTACGAGCAATCTAAAATTTCGGTCGGATACCCCGGAATATTGTTGCTTACAAAAGAAAATAAGGGACTGTCGGTTTTATCCTGACAGTCCCTTAAGTTTTAACTTACTTTGTCTACTTCGTCTTCTATGTATTTTTTCATTTCATTGGCACTGGTGACAAGGTCATTCCTTTCGTCGTAATAGGTTTTCAGAATTTTGCCCAGTGCCTCAGATTTGTTTCTGTTGCCCTTTTTTATTGCATCCATATAGTCCTGACGGCATTTTGCAATTATTCTGTTTTGCACTTCGATGCACATTTCATACTGAGCGTAAAGCTCTTTATAACTCATCATTATTGCCACTTCCTTTCTCTTTCACCGAAAACAATATAATCGATGCTTGTCCTGAAAGCTGATGCAATTTTAGCCAGGTCAGTTGAAGTGGCATCATTTTCGGCACTTTCAATTCTTTCAAGACGCTTCACGCCGATGCCTGTCATTTCGCTCACATCGTTGAGGGTCATTGCCTGTGAGATTCTCAGGTGCCTTATTCTTTTTGCCGTACCGTTGGGCTTGATGCTGTTGATAAACGGGTCTTTATTTTTGATGATTACCTCAGATTGTGCCAGATAATTTTTGCCGAAACGGTATTCAATTGCATATTTCAGCTTTTCATAGACGGTCTCGTTTATTCTCGCAAGCTTTTTTGATACTGTAGATTTGCTCAGACCAAGAATTTCAGCTGTTTCCATAAGTGATTTTTCATTGTACCAGTGAAGCTTTACTATTTCCTTTTCGGTTTTGCTAAGCTCGGCTTCAATCACTTTTTTAACAAGATTATTTAGTTCGATTCTCCTTTTTCTCATCATAAATTCATCTAAGGTTTCACATTTTTTTGCCGCCCAGTTGTCATATTGAGCCTGAGCGGTTTCAAGGTCAATTCTGTCAAAGGATGTTGATTCCTGCATTTCAAATACCTCCTTTTGCGCACTTTGTCCGGCACTCAGAAGCAAACACAACCGAACAAATGTTCTGTATATAATTTTACTTACTTTTCAGCACTTGTCAAGAATTTTGATTTTTTTATGTTGTATATTTTTTCTGACTCCAAATATTTGGAGTTTTAAGCATTTTTAAAGTTTAAATATTATAAATATTCAGTCAGAGTATAAATTGCACTTGCTTTTTTTAACAAAATGGTATAGAATAGTGGGTGCAAAATTTTTTATATTTCAGAAAAGGATGAAAACTTATGGCAAAACAGGAAAAAACTGCTGCTGAGCTTTACCGTGAGGAAAGAAAAGCCCGTATTGCAAAAGCAGCTAAGAAAAACGCAAAGAAATCACACAAGATTATTATGACAAAGGGCAAGAAGATTGCTGTTGCCGTTGTTCTTGTTGTAGCTCTTGTTGCCGGTATCGGTGCATTTGCTGTTAATAATTCAGGTGTGCTTGAAAGAGGCAAGACAGCCTTCTATGTTGGTGATGTTGAAGTTAAGGCTCCTGAATACGGCTACTACTACAACAGCATTTTCTCAAACTTCTTTAATTACTCATATCAGTACGATACATATTACGGTGCCGGTATGGGCAAGATGTACACAGGCTATGACTACACAGTTTCACCTGACGTTCAGGCATATGACGGTGAAATTGAAGGCGTTGAAAAGCCTATGTTCACAGACTACTTTGAGCAGAACGCTAAAGACAGCATCAGATTTGTAAAGGCATCCGTTAAGTATGCACAGGAAAACGGCATTGAGCTTGACGAAAAAGACCTTGCAAGCGTTGAGGAAACAATCGAAACACTCAAGACAACAGCTAAAGAAAACAACTACTCTGTTTCAGCATACCTTCGTGCATTCTACGGCAAGGGCATGACACTTGACCTTCTGCGTAAAATCTGTGAAGAGCAGACTCTTGCAACAAAGGTTCAGACCGTTAAGACAGAAGAGTTCGGTGCAGCATACTCAGACGATAAAATCGAAGAAATCTATAACAAAGACCTTACAGCTTACGGTGTAGTTTCACTTCGTCTTTATGAAGTAGTTGCAGACACAGTTGAAGTGCCTGCAGAAAAAGAGGGTGAAGACCCCACAGAAGAAACAACAAAGGAAACAATGGCTGCAGCTAAGACTAAGGCTGAGTCCTTTGCTTCAAAGGTATCAGACGATGATTCCTTCAAGGCTACTGCTGCTGAATTTGAAAAGCTTGCTAAGAATGACAAGTGGGAAGACATGAAGAAGGACGACAGCAAGACACTCCTTGCTGATATGAACTACAGCTCAATTCAGAGTGAATCAACAGATAAGGACTTCCTTAAGTGGGCATTCGATAAGAACACTGCCATTGGTTCAACCTTCATCACAGAAAACGAAGGCGTTGGCTACAGCGTATTTATGATGGTTGCTCCCGTTCACAAGGTTGCAGACAGCTTCACATATGATGTAAGACACATTCTCATCCAGTTCCCTGAAGAGGAAGAAGAGAAGGACGACGAAGCTAAGGAAGAAGAGAAGAAGGAAGAAGTTGAGGTTGAGCTTCTTGATGCTTCAAAGTATGATGTAACAGTTGACATTGATGTTGACCTTGAAAAGACAGGCGACAAGGCTCTCTATAAGGAAGCTCAGGCAATTCTCGAAGATTACCTTGAAGGTGATAAGACAGAAGAAGCTTTCGCAGAGCTTGCAAAGGCACACTCAGCAGACGGCAACGCAGCTGAAGGCGGTATCTATGAAGATGTAACCGAAAACTATATGGTTGCTGAGTTTGAAAACTGGGCTCTTGAAAAGGGCAGAAAATACGGCGATGTAGGTATCGTTGAAACACAGTACGGTTATCACATTATGTATTTCATCGGCACAGAAACAACAACATGGGCAGATGTTATCAGAAATGATAAGGGCACTGCAGATTATGAAGAGTTCATCACTGAGCTTGAAAGTGCAGACGATGTTAAGATTGACCGCATTGATGAAGCAGGTGTTGCATCTGCAGAAGAGTTTGTTGTTAAGCTTGCAAAGCAGCAGATCAGATCAATCAACCAGAGTGCTTCACACGCACACTAAGAATTTGAATTATAAAAATCCACCCGATTTATTCGGGTGGATTTTTCTTTACTTTTAAATCTCTTTGTGTTATGATATAAGTTAGATTATTATGGGCAGGTGAGTGCAGTGATTTTAGATATTGACGAGAGAATTGAACCCTTAGGCAATAATATGAGCATAGTTGTGTCCGATAGCCACACTTTCGGTACCGATGCAGTATTGCTTTCCAATTTTGCATCAATAAAACGCAAGGATATTGCCTGTGACATGGGTACGGGCTGCGGAATTATTCCCCTCATCTGGTGCAAGGGTGAAACTAAGGAGGTCTTCGCTCTTGATATACAGCCGAAGGCAACGGCTCAGCTTGAAAAGTCTCTCGAGCTTAATGAAATTCAAGGCAGAATAAAGCCGGTAAATTGCGATATAAGAAATCTCAAGGGGGTGCTTCCCTTCGGCTGCTTTGACCTTGTTACCATGAATCCGCCTTATAAGCCTGTGGGTACGGGTATAGAAAGTCTCAGTGAGGCTCACCGTATAGCCCGACACGAGGTCACCTGCAATATAGATGATGCTGTTTTGGCGGCGGCGAAGCTCCTTAAATTCGGCGGCAGATTTTGTATGTGCCACCGACCTGAAAGGCTCTGCGATATTATCTGCAGTATGCGTCAGGGCGGTATTGAGGTCAAGCGCATACGCTTTGTAGTTGAGCGCAAGGGTAAACAGCCCTGGCTTGTGCTTGTTGAAGGCAAGCGTGGCAGCAAGAGTGGCGTTACGATTGAAAAAGAGCTTGTTATGAAAAACGATGACGGCAGCAACACTCAGGAATTCCGCCAAATGTTCGGCGACTATATGGACGGACATCAGTAAATTATGAATTAGGAATTATGAATTATGAATTGCGGGAAAGACAGATAAAGTATAAAGGCTGATGCCGCAGAAACAAGCATCAACGCGTTTTTGATTCTTTTTCCGCGTCAGGAAAAAGAATGCCCTGCGGCGAGCGCATAAAATGAATCAGGAGAGCAATATGAACAGGATACTTAAACACACATTGATAATAACATCTGTTATAATAATTTTAATCGGTTTAGTTTTTGCTTTTTTCGGTGAGATCATACTTTTCCCGAAATATGAAATGACCGATTCAATCAGCTTTGCACAGTCTTTAGGCAAGGGCTGGAATTTAGGCAACACCTTTGATGCCTGCGAAAAGTTTTCTGATGAGAAGGCAGGTCTTGAAGCTGAAACTATGTGGGGCAACCCCGAAACCACACCTGAGCTTTTTGCATTTCTTAAGCAGTGCGGTTTTGATACAGTACGCATACCCGTCACCTGGTCACAGCATCTTGGTGAAGCTCCCGATTACACCATTGACCCTTTATGGCTCGGCAGAGTAAACGCAGTTGTGGACTACGCCCTTGAAAGCGGTCTGAAGGTTATTCTCAACACTCACCACGAGGATGCCTTCTGGCTCATAGCTGACGAGGAAAACAAAGATATTTCCAAGGAAATCCTCAGCAAGATATGGCTTCAGCTTTGCGAGCAGTTTGCACGGTACGATGAAAATCTGATCTTTGAAACAATGAACGAGCCGAGAGTAGCTCTTGCCGAAGATGAATGGCAGGGTAACGCTGAAAGCAGAGCGGTTGTTAATTATCTTAATTTAGCTGCACTTGAAACCATAAGAAGCAGCGGCGGCAAAAATGCTGAGCGCTATGTTATGATTCCCACCTATGCTGCAAGCGGACTTAATAAAAACATTGATGCCCTGGCGCTTCCCGATGATGACAAGGTTATTGTATCTGTGCATTATTATTATAAAACTGCTCATCAATCCGAGTTTAAGGATGCTAAAAACAAGTGGAACATCTTTCAGAAAATCTCACTCTACAGCACCTTCAGACGAATGCATAGCCGTTACATAGCCAAGGGCTACGGTGTCTGCAAAAGCGAATTCGGCTGGACAGACAGAGAAAATCTCGAAAACCTCGCACACAATACGGCGTACTATACGGGCCTTGCTGATAAATTCGGCTTTTCATATGCAGTGTGGGATAACGGCATATTCAGCGATGACCCATGTCCCTTTGGCATTATCGACCGAAGAGAGCTGAAAGTTCTTTATCCCGAATATCTTGATGCCATTGTGTGAATGTGAACTTGCAAATCATAAAGATAGTTCTATATAAAAACTTAAAGAGGAATATGATATGGAGTTTTATATCGGCTTGGGTACTATTGTTATCCTGATTGGTTTGTGGAATTTGTTCATAGCCATTCTTGGTTTATTTCCTGCAAATCTGTCAACAACAGTAGCTACCTTAGAAAAAGCAAACACAGTCAGAAACACCCATGGCAGAAACGGAAGATTAATACCTGTTTCTACAAAATATGTTTATGTATACACAGTTAAGGGAAGAGAATATAGATACAAAACAGAAAATGAATACAGGAGAAAACGCCCTTTATTTCAAAAAATGCCTATGGTATATGTGAAATG
>JAZTYQ010000021.1:0-26193 GCA_045637065.1 Acutalibacteraceae bacterium
CTGTTTATTCTTCCCTCACAGGTGAAGCTGACTTTGAAGCCTGCTTTTTTTACAATATCAGCAGTGTGCTTGTTATATGCTCCGTAAGGGTAGGCAATGGCTACAGGTGCTTTTAAATTCTTATCCTTAAACAGGTTCTGCAGCTTGAAAAGGTCAGCGTTCAGCGCCTTTTCATATTTTGAAAGACTTTCGCCGCCCAGCTTGCTCATGCCTTTTCTTTCGCCTTTTTCGTTGTGGTGCAGGTCATAGGTGTGGCTTCCCACCTCACAAAGAGGGGAGCGTTGCAGCTCTTCCACGGCCTGCCAGTTAAGGTTAGAATAGCTGATATTGTGGTCGCTTACCCGTGAATACAGGTCAGTTGCACTGCCGATTATATAGACAGAGCTTTTTATGTTGTACCTTGCCAATATGGGTAAAGCCAGTGCCTGATAGCTTTCAAAGCCGTCGTCGAAGGTAATTACAATGCTCTTTTCAGGCAGGGGCGAACCGCAATTTACATAGTCAATCAGCTCGCTTACCGATACGGCAGTGTAACCGCAGGAGGTGATATATTTCATATCATTTTCAAGCTCTGTGGTGGTTACGGTGTAGCTGCTTGCCTTGCTTTCATCTTCGGTTACATGGTGATACATTATCACGGGAACACGCACCGATGCCTCAGCGGAAACGGCGTTGTCTTTATCTTCATATTTCATGGCAAAAATGAAACTGATACCGATGAGGGTACATAAAAAAACAAAGGAAATAAACTTATCAAGCTTAATTATCAAACACAACATCTCCCGATTATGTCATATTAATTTATATGTGTCTCGGGTGAGAAATATTTACTTGTCTTAAAATTAATGAATTCAGTTGATTTTATAGGGGCGTTTGTTGTATAATGATATGAAATTAAGATTTAACAATATGAAGGATGAATAATTAAATGGCATCAGGTTTAACTTATAAATCAATACCCGTCATACCTCTTCGCGGCATCGTGGTTTTTCCCGAGCTCCGCTTCCATTTTGAGGTGGGCAGAAAAAAATCAATTGCAGCCGTTGACATTGCCATGGCAGACGACCAGAGAGTGTTACTGCTGACACAAAAGGACATCAAGGTTGAGGAGCCTTCTGTCAGTGACTTATATAAAGTAGGTGTTATAGCCGTTATCAGGCAGATAACCAAAGACGATGAATCGGGCATCTATAAAATTGTGGTTGAAACAGAACACAGAGCAACTATATCAAAGGTTATAGCAGACGAGGAGTGTTTGATCTGCGACGCTAAGGAAGCTAAAAGCTATCTCGGCGATGTGAGTGACTACGAGCTTACTGCCGCTGTCAGAATTGCAAAAGCAGGCTTTGAGGAATATCTGGGCAATGCTCCCTCTGACATTCTTGAATATGCCCGTAAGGTCTTTTACGGTGAAAACCCCAATAAGCTCGCAGACGAAATTGCCAACACAGTGCTTACAAAATATCAGGACAGACAGGCGATCCTCGGTGAATTAGAGGTGTTTTCAAGGCTTGAAGCACTGAATGTGCTGCTGAGAAAAGAGCTTGAAATTCTTCACTGTGAGGTTGATATCGAAAACCGTACTCAGGCTCAGATGGATAAAAATCAGCGTGAATACTATCTCAGAGAAAAAATGAGAGCCATCTCAATTGAACTCGGCGGTGAAGAAGAGCCTGCCTTTGAAAGTGAAAGCTACAAAGAAAAGATAAATGCTCTTGCCTGCAGTGATGAAGTTAAGGAAAAGCTCCTCTATGAATGCTCAAAAATTGCAAAAATGCAGTCGGGCGGTGCTGACGCATCTGTTGTGAGGGTTTATCTCGATACGGCACTTGCACTGCCTTTCGGTGAATATTCTAATGATAATTTCGACCTTTCAAACGCAAGAAACCACCTTGACAAAGACCATTACGGTCTTGACAAAATTAAAGAGCGCTTTGTTGAAATGCTTGCAGTGCGCGAGAGAACAGACAGCGTCAAAGGTCAGATAATATGTCTTGTAGGTCCTCCCGGTGTCGGTAAGACTTCTATAGTCAGAAGCATTGCCGAGGCTATGGGCAGAAAATATGTGCGTCTTGCTCTCGGCGGTGTCAATGATGAAGCTGAAATCAGAGGCCACAGAAAAACCTACATCGGTTCAATGCCCGGCAGAATTGTGAATGCAATCACTCAGGCAAAGACTATGAATCCCATTGTGCTTCTTGATGAAATAGATAAGCTTGGCACAAGCTATAAGGGCGACCCTGCCTCTGCACTTTTAGAGGTGCTTGACCCGGAACAGAACAACACCTTCAGAGATAACTATCTTGAATTCCCCATCGATTTAAGCAAGGTGCTGTTCATCACAACGGCAAACGATGCTTCTGCCATTCCTTCTCCCTTGTTTGACAGAATGGAAATAATTGAGCTGTCAAGCTATACCCCCGAAGAAAAGCTTAAAATAGCTAAAAACCACCTTATCAGAAAACAGATGAAGCTACACTGCCTCGGCGGTAATGATGTGCGTTTCAGTGATAAGGCAATAAGATTTCTTATTGACGGCTATACAAGAGAAGCAGGTGTACGCCGTCTCGAGCAGGTTATTGCTTCGCTTCTTCGTAAATGTGTTGTTATGCTTAGTGTTGGTGACACAAAACGCATCAGCGTAACTCCCGAAACTATAAAAGATCTCCTCGGTCCCGAGAAATATCTGCCCGAATCAATAGAAAAGGAAGACCTTGTGGGCGTTGTTAATGGTCTTGCCTACACAAGTGTTGGCGGCACAATAACGCAGATAGAGGTTGTCACCGTTCCGGGTACGGGTAAGCTTGAGCTGACAGGCAGTCTCGGTGATGTAATGAAGGAATCGGCTAAAACTGCATTGACCTTCGTTCACTCCGTGGCTGAAAAGTACGGAATAGACAATGAGGTCTTCACCAAGAGAGATATTCACATTCATGGTCCTGAAGGTGCAGTGCGTAAAGACGGGCCCTCTGCAGGTGTGACAATGGCTACGGCTATACTTTCAGCCCTTGGCGGAATTAAGGTTGACCGCTATGTGACAATGACAGGTGAAATATCCCTGACAGGCAGAGTGATGAAAATAGGCGGTCTCAGAGAAAAAAGCATGGCCGCATATAAATCAGGTGCAAAAAGGGTGATTATTCCCCGTGACAATGCGCCCGACCTTTGGGAAATTGACCCCGAAGTCAAGGATGCGCTGGAGTTTATACCTGTTTCCTCTGTCAGTGAGGTTTTCTCCCTTGCCCTTGTGAATGCACATACCTTTGAAGCAGATAAAACAAATGTAAGCATATCCAAAAGAGGAACTCAGTTTAAAGCACCTATGCAGAATAAAAGGAGAAAAAGCAATGAGATTTGATAACGCTGTTTTTGAAACTTCCTTCGGTACGGCTGCACAGCTTAAAGCCTCAGATTTGCCTGAAATTGCTTTTTCAGGCAGGTCAAATGTGGGCAAAAGTTCACTTCTGAATAAGCTTCTCGGCAGAAAAAATCTTGCAAGAGTAAGCTCAATGCCCGGTAAAACCGTAACAATAAACTTCTTTAAATTGCCCGAATGCCGACTTGTCGACCTTCCGGGTTACGGTTATGCAAAGGTATCCAACGATGAGAAAAAGCGTTGGAGTGAGCTTATGGAAAGCTACTTTTCATCAGGCAGAGACCTGAGGCTTGTGGTTCAGCTCATTGATATGCGCCACGCACCAAGTCAGCAGGATATTGATATGCTCGAATATATGACCGAGTGCGGCATACCCTTTGCCGTTGCACTGACTAAATGCGATAAGCTCAATAAAACCGAGCGTATGGCACAGCTTGAAAGCATCTGCGGTGTGCTTACAAAATACGGCAATATATGCGTGGTTCCTTTCTCAGCCACAAAGGGTGACGGTGTCGGGGAGCTTCGAGGCATAATTGAAAGAGCAGTGAAGGGTGAGATGTGATTTATGAAAAATACATTTACTGAAAAAATGAAGAAAAATCCGATTATCGCTGCGGTGAAAGACCTTGATAATCTGGACACTGCCCTTAAGTCTGAATGTAATATTATTTTCCTTCTTTGCGGAAGCATCTTCAACATCAAGGATGCAGTTGACAAGGTAAAAAGGGCAGGCAAAATGATTTTCATACACGTTGACCTGCTTGACGGTTTTTCAAAGGATGCGGTGGCACTTAAATATATCAGTGAAGAAATCAAGCCTGACGGAATAGTGTCGACTAAAAACAGTCAGCTCAAGGCTGCAAAAAGTCTGGGACTTCTCACAGTACAGAGAATATTTATCATTGACTCTCTGTCAATCGATACAGCAATCAAGGCATCACAGATGATTGAGCCTGACGCAATTGAAATTTTGCCGGGTATTATGCCGAGAATAACCAAGCAGCTCAGCTCAACTCTCAGTGTACCCGTAATTGTGGGAGGGCTTGTAAGTCAGGCAGAAGAAGTAGAAAATGCAATTAAAAACGGAGCTTTAGGTGTATCCTCATCAGAAAAGCTCTTATGGAGGATGAAATTATGATAAGCATCAGAAAGTATCAACCCAAGGACAAAGAAAATCTCAGAAAGATATGTATAGCAACATCAAAGCTGCCTAACGAGGAGCAGGTTGACAAAGATTTCCTTACGGTGGCCTTCAACGATTATTACACCGAAAACGAGCCTGATAACATCTTTGTTGCAGTGAATGAAGATGATGAAGCTGTAGGCTACATACTTTGCAGTGAAAATTTCTATGACTTCTATGACACAATTAAGAAGTTTTATCTGCCTGAAATCAAAGAGCTGGGCTTCAATTACTACACAATGATGCTGGGTGAAATTCTTGTTCACAAGCTCTATTCAAAGAAATATCCCGCACACCTGCACATCGATATTCTTGATGTGTGTCAGGGTCAGGGCGTAGGCACAAGACTTATGAATGAACTCAAGTCTCATCTCAAGGCAAAAAAAATAAACAGCGTAATGCTTTCATGCGGTATGAGCAACAAGCAGGCAATAAAGTTTTATCTTAAAAACGATTTTAAAATTGTGAAAAATTTATTCGGCTCTGCAGTTATGGCAAGTGAATTTTAATTTTCTGAATAATATATGAAATTCAGCTCATAATACTCTCAGAAGGAGTTGAATTTTATGCTTGACAAAATCGCATTGATACTTACAATCATAGGCGGCATCAACTGGGGCTTAATCGGTATATTCCAGTTTGACCTTGTTGCATGGATTTTCGGCGGTCAGAGTGCCATTATCAGCAGAATTATTTACACTTTGGTTGCCCTGGGCGCTATCTGGTGTATTTCACTTCTGTTCAGCACAAGAGTTGACGATGCACCGAAAACAAAGGAATAAAATCTTAATATCAAGTACGCGGGTGAGTGCCTGCGTATTTTTTTTGCCCACCCACACAGTAATTATTAATTCAATGCACCTGAAGGTGCGAGAAGGATGAAACGGCTTTGCCATGAAATACACCTTCAGCGCATTTCTTAATATATATTGATTTTTAAATCTAATCGGAGTATAATATATAAGATTATAATCTTTTAAAGAAGGAATTAACTATGGATTTAAAACAGATGTGTTTTTCACTCGCTCAGAAAAGCGGTACCTCAGGTGATGAAAAGAGAGCCGCTGAGTTAGCAAAAGAGCTTCTGAGTGAATATATGACTGCTCAGACCGACCGTCTCGGCAGTGTAGTGGGAACTATGGGTCAGGGTGGCACTCACATACTTCTTGACGCACATATTGACCAGATTGGTCTTATTGTCAGAGGCTTCGATGATAAGGGCTTTGTGCTTTTTGATAAAGTTGGCGGTGCCGATTTACGCGTTCTCACAGGTGCTGAGGTTATCATTCACGGCAAAGAGGATATTTTCGGCGTTGTCTGCTCCGTACCGCCTCACCTTTCAAAGGGTGACGAAAACAAGCTCGATATAAACTCAATGGCTATTGATACGGGCTACGGCAAGGAAAGGGCCTCTGCCATAATTTCGGCAGGTGACAGAATTACTCTGCGAAATGTGCAGCATGAGCTTCTCGGTGATAAGATTTCATCAGGTGCATTTGACGACAGATGCGCTGTTGCGGCTATACTCTATGCCCTTGAGCTGACAAAGCATAAGCTTCATAACATTACCGTTTCCGTACTTTTTTCATCCCGCGAAGAAACAAGCGAGGGCGGTGCAAGGGCAGGCAGCTTCTCGCTTATGCCCGATTATTCAATTGTGGTTGATGTGGGCTTCGGTGACGACCCATACACTCCCTCTTGTGACACAATCAAGCTTGGCAAGGGTCCCTCAATAGGCATTGCTCCCGTGCTTGACAGTGATTTCACAAAGGAGCTCATTGACCTTGCAAGGGAAAAGGAAATTCCCTATCAGCACGATGTTATGCGAAGAACAACGGGTACCAATGCTGACGGTATAACCGTTACCGGTGCAGGCGTTAAAACTGCTCTGCTTTCAGTACCTCTCAGATATATGCACACGGCAAATGAGATAATAAGCCTTTGTGATATTGAAAACACAGCAAAGCTCATTGCAGAATATCTGCTTAAAAAGGAGGCTGAATATAATGTTTGATACACTCAGAGATTTGTGCCTTCTTGACGGCGTTTCAGGTGACGAAAAGAAAGTGCGTGATTACATCATCAGCCGTATTGAGGGTAAATGCGAATACAGAGTTGACCCTATGGGCAATATCCTTGCCTTTAAAAAGGGTAAGGGTGAGGCAAAGAATAAGGTTATGATTTCGGCTCATATGGACGAAGTGGGCTTTATAGTGACATACATCTGTGATAACGGCTGCCTTAAATTCACAAGTGTGGGCGGTGTTGACCCTAAGGTTGCAGTTGGCAGAACGGTTAAAGTGGGCAATGTTACAGGTGTTATAGGCAATAAGGTGCTTCATCTTTCAAAGGGTGATGATAGTAAAACCGTACCCGCACTTGATAAGCTCTATATAGATATCGGTGCTGACAGCAAAGAAGAAGCTGAAAAGTTTGTCAGCATAGGTGACAGGGTTTATTTCCTTTCAGATTTCACAGAGTTCGGTGAAAATAAAATCAAGGCTAAGGCAATTGACGACCGCTTCGGCTGTGCAGTTATGATTAAGCTTATTGAAAGCGACCTTCCCTATGACTGCAGCTTTGCTTTCCTCGTTCAGGAAGAGGTGGGCTGTCGCGGTGCAGGCCCTGCAGTTTTCAGCTTAAGACCTGACTATGCCATTGTGCTTGAGGCTACCACCGCATCGGATATAGCCTTTGTTGAAAAAGAAAACAGAGTTTGCTGTCAGGGCGAGGGCGCAGTTGTTTCTTTTATGGACAGAAGCACCGTTTACGATACTGAGCTTTTCAAGGGTGCTTTCCGCACAGCCAGGGAAAAGGGTATAAAAATTCAGCCTAAAACAACAGTTGCAGGCGGTAACGATGCAGGCACAATCCATAAAAGCTGTGAAGGTGTGCGCACTATAGCAATATCACTGCCCTGCAGATATATCCACTCAGGCACTTCAGTGGGTGATAAGGAAGATATGAAAGAATGTTTTGCTCTTGCAAAGGCACTGTATGAGGAATACGCCGATGCTTAAGCTTGCAGACCAAAGTGATTTAACCGCCCTGAGTGACTTTTGCAAGGGCGACCTTATCGGCACTAAAATAGCTTGCTACTGTCTTGCCTACGGTTTTGATAAGGATTTTTTCAGTGTGTGGGTAAATAGAGCCGATGGAGAAATCAAAGGCGTTATTGCCAAGTTTTATGACAGTATTACCCTTAAAGCGGTGAAGGGCTGTGACGGTGAGGAAATCAGGGATTTCTGCCTTATGCTCTGCTTTGACGAGCTTATGTGTGATGATGTGACGAAAGAAGCATTATCCCTCGGCACCCATGAAATGAAGAAGGCTTATGTTTTCCGTGGAAATGCTGATGAAAACAGCCTTGATGATATAGGCGAGGAATATTACAGACAGCTCTATAATCTCATTTGCCAAAGCATACCGGGCTCATTTGAAGCTTCAAAAGAAGCTTATCTCTCCTGGCTCTCAGATTTTACCTACAGAAAAAGGAGAGGGCTTTCAAGAAGCAAGGGTATAGTTAAAGACGGCACAGTGTATTCATCGGTTATGACAAGCAGTGAAACAGCCACTTCGGCTGTGCTCAGCGGTGTTGCTTCAGGCAAGCAGGCAAGAGGTAAGGGTCTTGGCAGAATAACCGTTATGTCGGCGGTAAATGAGCTTCTCAGGGAGGGCAAGGATGTATATGTTATTGCCCTGAATAAATCTGCTGAAGGCTTTTATGAGCATATAGGCTTTGAATATTCTGCAGACATTCATATCTATAAAAACAAGAATATATGTTGAAGGGAAAAATAATGTTTAATTTTGATAAAAGAACAGAGGAGCTTGCAAGTAAGGCTCTCATTCGTGCAAAAGATGAATTTGACACTATAGATGAAATTACAGAACACAATCAGAGAAAGATGCTCAAAGCTTTTATTGACAACCGTGTAAGTGAAAGCATGTTCAGTGAAAGCACGGGCTACGGCTACAATGACAGGGGCAGAGAGGTTATAGATTTAGTTTTTTCTCAGGCTGTCGGTGCTGAGGATGCTATTGTAAGACACAACTTTACCTGCGGTACCCACACACTGACGGTTGCTCTTTTCGGTGTGCTTCGCCCCGGTGACACAATGCTCAGCGTTACGGGCAGACCATATGACACAATCGGGCCCGTTATCGGCATATCAAAAGACGGCAATGATATGGGCTCACTCAAGGACTACGGTGTAAAATATGACGAGGTTGAGCTTAAAGCTGACGGCAGAGTTGATTTCGATGCCATTGAAAAGAGACTTCTTAAGGGCGATGTGAAGATGGTCTATATCCAGCGTTCAAGAGGCTACAGCCTTCGTCCCAGCCTCAGCGTAGATGAAATAAAGCAAATTGTTGATATAACAAAAAAAGTAAGCAATGCCATGGTTATGGTTGATAACTGCTACGGTGAATTCACTGAAAAGCTTGAGCCTACTGATGTGGGCGCTGACCTTATGGCAGGTTCTCTCATTAAAAACCCGGGCGGCGGCATTGCCAAGACAGGCGGATATATTGCAGGCAAAAAGGAATATGTTGAAAAATGTGCCTACAGGCTTACTACTCCCGGTCTCGGCAGAGAGGTAGGTGCAACCCTCGGACATTCAAGAGAGCTGTTTATGGGCATATTCTCCGCACCTCATGTTGTTGGCGAAGCACTTAAAACTGCCGCCTTCACCTCAGCTTTGTTTACACTTATGGGCTTTGAGACTACTCCCGAAGCGGGGGAGAGCCGTCACGATATTATTCAGGCTGTGCGCCTTGGCAACAGTGAAAATCTCATTGCATTCTGTCAGGGTATTCAGAAGGGTTCACCCGTTGATTCATATGTCACTCCCGAGCCGTGGGATATGCCCGGTTATGACAGCAAGGTTATTATGGCTGCAGGCGCTTTCACTCTCGGCTCATCAATTGAGCTTTCAGCCGATGCACCTCTTCGTGAGCCTTTTGCAGTTTGGATGCAGGGCGGTCTCAACTTCCATTCAGCCAAGGTTGCCGTTATGTACGCTGCCGAAAATGTAATGAAAGTACTCGATAAAGAAGGTAAATAAAATGAGTGAGTTCAAAGGTTTTGTCCCTGACGGCTTTATGCTTCTGGAGCTTAATAAATTCAACGATTCAAGAGATTTTTATGAAGGTGTAAAGGAAGATATCAAGAAGATGACCATTACACCCATGCGTCAGCTCTGCTCTGATTTAAGCCAGGAGCTTTTTCGCATTGACCCTAAGATGAACCTTATACCTACAAAAATGGTGTCGAGAATAAGACGTGATACGCGCTACTCTAAAAATAAGCAGCTTTACAGAAGCAATGTCTGGTCAATGTTTATGCGTGATAAGCACCAATGGGAAAACTTCCCCTGCATGTGGTTTGAAATTTTTCCCGAGGGCTACAGCTACGGTGTGGCTATGTTCCGTTTTGATGCTGCGGGTCTTGCCGCCTTCAGACAGAAGCTTATTGAAAAGTCGTCACAGTTTAAAAAAGCTCTTAAAGGTGTTGAAATAACAGGGGCTGAGCTTTATATTGATTCATTCAAAAAGGATAAACCCGACATAGATAAAGTGCCTGATGATTTAAGACTTTTCTATAATGCCAAGAATTTCGGCTTCACCTATTTTTCATCGGATATGACAAAGCTTATTGACGGCAGTGTTAAAGAAGAACTCATTTATGCTGTGAGAGCATTTGAACCTATGTATAAATTTCTCAGTGAAATAACAGATGATTTAATCAAAAAAGGAGAATAATTATGGAGAATATTTATAAGAAGCTTAAAAGCGGTTCAGACATCAGAGGCACCGCGGCCGACGGTGTAATCGGTGAGAAAATTGAGCTTACGGATAAAGCCGTATTTGACCTTACGGTCGGTTTTTGCAAATGGCTCAGGGAAAAGGGCTATGAAGGTGAAAAGATAGCCGTAGGCCACGATTCGAGAATATCAGCCCTGCGTATAAAAAATCAGGTTATAGCAGCACTTTCAGAGTTCGGCTATGAAATATATGACTGCGGCTACGCTTCAACTCCTGCAATGTTTATGACAACGGTTTATCTCGGTTGCATTGCAAGCGTTCAGATAACTGCAAGCCACCATCCCTTCAACAAAAACGGACTTAAATTTTTCACAAAAGACGGCGGCCTCAACGGTGAAGATATTGAGAGAATAACTGCTTTGGCTTGTGAAGATTACGCCTCAAACGGCAGAGTACCCACAGCAAAGGCTACGGATTATATGCCCGTTTATGCTGAGGGTCTTCGTGAAATGATTTGCGGTGAGCTTGGCGTTAAGCAGGAAGATAAGCCTCTTTCAGGCTATAAAATTGTTGTTGATGCAGGCAACGGTGTGGGCGGCTTTTATGCCACCGATGTTCTTGCACCTCTTGGCGCTGATGTGTCGTCAAGCCAGTTCCTCGATATGGACGGCATGTTCCCCAACCACGCTCCCAACCCCGAAAACAAGGAAGCTATGGCATCAATCTGCAAGGCAGTTACCGATAATAAGGCTGACCTTGGCATAATATTTGACACCGATGTTGACAGAGCAGGCTGTGTTGACGAAAATGGCAGAGAAATCAACCGTAACCGTCTTGTGGCTCTTGCATCGATTATAGCTCTGGAAAACAACAAGGGCGGCACTATCGTCACTGACAGTGTAACCTCAACAGGTCTGACAAAGTTTATCAACGAAGATTTAGGCGGTGTACACTACCGTTTCAAGCGCGGCTACAGAAATGTTATCAACGAACAGCTCAGGCTTGAAAGCGAAGGAATTAACTGTCCTCTTGCCATGGAAACTTCAGGTCACGCCGCTTTCAGAGACAACTATTATCTTGACGACGGAGCTTATCTTGTAACTAAAATTGTGATTAAAATGGCTCAGATGGGCAAGGAAGGCAAAAAGCTTGACAGCCTTATTGCTACTCTCTGCGACCCTGCCGAGGAGGCGGAGCTTCGCTTTAAAATCAAGGAAGATGATTTCAGAGCATACGGCAACGGTGTTATAGCTGACCTTGAGAAATTTGCCGAAAATGCCGACGGCTGGAGAATTGCCGACGACAACAGAGAGGGTATACGCATTTATTTTGACAGTGAGGATATGAAGGGCTGGCTTTTGCTTCGCCTTAGCGTGCATGACCCCATTATGCCTCTCAACATTGAAAGTGACACCGAGGGCGGCTGCAAAAAAATAGCAGAAGCTTTTGCCGGGTTTATCGGCCGTTATGAAAGCCTTGATGTTACACCTCTTATAAACTTTTTAAGTTAAATTCAGGAAGATAAAGTAATTTAGTTATATATTCGGGAAAGGAGTGTCTTTATGAAGAAGCATTCGGTCGGTCTTGTTTTTACGGCTGTTATTCTTGCTGCAGCTTTGTTCTTTCTCGTTTCAGAGTTCAAGCCTATCAATTCTCTTATGAAGCCGCCTAAGGTCGAGGGTGAAAACCTGGCAATTCAGCTTGCTTTTGAAGAGAGCGTAGGGGATAACTACCTGCTGAAACAGCCCATTAAAGGTGATTACCGCTCTGCTTATACCTTCATTGACCTTGACGGTGATAACGACGATGAGGTAGTAGTTTTCTATTCGGCTCAGGAAGCTGTTGATATTGTGCGTATGAATGTTCTTGATGCTATTGACGGCAAATGGCAGAGTGTTGCCGACTTTGAAAGCCTTCATAATCAGATTCAGGAAATAAAGTTTGCTGACCTTAACAGCGACCGCCTAAAGGAAATAATTGTGGGCTGGACTACATATCAGGATGATTATTCCAAGCTGCTGAGTGTTTATAAAATTGCTCTTAAGGGTGACGGTGTTTCTATAGAGCCTGTTTTTGACGACACTTATTCCCATTTTGAGATTTTTGACATTGACTCAGACGGTGATAAGGATATACTTTCCGTCAAGCGTGTTTTAGTTGCCAACACTCCCGAAACGGAATACAGAGCAACTTTTCTTTCCTATAACGCAAAGGGAATTGCCGAAACGGCAAGTGTATCCCTTGACAGGTCAATTTCATCAGTGACCTCTGTTGCAAATGATTTCAACGAAGAAACCGCTCTGAGAAGAATATATGTTGACGGCTTAAAGGTTGACAGCGGTATGGCAACGGATTGTTTTTATTGGAACGGTAAAACAAAAACATTTGAGAAAATCACCTACGGCGGTGCAGGTATTGCCGCCATAACCTCAAGAAGCTCAGGCGTTTTCTGCAGTGATATAAATTCAGACGGCTTTATTGAAATTCCCGTTGAGGAATATCTGCCTGCAAGCAGTGTCATAACACCTGAGAGAAGCAGCAATGTGGGTCAGAGTATTATAAGATGGGTACAGATAGGTGACGGCGTACTGAATACGGCAGAGTACCATATATTAAACTCATCTTCAGGATACACCTTTGCATTTGATAAGCAATGGATCGGCAGTGTCACAGTTGAAAATGATATTGCCGAAGGTGTGTTAACCTTCTGTGAGCTTAAAAATGTGAACGGTCAATACATTTGCGGTGCGCCTTATTTCTCAATCAAGACAGTTACTGAGGAAAATAACATATCATATTTTTCAACGGACTATGATTATCTGCTCAGAAACAAGGGTCAGTATTATTACTGCAGAATTTTTGACAAGGGTGAAGACTTTGGAATTACCTATAAAGAGATAAAAAAATCAATGATAACGGGGTGAATGAATATGAAGACAATTCTTGTGGCTGAAGACGAAAGCGCAATAAGAGAGTTTATAAATATCAATCTCAGACTTGCGGGCTATAAAACTGTAGAAGCCGAGAACGGCAGAGCTGCCATGGAAAAATTTGATGAAATGGGCGACAAAATCGACATTGCTCTGCTTGATATTATGATGCCTGAGGCTGACGGTATAGAGGTATGCAATTATATAAGAAATAAGGATATGACTGTGGGCATTATCTTTCTTACCGCCAAAACGCAGGAGCAGGATAAAATTGAAGGTCTCATCAGCGGTGCCGACGATTATATTACCAAGCCTTTTTCCACCACGGAGCTTATAGCGAGAGTTGAGGCACTTCACAGACGTGTCAGCTACAGCAAAAAGATTATAAGCGAGGCTGCCAATGACTGCATAACTCTCGGCAACTTTACACTTGACCTTAAAAAGCACGTTCTTATCAAAGACGGCAAAGATATCGAGCTTACTCAGATTGAATATCAGATTTTGGAATGCTTTTTCAAGCAGCCTAACACAACCCTTCCGAGAAATGTTTTTCTTGAACATGTGTGGGGTGACGAGTTCTACGGCGATGAAAAGGTTGTTGACGTAAATATCAGACGTTTAAGACTTAAAATTGAAGATAACTCCTCTGAGCCTGACCATCTTATTACAATTTGGGGCAGAGGCTACAGATGGGTTGAATAACAAAAGGAAAGGGGAAAGCTATGAAAGGTTCAATTAAAAGCAGATGGATAAAACACATACTTCTTGTCATAATTGCAATACTGTTTGTTTTCTCCTGCGTTATTATTTATTCGGCATCAACAAGATATTTCAACTCTGCCGAGCTGACAATGAGAGCGAGAAACTCAAAGTCTGTTGACACATTTTTCACTACATATAACAACGGCAACCCCGACAGCTTCACTCTCGGAGCTTATAAGTTTGTTGAAAACTTCCTTTACAGTGATATTATGGAAGTGTGGGTCATTGACAAAAACGGCAAGATGATTGTTTCTTCAAGCGGCTTCAATGTTTCCGCCTCAACACAGTGGGAGGACTATGAGCTTGCTCTTGATGCTTCCGATAAAATCGGTGTCAAACGGCAGCGCCTCGATTCGGGTGAGCCCGTTACGGCAATGACATATATCCTTCGTGATGAAAACGGAAAGAACTACGGTGCCGTCAGATATCTCATGTCTATGGAAGAGATGTATAGTCAGCTCTATGTTATTGCGCTTATTGTTTTGGTTGCATTTTTTCTTATTGTTATTCTCATTACGGTTTCGGGAATGTATTTTGTTTCGTCCATTGTCAACCCCGTTACGGAGATATGCAAAACCACAGGTGAAATTGCGAAGGGCGATTTCAGTGCAAGAATAAACACGGACTATGCCGATGACGAAATAGGTGAGCTGTGTTCTTCAATTAACAATATGGCACTGCAGCTCAGTGAAATAGACAAGATGAAAAACGACTTCATCTCAACGGTTTCCCACGAAATCAGAACACCTCTTACGGCTATCAGGGGCTGGGGTGAAACGCTTAAAAATGTCAACTATGACAAGGCGATACTTGACAAGGGTCTGGACATAATTGTGGATGAAACATCAAGACTTTCCGTAATGGTTGAGGAGCTTCTTGACTTTTCAAGAATGCAGAGCAGCGGCATGAAGATAATCTCAAGGCGTTTTAACCTCTTTGAGCTGCTGACAAAATGCTACAGCTTCCTCAAGAAAAAGGCAGACGAAGAAGAGGTTTCACTTGAATATCTGCCCTGTGAAACCGATGAAATTATTGTCAACGGCGACCCTGACAAAATCCGTCAGGTAATAATCAATGTTATTGATAACGCTATAAAATACACACCAAAAAACGGTAAAGTTGAAATTAAGGTTGAATTTGACGAAAAATATGTTAAAATACTTGTTTGTGACAACGGTTGCGGCATCCCGGAAAAAGACCTGCCTCATGTAAAAGAGAAATTCTATAAGGCAAACAACACTGTCAGAGGTACGGGTATCGGTCTTGCAGTTGCCGATGAAATAATAAAAAAGCATTCGGGTGAAATTAACATTTCAAGCATTCCCTCACAGGGTACTGAGGTTGAAATTGTTTTACCTGTTTATATCAAGGAGGAATAATTATGGCTAAGGATAAGCTTCAGCATAAAACATCAGTCGGCGGTCAGGCGCTTATAGAAGGTGTTATGATGCAAGGCCCTAAGGGTGCGGCAGTGTCCGTGAGAACCCCCGACGGCTCAATAGACACTGAAATGGTTGAGTTCAAGCACGCAAAAGACAAGTTCAAGCCCTTGGGCTGGCCTCTCATAAGAGGTGTTGTGGCATATATCGAATCAATGATTTTCGGCTATAAGTGTCTTATGATGTCTGCGGAAAAAAGCGGTCTGGAAGACCTTGAGGAATCAGAAGAAAACATGTCAAAGCTTGACAAGTGGCTCAATGACCATATGAATAAAAAGGTTATGGGTGTACTCACTGCAGTTGCAAGTGTTCTCGGCGTGCTTCTTGCTTTCGGACTTTTCTTTTATCTGCCCACAGTTGCCGTTAACTTCATAAACAAGCTTTCAGGCGAGGTTCTCACAAATTACAGAGCCCTTTTTGAAGGCATTATCAGAATGATTATTTTCGTTATTTACATCGCTCTTGTGTCGCTTATGAAGGACATAAAGAGAACATTTATGTATCACGGTGCCGAGCATAAAACAATTTTCTGTTATGAAAACGGTCTTGAGCTGACAACAGAAAATGTAAAGAAGCAGTCAAGATTTCATCCCCGATGCGGCACAAGCTTCATCTTTGTTATTATCATTATCAGTGTTATAATTTCCTCTGCCATTTCCGTTGCGGCGCCCCAGCTTCGTGACCAAACAATAATCTGGATGGCAATTAAAATTCTCATTCTGCCTCTTATTACGGGTCTTAGCTATGAGTTCATCAAGTACGCGGGAAGACACGACAATATATTTGTCAAAATCCTTGCCGCCCCCGGTCTCTGGATGCAGAGGCTCACAACAAAAGAGCCTGACGAAGATATGATAGAGGTTGCTCTTGCATCTTTCAAGGCAGTTATCACAGATAATCCCGAGGACGATAAAATATGACCGCAGCAGCTCTTCATAAAAAAATCAGCGCCTTTCTTAACGAGAATGAGGTTGAAGACAGCGCCCTTGAAGCCCGCTATTTAGTTCAGCACCTTCTCGGCTTGAGCTACGGTGAATTTCTCCTGAAATCAGGTGACAGCGTTACCGATGATATTATTGCTTGTGCCGAAGCTATGGCAAAACGCCGCGCTGACGGCGAACCTCTTCAGTACATTATAGGCGAATGGGATTTTATGGGTTATACCTTCAAAGTAGGTGAAGGTGTGCTGGTTCCCAGACCTGAGACGGAGATACTTTGTGAATATGTCCTCGATAATATCAAGGATATTCCTTCTCCTGTAGTTTATGACCTTTGTTCAGGCAGCGGCTGTATCGGTATCAGTATAAAAAAAGCAAGATCCGATGCAAGGGTTATTCTCGTTGAAAAATCAGATAAAGCACTGTCATATCTCACAGAAAACTGCAGAAGCATCTGTAAGGATAATGAGCCTGAAACCGTCAAAGGAGATATACTTCTTTATGACAGCTTTGATTATCTGCCCAAGGCTGATGTCATTATAAGTAATCCGCCTTACATAAGAAGTGACGAAATTCCAACTCTGCAGAAGGAAGTGCAGCATGAGCCGAAAATGGCTCTTGACGGGGGAGAGGACGGACTTTTATTTTACCGATGTCTTGTTTCTTTTTGGAGCAAAAAGCTTAAAAATAACGGCTTTATGGCTTTTGAGTGCGGTGAAGACCAGAGTGAAGATATAAAAAATCTTTTTTCTGAGATTAACTTTGACAGCAAGACGGTAAATGACTATAATAATATTCAGCGAATAGTTATCGGAAGGAGAAATCAGCAATGATATTTGATTTATTCAGAAACGGACTTTCAATGGAGCTGATAATCAGCCTTTGCGCCCGTGTGTTTATAATTTTCTGTGTTCTGCCCATACATGAATTTGCACACGGCTATGTGGCCAATGTGCTTGGTGACCCTACGGCAAGGCTCAAGGGCAGACTTACAATGAATCCTCTTGCCCACATAGACCCCCTCGGTTCACTGATGATAATTCTCGTGGGCTTCGGTTATGCCAAGGCAGTGCCTGTTAATATGAGAAACTTCAAGGCTTCAAAAAGAAAGACTTATATGGCACTCACAGCCCTTGCAGGCCCCGTGTCAAATATTATAATGGCATTCATATTTATGTTCCTTTACTGCCTGATTTACTATAAATTTGCAGTGAGTGAGCTGCTTGTCTATATTGCTCTGTTCTTTATGTACGCTGCTATGGTCAATATTTCTCTTGCAGTGTTCAATATGATTCCCATACCGCCTCTTGACGGCTCAAGAATACTCAGTGCAATTCTTCCCGACAGAACATATTATAAATTGATGCAATATGAAAGATATATCGTTTTAGGCGTATTTGCGCTTATTATGCTTGGCATACTTGACACACCTCTTTCAATTGCTACAGGCTTTATTCAGCAGATAATTCTGAAAATCTGCAGCGCACCCTTTATTTAATTTAAAAATCCGGAGTTAAAGCAATGGAAGTTATTCAGTATAAGCTTGATGTTTTTGAAGGCCCTATGGATCTTCTTCTGCATCTGATAAACAAACACAAACTCAATATAAATGATATTCCCATCTTTACTCTTGTAGAGCAGTACATTGACTATGTGCGTCAGATGGAAGAAGCCGATATGGAAATTGCAAGCGATTTCCTTGATATGGCGGCAAGACTTGTCTATATCAAAACTGTTTCACTTCTTCCCGTCTATGAGGAAGCTGAGCAGCTGAAAAAAGAGCTGACAGGTGAAATTATCGAATACCGCGACTGCAAAATTCTTGCAGGCAAAATGGCAGAAACAGCAGACGGCTTTGATTATTTTTACCGTGACACAATGAAGCTTGAAACAAAGCAGACCTATGAGAGACTTCACGAAAGTGAGGAGCTTTTCAAGAGTTATCTTGCAGCCGTTGGCAGAGGCAAAAGAAAGCTTCCGCCACCCATCGAAGCCTTCACGGCTATTGTGTCAAAGAAGATTGTTTCAGTTTCGTCGAGAGTTTCGGGTATATTCTCCAAGCTTAAAAAAGGCGCAAAAAGAAGAAGGTTCGGCGACTTTTTCTCCGATGCCTCCTCGCGCTCTGAAATGGTTGCAACCTTCCTTGCAATGCTTGAGCTTATCAAAGCCGATAAAATCAAGGCCTGGGGCGCAGGAGACAAGGTTGAAATTGAACAGAATGAAGATATAAGCGAGCTTGATTTAGCTTTGCTTGACAGTGATTATGAAAAGGAAGAAGAGGTGACGGTAAATGAGCAATAAAGAGCTTATGCCCCTGCTTGAAGCGGTGCTTTTTGCTATGGGTGAGCCTATTGAAATTGAAAGGCTGTGTGTTGCACTTGAGCTTGATGAAATTGTTGTTAAAGATGTTCTTGACCGCCTTCAGGAAAAATATGAAGACGACAGCTTCGGTATCTGTCTGTTAAGACTTGAAAATAAATATCAGATATGCACCAAGAAGCAGTACGCCGATAAAATCAGAGCAGTAATCGAAGTTAAAAAGAATGCACCTTTATCTCAGGCAGCATTTGAGGTGCTTGCAATTATTGCATACAATCAGCCTGTTACAAAGGCTTTTGTTGAAAGCATAAGAGGTGTTGACTGCTCCGCTGTTATATCAAATCTGTGCGGTAAGTCACTTATCGAAGAAAAAGGCAGACTTGACCTGCCCGGCAGACCGCTTATTTACGGCACAACGCCTGAGTTTTTACGCTGCTTCTGCATCTCATCCTTAGATGAATTGCCCGAGCTTCCCGATGCGGCAGAGTACAAACCTGATGAAGAAGGCGAAAAGGCAGATGAAAATGTAAAAATTTCCGAAACTGAGTAAACAGATTTTTAATAAAAGGTTGACGAAAACGATTTTTTAATGTAACATATATACAGATATTTCTGAAAGGGGTGATAGGGTGACAGGTTTTGAAATATTCCTGTGTGTTATTGCGGGAATTATAGGATTTTTCCTCTTGGTGCTTTCTATACCGCTGAAGGTGTCGATGGCATATGACGATAAAATTCACCTTACTGTTAAGTACCTTTTTATTAAGCTAAACATCCTGCCCGTCGGCCCCAAAAAAGAGAAGAAGGAAAAGAAGCCCAAAAAGGAGAAGCCTCCCAAGCCCGAAAAGCCCAAAGAGGAAAAACCAAAGGGAGAAAAGAAGCCTAATCCTATTTTGGAAATGGTTAAGGCTAACGGCTACGACGGCATGATGGCTGTTATTCAGAATCTCTTTAAGGTTTTAGGTATATACGGCGGAAAGATATTTAAGAGCATAAAGTTTGATGAAATTGACCTTTATATCAGTGTGGGTACCGGCGATGCAGCTTCAACAGCTATAAAATACGGTGAGACCTGCCAGAAGGTTTATCCCGTTTTCGGCTTTATTTGCAGTAATAATTTTGTAGGAAAATACGACGTCAGCGTTGAACCGGATTTCCTTGCAAACAAAAGCCAGGGTGAGTTTTTCTTTGATATGAGCATCACCTTAAGAAAAATTATCAACGCAACTCTTGCTATGGTAGGCAGGCTTATCATCCATGTTGCCGTTAAATTTCTTGTTGGCGGCACAAAGAAAAACAAGGATGAAGAGTCAGAAAATAAAAAGCAGGAAATTCCTGCAAATAACTGAGTTAATTAATGAAAGGATGATATAATATGGCAGAAAAATCAGCAGGTGCAATTCTCTCCTCAACAATTGAAAAAATCCGTGATCTTGTAGACACAAGCACAATCATCGGTGAAGCAATCTATGCAGAGGGTGGCACAACAGTTATCCCCGTTTCAAAGGTTACATACGGCTTCGCTTCAGGCGGTGCTGACTTCCCCTCAAAGGGCAACAAAGAACTCTTCGGCGGTGGCGGCGGTGCCGGTGTTACAATCACACCCGTTGCATTCCTTGTTATCAACAACGGTGAAGTTACTCTCAAGCACATCACAGCTTATGACAATGCTGCTGAAAGAGTTGTTAACCTTGTTCCCGAAATGTTTGATAAGGTAACAGGTCTTATGAACAAGACAAAGAAGGATGTTGTCGTTCCCGATGCACCCATTGAAGAAGTAAATTAATCATAAAATAATAATTTTGAATCAACCGCCTGCATATCATAAAATTGGCAGGTGGTTGCTTTGTTGCTTAAAAAACTGTTTTTAATTCTTATTTTAATGTGTTGCTTCGGCTTTTCGGTTCACTCTGCTGAGGAGCCTTCATTAAGTGCGCAAAGTGCAGTTTTAATAAATGCTGACACCCTTGAAATTATATATGAGAAAAACTCAGATAAGCAGCGTTCAATGGCAAGTACCACTAAAATTATGACAGCATTGCTTGCTATAGAAAGCGGCAGGCTCTCACAGTGTGTAACGGCAAAGAATATGGCTGCCGAGGGTACTTCAATTGGACTGAAAGACGGCTATAAAATGAGCCTTGAAGCCCTTGTGTGGGGAATGCTCCTTGAAAGCGGAAACGATGCAGCAAAATTAACGGCTAACTTTCTTTCGGGCAGTGAAGAGAATTTCGCTCGCCTTATGAATATGAAAGCGGCACAGATAGGAATGAAAAACACCAACTTTGTTACTGCTTCAGGTCTTGACAGTGCAGAGCATTATACTACGGCGTACGATATGGCACTTTTAGGTGCATACGCCGTAAGAAATCCGATTTTCAGAGAAATCTGCTCATCTAAAAGTAAAACTGTCAGATTTATCGACCCTGAAATCAGTCTCACCTTTTCTAATCACAACAGACTTCTTTATTCCTGTGAGGGAGTTTTCGGCATAAAAACGGGCTTTACAAAGAAAAGCGGAAGGTGCCTTGTTTCTGCCTGCGAAAGAAACGGTGTTACACTCGTTGCGGTAACTCTTAATGCAGGCGACGACTGGAATGACCACATAAAGCTTTATAATTACGGCTATGACGCAACAAAAACCGAAAAGGTTTATCCTCGTGTGCCGGAAAACATAAGTGTTCAGGGCGGCAAAACCCACAGAGTACCCCTCATGCTCAGTGACGGTGAACCCCTTATCAGCTTTGCAGGCGACAAGGGGAGTATAACGCAGAAAATTTATTTGCCCCGCTTCATATATGCGCCCGTAACAATGGGTGAAACAGTGGGTAAAATTGAAATATACAGAAATAATAAGTTAATCCGCTCACTCAATATTATTGCAGGTAATGCCGCTGAATCGGCAGAGTATAAGGAAAAAGAGAGCTTATTTGAGCGGCTTAAAATTAAAATTGACACATTCTTTAAACTGAAAGGAAAATAATATGGCAGACTCAACAGTCAGACTTCAGAAATTTCTTGCTGAAAGCGGTGTTGCTTCACGCAGAAAAAGCGAGGAGCTTATTGCCGACGGAAAGGTTAAGGTCAACGGTAAAACAGCCTCAATCGGAGATAAAATCAACCCTAAAAAAGACACCGTAACCGTAAGCGGCAAAAAAATTGTCAAGAGAAAAGATTTCACATATATTCTGCTTCATAAGCCCAGAGGTTTTATCACAACCATGAGCGACGAAATGGACAGAAAGTGTGTTGCAGAGCTTATTAAGGATGTACCCGTCAGAGTTTATCCTGTGGGCAGACTTGACAGAGACAGTGAAGGTATGCTTCTTTTCACCAATGACGGAGAATTTGCAAATGCAATGACACATCCCACAAAGCATGTGCCTAAGACTTACCGTGTTACCGTGCGTCCTTCGATAACAGAAGATCAGATTACACAGCTCACCACGGGCATTATTATCGACGACAGAAAAACTGCTCCTGCACAGGTGAGAGTTGTAACAAAGGAAGAGGGCAGAGTTGTTCTCGAAATCATTCTTTACGAAGGCAGAAACAGACAGATAAGAAAGATGTGTGAGGCTGTTGGACTAGAGGTTGCGCGCCTTAAAAGAACGGCAATCGGCTCAATTAAACTGGGTATGCTCAAGCAGGGTGCCTGGCGTGAGCTCAATGAAGATGAAGTAAGAAAGCTTATGATTGCTGCTGATATGGACAGAAAGAAGAAATAAATTATGATATTCTTTAAAAATACACTTATTGATGAAAATACAGTTGAATTTGAAGCTCTTGAAAACGAAAAATCACTGGGCAGATGCACTCTTGTTTTAAGGGATAACATTGCCGATGTTACCGAGCTGACTTACAGTAATGACGCTACCTTTGCTGTTGAGGGCCTTCTCAGAAGCGCCTATAATTTTGCAGGATTGAAAAACTATTATATGGCAAAGTGCAGTGCAGAAAATATAGACAGTTTTCTTGATAAAATGAACTTTCACAAGCAAGGCGACGGATACGTTGGTGACATTCCCTCAATTCTTATGGGTTCGTGCTGTAAATAAGTGCATAATAATTGACAAAAACGGCAAAACAATATATAATTGTAAGGATATAAACTAAGGATTTCTCAGATGGAGGAACTGCAATGATCAGAAGTATGACGGGTTTCGGACGAGCCCAGGAAATTTTAGACGGAATGAGCATTTCTGTTGAAATCAAAAGCGTCAACCACAGATATTTTGACTTCTCTGCAAGGGCACCCAGAACCTACGGCTTTCTTGAAGAAAAGCTTAAAACATACATTCAGACCCTCGTTGCAAGAGGTAAGATAGAATGCTATGTAAGCATTGAAGCTCTTGAAATTGAAGACTGCATTGTAAGTGTCAACCATTCACTTGCTGCAGGTTATATAGCAGCACTTAAAGAAATCGGTGAAAGATACAGCCTCACCGACGATATTTCAATCAGCTCCGTGGCCAAATATCACGATATTTTCTCAGTGCACAAGAGTGAAGCTGATGAAGAGAGAATATGGAATGCTGTAAGAGCTGTTGCTGACAGGGCAGTTGCATCTTTTGTGGCTATGAGAGAAAAAGAAGGCGCAAAGCTCAAAGATGATATCCTTTCAAGATGCGATACTATCCTTTCACTTGTGTCTTTCATTGAAGAGCGTTCACCTGAAACCGTCAGAGAATATAATGCAAAGCTTCTTGAGAGAATGAGAACTGTTCTTGAAGATGTGCAGGTTGACGAGCAGCGTATTCTTACTGAGGCGGCTATATTTGCAGATAAAATTGCT
Organism: Acutalibacteraceae bacterium; assembly: GCA_045637065.1. Taxonomy (GTDB): domain Bacteria; phylum Bacillota; class Clostridia; order Oscillospirales; family Acutalibacteraceae; genus UBA6857. The sequence continues at coordinate 23,512 of JAZTYQ010000021.1, forward strand.
GTTGCGGAAGAAACCGTAAGACTTCGCAGTCATATTTCACAGATGCACGAATTTATGGAAAGCGAAGTAGCAATCGGCAGAAAGATGGACTTCCTCATTCAGGAATTTAACCGTGAAGCAAACACAATCGGCTCAAAAGCTCAGGATACTGAAATTGCAAAGCGTGTTATTGATATCAAGGCAGAGATTGAGAAAATAAGAGAACAGGTTCAGAATATTGAATAAGGTGAGAGAAAATGAAACTTATAAATATAGGCTTCGGCAATATGATTAATGCTCAGCGCATCATTGCCATAGTAAGCCCGGATTCAGCTCCCATCAAGCGTCTTATCCAGGAATGCAAAGAGAGAGGCACCCTCATAGATGCCACTCAGGGCAGGCGCACAAGAGCTGTTATCATAATGGACAGTGATCATGTAATTCTGACATATCTGCAGTGCGAAACTGTTGCAAACCGCTTTGACAGCGAAGCAGAGCTTGAGGAGGATTACAGCGATGAATAAAGGAAGTTTAATTGTTGTTTCTGCTCCCTCGGGCTGCGGCAAAGACACAATCGTCAAAGAAGTTGTCGAAAGGATGAAAGGCGAGGTCCACCTCTCCGTTTCAATGACAACGAGAGAAATGAGAGAAGGCGAAGCAGAGGGCGTAAATTATTTTTATGTTTCAGAAGATGAGTTTAAAAATAATATAGAGAACGGTGAAATATTAGAATACACCATTTACGGCGGAAACTATTACGGTACTCCTGCCGGTGCAGTAAAAGCTCAGCTTAACAGCGGGAAAACCGTTGTATTGATAATTGAAGTTGAAGGCGGGGGAAATGTGAAAAGGTTATTCCCTGATGCGGTTAAAGTTTTTGTTATACCGCCAAGCTTTGAGGAGCTTGAAAAGCGCCTTCGCGGCAGAGGTACCGACAGTGAAGAAACAATTCAGAAGCGACTTGAAATTGCCAAGGAAGAGCTTTCAAGGGCAGACGAGTATGACTATATTATCGAAAACGATGTACTCGAAGAAGCTATTGAAGATTTAATCAGTATAATCAGAGCCGAAAGGTTCAGAACAAAATTTATGATAAATAAAGTAAGAGAGGTAATTGATAATGCTTAATCCAGATTTAAGAGAATTACTTAAAGACAACACCAGCAGATACTCACTCGTAACTGCAGTTGCAAAAAGAGCAAGAGAAGTGGCTGAAGACCCTATTCTCAGTGAGAAATGCGGCACTGAAAAGCCTGTAACCTACGCCCTTGACGAATTCCTTTCAGGCAAGCTTGTAATTCAGGAGCCTGAAGAAATTAAAAACATATAAGATTGGAAGTGAAATGATATGGAGCATACCGTTGCATTGATTGCGATTGAAAATGTTGCATATCATTTTGACATTTTTTACAGTTACATAATTCCTGACGAGCTTCAGAAAAGAGTTTTTGTCGGCTCCCGTGTCCTGGTACCCTTCGGAAGGAGCAACTCTGCTAAGAGACAGGGTGTGGTTTTTGCCTTCGGTGAAAAAGAGAAAGGAATACGCTATAAAAAAATCATTTCCGTACTCGATGAAGGTGAACCCTTGCTGACAGATGAAAACCTTGAAATAGCAGCTTTTCTCAAAGACAGAACCTTCTGCACTTACTACGAGGCTATAAAAACCCAGCTTCCGACAGGTGTCAGCTATAAAACTCAGATAAAGTACCTTGCCAATGTAACGGGCGATTACTCTATGCTCTCAGAAACCGAAAAGCAGGTATATGAGTATATGCTTTCACTTGAAAGCTTTACTGATAAGAAATCTGTTTATACTGCACTCGGGTTAGACGAAAATTGCGGAATTATAGAAAAGCTTGAAAAGAAGAAGCTTGTCAACAAAACCTATGAAGCTGTGAAAAATATGGGAGATGCCAGCGTAAAAACTGCGAGGCTGATTTTATCGGCAGATGAAATTAAATCTCAGGGAATAAAACTCACCAACAAGCAGGAAAGCGTTGTAAATGTTTTAAGTGATGTTTTGTCAGCAAGCGTAAAGGACATATGCTATTTCACAGGTGTTACTTCTGCGGTTATCAGCACTCTTGAAAGAAAGGGTGTTGTTGAAGTATGTGACACTGCCGTTTACCGCACCCCTGAAACCTTAACAATTCAAAGCAGTGCAAAAGATGAAATCGTCTTGACCGAGGCGCAGTCCCGGGCTAAAAATAATCTGCTCCAGAAGTACAGAACGGCTGGGGGAGTAAGTCTGCTTTACGGTATCACCGGCAGCGGAAAAACCTCAGTTTTCCTGTCGCTTATTGATGAAGTGATTAAAGATAACAAACAGGTTATCGTTATGGTTCCGGAAATATCACTTACACCTCAGATGATGGCTATATTCAAAGGCAGATACGGCAGTGAGGTTGCTATTTTCCACAGTGCTTTGTCAGCGGGTGAAAGGCGTGACGAATATAAGAGAGTGCGCAGCGGCCTTGTTAAAATCGCTGTAGGCACCCGTTCAGCAGTTTTTGCTCCCTTCAGTAACCTTGGACTTATCGTCATTGATGAAGAGCAGGAGCACACCTATAAGTCGGAGCAGTCTCCCCGATTTCACGCAAGGGAGCTTGCCGCTTTTAGAACAAGGTATAATAAGGGGCTTTTGTGCTTAGCTTCGGCTACGCCGTCGGTTGAAAGCTTTACGGCGGCGAGTAAGGGTAAATA
>JAZTYQ010000022.1:0-33717 GCA_045637065.1 Acutalibacteraceae bacterium
TTATGGCAGTACTCAAGCTTGACGACGATAACTAAAAATATGACAGGAATATATATACACATACCTTTTTGCATAAGAAAATGTCCTTACTGTGATTTCTATTCCTTCAGCGCAGAAGAAAAAGATAAGGACAGCTATTTAAAGGCTGTCCTTTGTGCTTTAAGGAGCAAATCTTCTCTTGTACGCGGGGAAGTTGACACCGTTTATTTCGGCGGCGGCACGCCAAGTGTCTTTGGCGGTGAAAGAATAAGTCAGGTCATTTCCTGCATAAGGAATAATTATAAGCTGACAGAAAATGCAGAAATAACCGTGGAATGTAACCCTTCAAGTGTGTCGGAATTTTTCTTTAAGGTGTTGGCACAGGCGGGAGTAAACCGCATATCCATGGGTATGCAGTCTGCTGTTGAAAATGAGAGAAAAACTCTCGGCAGGCTTTCAGACAAAGCTCAGGTTGAAAAAGCAATTGCCTTTGCAAAAAATGTGGGCATTGATAATATTTCCCTCGATATTATGTTGGGTGTACCTTTACAGACCATGGAAAGCCTTGACGAAAGTATAGATTTTCTTCTTTCGGCAGACATAAGGCATATCAGTGCCTATATGCTCAAAATCGAGGAGGGTACTCCTTTTGATAAAATGAAAGACAGCTTATCTCTGCCCGATGAGGACACCGTCTGCGACATGTATTTGCATACGGTGAACAGACTTTCCGAGGCGGGATTCAACCAGTATGAGATTTCCAATTTCTCAGCAGAAGGCTTTGAGAGCAGGCATAATCTTAAATATTGGCATTGTGAGGAATATCTCGGAATCGGTCCGTCGGCACATTCTTTCATCGGCGGGAAAAGATATTATTACGGCAGAGATTTTGACGCGTTCTTAAAAGGTGAAAATTGGATTTATGATTGTGACGGCGGTGATTCTCAGGAGTATATAATGCTGGCACTTCGCCTTAAAGAGGGACTGCTGTTTGGGGAATACGAAAGAAAATTCGGAGAAAAAATTGACGAAGAAATATTGAAAAGGGCAGAAAAAATCAGTCGTATGGGGTTGCTGACTCTCACAAAAGAGGGAATGGCACTTACTGCACAGGGATTTCTGCTTTCAAATACGGTAATAGGGGAGCTGATAATATGAAACCTTACGGTCTTGTTTTAGCGGGCGGCGGCGGCAAAGGTGCTTATCAGATTGGTGCATGGAAGGCACTCAGAGAAATGGGCATAACCTTTGAAGCTATTGCAGGTGCCTCTATAGGCGCCATAAACGGTGCTTTTATTGCAGGCGGTGACTATGACAGAGCAAGTGAATTCTGGCACAATATTTCCGTTGATAAGGGCGTTAAGTTTGCAGGTGAACTGCCTGACAGTGAAAACCTCTTTTCAAGAAAAAACTGGGGTGTGCTTTTTAAGGAATTTATCAAAAACAAGGGTATTGATGCTTCACCTGCTGAAGAGTTTGTTTCCGGATATATTGATGAAAAAAAGGTCAGGGAAAGCGGTGTTGCCCTTGGTATAATTGCTGTGCAGATGACACAGGGCGTTATTCCGAGAGAAATATTTATACACGAAATTCCTGAGGGTCAGCTTGTAGATTATCTGCTGGCTTCTGCCAACATACCTCTTGCTACGAATATCGGCCCTGAGGGTGAAAAATTCCTTGACGGCGGTGCTTATGACAACACGCCTCTTATGACACTCAAAAAGAGGGGATATAACCGTCTTATTATAGTTGATATTTCAAATATCAAGGGCTTTGGACACAGCCTAAATTATCTCAACAGCGAAGTGGTTCACATAAGACCTTATGATATTGACGATCTGGGTGCCGCTTTTGATTTTGACGATGAAATTATTGATAAAAGAATAAAACTGGGTTATCTTGATACAAGAAAAGCTTTTTCTTACATTTTAGGCAACATCTATTATTTTGAGCCTGATACCTTCAGAATTATGGTCAAGAGGTACTCTGCCGACACGGTGCTGCAACTTGAAAAAATGGCTCATATGTTGGGCGTTGAAAAAGCTAAAATTTATGATGAAAATGAGTTTATTGCCATTGTCAAGGCTGAATATGAAAAAGAGCTTATAATTCAGAAGGAGCGTGAAGAGGCTCTCGAGCAGGAAAAAGACGGACTTATGCTCCACCTTAAAAAGAGATTTATGGAAAAGAAAAGCTTTGAAGAGTATCCTCTTGCAGTGGAGCTTTTTGAAAGCCTTAATCCTATGCTGACAGAGAAAGTGACGGCAGAGCTTGTATGATAAAAAAAGCACTTTTCTGTACCCTTAACTCAAAATATATACACTCATCCCTTGCTCCCTGGTGTTTATTCACTTCTTGCAGAGCCGAGGGAGTAGAGTGCGAAACTAAAGTTATTGAGGGTACGGTAAATGAAGATATAAATGCAGTTTATGAAAGAATTAAAAGTGAAAACGCGGATTTTATTGCTTTTTCCTGCTATATATGGAACATAAAGAAGACCCTCCGGCTTTGCGCTATGCTTAAAAGGGAGGGTGTTACAATTGCACTCGGCGGTCCCGAGGTGTCTTGGTGTCAGGAAAAAATCCTCATAGAAAACAGTTTTGTAGACTATGTTATAAGCGGCGAGGGCGAAAAAACAGTACCCGCCTTGATAAAGGCTCTGTGCAAAGAAGAAAAGCCCATTGTTAAAGGCATATCTTTTCGCGACGGCAACAGATTTATTATATCAGACGGTGAAGAAACAGATTTTGCAAACACGGTATCTCCCTACTGTGAGGAATATTTCAGCTCTCTTTCCGGCAGAATTGCCTATATCGAAAGCAGCAGAGGCTGTCCCTTCGGCTGTGCCTTCTGTCTTTCGGGCAGATGCGGTAAAGTGAGATTTTTGCCTGTTGACAGAGTTAAAAATGAAATGCTCCTTCTCGCTTCAAGGGGTGCTAAGACAATAAAATTTGTTGACCGTACCTTTAACTGTAACAGCAGGCGTGCCGCAGAAATATTCACCTTCATAAAAGAAGAATACGGCAAAGATATTCCGAAGGGTGTGTGTTTTCACTTTGAAATTGCAGCGGATATCATTACTGAGGAGCTTTTTGATATTATTGCTCAGCTGCCAAAGGGTGCGGTGCAGTTTGAGGTGGGAATACAGTCTTTCAATGAAAATACTCTGAGAAAGATTAAGCGTAAAACTGATGTGGATATAGTTGAGGCAAATGTCAGGAGACTGCTTTCTTTCGGCAATTGCCATGTGCATATTGACCTTATTGCAGGTCTGCCTGAGGAAGATTATGAAAGCTTCAGGGAAGGCTTTGACAGAGCCTATAAAATAGGTGCAAATATGCTGCAGCTTGGTTTCCTCAAAATACTTTACGGCTCACCTATGGGGGATAACAAAGAGAAATATCCCTGTGATTACAGTCCGGAGCCGCCCTATGAGGTTATTTCAACGCCTTATATAAGCGAAGAAGAATTGAAGCTTCTGCACATATGTGAAAATGAGCTTGAACGCCTTTATAACAGCTCAAGATTTTCTCGTACCCTGAGATATGTGACAAACTTTATGTCGCCATTTGATTTGTTTCTCGGCTTCGGAGAATTTCTTTCGGCTAAGGGAGAAAAGGGTAGTATCCCTCTTGACACATACACCTGCTTTGCCTATGAATATTTCTCTCTGATAAGAGGCGTGGATAAAATAAGACTTCGTGATTTTATGCTTCTGGACAGACTTTCAACCAATAATTCTGATATACTGCCTGCTTGTCTGAAAGTAAAAGACGAACGCTTGAAAAAGCTGAAGCTACAGCTGAATGAAACAGTTCCGCTGAAAAAAGGCGCAGTGAGAAGCGTAGGCATACTTTACAGTGAGGATAAGGTAGTTTACTGCGATTACAGTGAAGAAAAAGACCCTGTTTCTTTGCAATGGAAAATAAAATATTATAACCCTGACCGCCTTATATGAGGCGGTTTTGTCATTGCCGTGAGGGAAGTGTCATATAAATATCCCGGGTGATATTTATGATGAATTATGTTTTCCCTGTTTTGCTTGCTTTATCATTTATAGCGGCAATAGCAACGGGCAGAATGGATGAGCTGTCTTCGGCGGTTATTGACGGTGCTGAGGGTGCGGTACAGCTTTTGTTAAGACTTGTATCTATGCTGTGTCTATGGGGCGGAGTTATGGAAATTGCAGAGCAGGCAGGCATGACAAGAATTTTTTCAAGGCTTATGTCACCTGTTGTGGGTATGATTTTTCCGAAACTAAAAAAAGAAAAATATGCCCTTGAAGCAATTTCCATGAATATAACTGCTAACATATTAGGCCTTGGCAACGCTGCAACTCCTCTTGGTCTTGAGGCTATGCGTCGGCTTCAGGATATAAATAGCAATAAGAATATTGCAAGTGATGAAATGGTGGTTTTCGTTGTTATGAATACTGCAGCTATGCACATTATTCCTACAACAGTTGCCACAATGAGAGGTCAGTACAGCAGTGAAAATCCTATGGAAATTATGCCTGCAGCTTTTCTGACATCATTTTGCGCTCTTGTGGCGGCTATTATAGCTGCAAAACTGGGCAACAGATTGAGAGGTGTTAAAGGTGCCTGATTTCGGCTCATACATATTGCCGGTGATGGTGGTGGGCATTGTACTTTTCGGCCTTGCAAAAAAGGTTAAGGTTTTCGATTGCTTTATGGTTGGTGCAAAGAAGGGGATTCACACGGTTTATGAGCTTCTGCCCAGCATAACAGGTCTTGTTGTTGCCGTAACAATGCTCAAGGAAAGCGGGGCTATGGATATTATGTCTGAGTTGCTTTCACCAATTACATCTGTTTTCGGCGTACCTGAGGAAATAACTCCTATGGCATTGCTCAGCCCTATTTCGGGAGGAGGCTCACTTACTCTCTTTGAAAGCGTATTGAAAACTCACGGACCCGATTCCTTTGTGGGTCAGGTTGCAAGCGTTGTTATGGGTTCAACGGACACAACTCTTTATGCCGTTACGGTGTACTATTCAGCTATCGGAATAAAAAACACACGGCACACCCTTTATGCAGGCCTGACTGCCGATTTTCTAAGTCTTGTGCTGTCAGCTGTGTTTGTCAGAATGACCGTTTAATCAGTTTTAACAGCATCTTAACAAATCGGAAATAACTATATTTAGGATTAGGGTTGCTTTTTTAATCAATATGTGCTATTATATGGAAAGAAATTACAAAATTGTAATAAACTGACTTATATATAGTAAACGGACACTAAGGAGATACAAGATGTTTAAAAAACTTTTATGCCTGCTTCTTGCCCTACTGGTTATATTCCCATTTATAAGCATCGGCAACATCAGTGTTGCCGCAAACAATACTCTTACCACATTGGCATCACTTGTTGAAAAGTTTCCTGACGGCAAATACTGGAACAGTGTAGGCAAGAATAAAAATAATCCCGACGGAGTTACTTCAACACCTTGCACAAACCACGGCGGCTGCACATGGAATAAGAACTGCGACTGCAACAACTTTGACAACGCAATTCAGTGCATGGGATATGCTCACAAGATTGCATATGAAATAACAGGTGTTATGCCCAGAAATAATTTTGTCAAGGTTACAAGTCTGAAGGTCTCGGAGCTTCGTGTAGGTGACATTATACGCTACCGTTGGAACGGTCACTCACTTTGTGTTACAGGTGTAAGCGGTAATAAGATATCATTTACTGACTGTAACTGGGTAGGCAAATGTCAGATACGTTGGGGAATAATGGATATTTCTGATATTCAGGGCTTCAGCTATGTGCTTCGTCTTCAGGGAAATAACAGAAAAAACACAGACCTTGATTTTTATAAGAACACAAACAAAATTGAAAGCGACACTGAAACAGAGGTGGACATAACCAAAAACGATCCTCACGAGGATTGGAAAATGGTTGATGCTACTCTTAATGTCAGAGCAGAGCATTCAACGGATTCTAATGTTGTAGGCAAGATTTATCCCGATACGGATTTCAAGGTTTATGACAAATATGATGACGGCGAGTACCTTTGGGGTAAAATTCTCTTTGGCAATGTTGTTGGCTGGTGCGCCCTTAATTACGCCGAATATAAGGGCGGGAAGATTGAGAATTTCGGCTTTGAAAACAAGAGTGAAGTCTATTGTGTCGGTGAGGAAATAACTCTTACATGGGGTGAATCCTGCGGTGCCGGAAAATATTGGCTTTATATCTATAATGAAGACGGTGAAACTGTTCAGAAATACACTGTCAGCAAAAGCAAACGCTCAAGGACAATAACAATCGATGAACCGGGTAATTACTCATCGAGGGTTTATGCGGCAAATTCTCTTGTAACCGGATGGAAAATTTCAGGCGAAGACTATGAATTTCAGGTTCTTCCCCATGAGGAAGTTATTCCCGTTAAGTCACTGAAGCTTTCAGCTCCTTCCAAGCTTGCAAAAGGGGACAGCACGGCAGTAAGTGCCACATTAAAGCCTGCAGATGCAACAGACACATCCCTCGTCTGGAAAAGCTCAGATACTTCCGTTGCTACGGTCAACTCAAAGGGCAAGGTTACAGCCAAAAAGTACGGCACGGTGAAAATCACTTGCATTGCTGCAGACAGAAATGAGGTTAAAAGCAGTGTAACAATTACAGTGGTACCCGAAAAAGTGACCGCCCTCAAGCAGGATTACTCCACTACAGGTAAGCTTGGTCTTAGCTGGAAGAAGGTAAGCGGCGCAACACAGTATTCAATTTACAGATATGACAGTGAAAGTGAAAGCTACGATAAGGTTGCAGTTACAGAGGATACCTCATACATCTTTAAGCTTACTGCAGGCAAAAGCTATAAATTCAAGGTTCATGCCACTGCAAAGGTTGGCTCAGAGTATTACAGCAGTGAACCCTCTTACATCACAGGCATTACAGGCCCAAAGGCTGCTGAATTGACAGCTAAGATAACGGGCAACAGAGTCAAGCTTTCATGGGATAAGGTGAGCGGTGCTACACACTATGTTATTTACAGAGTTTCAGGCGATGAGCTTATTAAGGTTGAAACCGTGGATAAGGATACACTTACATACACTATAGAGGGTCTCAGTGACGATACGGTTTACCGCTACAGAATAAGAACTCTGCGTAAGGATGACGGCACAACAGGTTACGGCTCTTACAGTAATACAGTAAAGATCAGCAATTAGGGGTTCCTGATTGCTGTTTTTTTACATTCTGTCTTGACTTTTAATAATTAATTTAATATAATGTAACTATAAAGGCGACAAAAATAACGCCGTATTTTTAGGAGGAGATTCCAATGAAAAAAATAATTTCAGTTCTTTTAGCAGTTGTAATGCTCTTTACAATGGGTACTATGGCTTTTGCTGTTGTTGTCGAAGAACCCGAAATCACAGACAAATGCACATGCGACGCACATAAGACTGCACCCTTAGGTTCATGCCACTGCTGTGTTCTTTGCCTCAACATTGATAAGTCATATCTTACATCATGCGCTAAAGATAAGAGCGAAGACGGTACATATGACGGTTCACTCTGTTGCGCATATTGCACAGGTATTTTCCCCTGCGGTTGCGGCTGCGATTGCTGTGACCCCAACAACGAAGGCACAGGCAATAAGCCCGTCATCGGCCCCGGTGAAGAAATCTGGGATGAAGAAGCTCAGGACGACTTCATAAGCGGTTTCCAGAAGATTCTCAAAAGAATTTCAGATGTTTTTGATAGATTCTTTGATGCAATCTTCGAATTCCTCAGACTTGATGACCTTCTTGGAAGCATCAACTAATTAAAGCAGTTTAAAGGCTATCCGTTAAGGATAGCCTTTTGATATTATAATAAGAAAAATCGTAGTTTTCTGTTCATAAAAACTTCAATAAATATTAATTTTTTTTGAATAAACTATTGACTTTTATATTTGACTATTATATAATATAGTCAAGTTGGGGAGAACCTCTAACTAATCTAAATATGGAGGAAAAAACAATGGCAGAATTTTTCGAGAAACTCGAGGCTGTATGGGCATTACTTTGGGATTATATTAACAAGGTTCTTGCTTACTGGGAAGAACAGAACGCATAATTGAATGAAATAATTTAAACAATTGTTTAAAAAGATAAGGCCGCCGGCAGGTGGCTTTTTCTTTGTTTTAGCTTATTAAGCCGGCTTTAATTATTAAAAAATTTTGAATAAACTATTGACTTTTTTATTAGGCTATTATATAATATAAACAAGTTAGAGGCTCACCTCTTACTAATCTAAAATATGGAGGAAATAATAATGGAACATTTTGAAGTTATGTATGCAATGCTTTGGGAATTCCTTTATGCTCTTCTTGCTATTTTCGGCATCGAGCTTGACAACGGTCTTGCAAAATAAGTTAATAATCGCGATTAAACAATTGTTTAATAGACAAAGCCTACCTGGAAGGGTGGGCTTTGTTTTTTTGTCTATATATTGATATACGCTTTTTAAAATACACTACATTATGTGAGAGGTTTATGATGTAAATGTGCATAAAAATTAAAAATACTTATATTTTATTGACAAAAAGTAAAATATAATATACAATATTGAATGTAAGGTGAGTAATCCCTTAAAATCTTAAAGGAGGTAAAGTATATGTGGGAAACAATTGTTAAAATGTTCGGTCTTGACCACCTCATTGAGCTCATCAACTGGATTAAGAGTCTTTTCGCTTAATTAAAACTTGATCGGATAAATAAATCTAAGGATATATATAAGCCATCTGCCAAGCAGGTGGCTTTTAAATTATGAATTATGGGAAAGAATGAATAAGAAAACCGGACTTTTCCACTGAGAAATAAAAAATGTAACCCTGCAGGGATGTGATCCTTGCAGGGTTTTTCGGTGGAGGGAGAATTATTCTGCACTTGCTCTTCTGATATAGTTTTTGAAGAAGAGAAGAGCGTTTTCCATAAGATTAATGGGGAGTCTTTCGTTGGTACCGTGAGTGCAACGAAGAAGCTCAGTTGTCAGCTCAAAGGGAGCGTAGCGATAAATGTTCTTACAGATAGGTTCATAATTATAAGCATCAGTACCGCCCATAACAAGATAGGGAGCAACAATAGCGTTGGGCTGAATTGCCTTTGTTACATCGCGGATTATGTTGTAAGCTCTTGAATCTGTGGGGGAGAATGATGAAGCTTCTTTTGAGTTGAGAACATTGATTTCAATATCCTTATTCTTGCATGACTTGCGGATATGGTCGATAAGATCCTGCTTGGTTGTGCCGGGCATAGCGCGGAAGTTAACTGTAATAGCTGCACGCTGAGGAAGCACGTTAGCAGCGGGGCTGCCCTGAGCCATTGTTACGGCTGTTGTTGTGCGTGTAAGGCAAGCAAGGAAGGGAATATGCTTTGAAAGCTCAACAATTGCGGGATGAAGAAGAGGCATATTGCAGGTGATAAGACGTACAGGGTAGCTGCATTCTCTGCCGATAGCATCGAAGAGGCTCTTCATATTATCATTGAGGTAAGCCTTGAACTGATTATCCTCAAGGTCTTTGATAACGCCTGCAATTTTGCCCAGAGCTGTGTGTACGGGAGGCTGTGATGAGTGGCCGCCCTTTGCATTGACAACAACTTCAATATCTGAATAACCTTTTTCAGCCACGCCTACACCTGCGAGGAACTTGTGTTCAAGAACGCCGGGAACATGAATGGGAATCATTGCGCCGCCTTCGTCTATAACGCTGTCAAGGGTAATGCCTCTGCTCTGAAGTGTGAGCATAAGGTCTCTTGCACCGTTGTCTGAGTTAGCAACGACTTCTTCGTTATCGCCGAAAAGAAGATATACATCTCTCTCGGGCTGGAAGCCTTCTTCGAGAAGAGCTTCAACAGATTCCATAACTGCAATAAGTTGGTTTTTCATATCAACACTGCCGCGACCCCAGATAAATTCGCCGTCGTCGTGACCACTGAATGCATCGTGTGTCCAATCTTCTTCTGTGCCTGATGAAACAGGAACAACATCCTGATGAGCGAGCAGGGCAATAGGCTCAAGGTTTGCCTTAGTACCTTTCCAACGATAGAGAAGATTTGCAGGGGGAATAACTTCCTTTTCAAGCTTTTGGGCAATAAGGGGATAAGCCTCGTCGAGGAAATTGTGGAATTTCTCAAATTCAGCCCAGTTTACTCTTTCGCTTTCTCTGTAAGAAACGGTTTTGCACTGAATAGCTTTTGAGAGATTTTCACGGTAACGCTGAACATTGATTTCTTCCTTGGGGAGGGGTTCACTGTCAGTCTTCTTAGGTGTGTAAAGGGCTGCGTGCACAGCGTTTGCTGCAGCTGCAGCGACAATAGCACCGCCGATAATGTGACGTTTCTTCATTGTGTTTCAACCTCTTTTTCTTTAATTTAATTTTATCTACACTATTATATACCAAAGTTACGTTAATTTCAATAGTTAATTTATTTTGTGGGTGGTTATATCGTTAAATAAAGGTTGACACACCTCATACAAAGTGATAAAATAACTTAGAGAAATTTTCGGAGGTAAAACATTATGATGCCTAAAAGTGTGATTAAGGTTATTTGCATAATTATGGCTGCCCTTATGATTCTCAGTGTAGGTGCAGTTGTGCTTCAGGTTTTTGCGGCAGACACAGCTCTTATGCCTCTTGCAATGCCTGCAACGGGTGACAATGATGGTGATTATCTTATCCCTGCAGGAATAGGCGTGCTTGCAATTCTGGCTGTGGGTATTTGCCTTGTATTGCCTAAGCTCAAGAAAAAATAAGTCGAGTAATGTAATGAAAGAGTCGGTTTTGGTCTATTTGTACAAAACCGACCTTTTATTTTTGTTTGAAAGGCTAATACATTTTTGTTGTAAAAAATTTACTGTAGTGGTACAATAAAGTGTAAAACTTAAAAGGAGATGGAAAATATGAAAAAAATCTTAGCGTTACTTCTGGTTACAGTTATGGTTTTCTGTGCTTTTCCTGTGGCATTTGCCGCTGAAATACAGTGTGAGGAGCTTACAAAGTACCCCATAATTATGGTGCCCGGATACACCTCGTCATCCTATTATAAAATCGACGAAGCAACAGGTGAAAAGGTTATGGTCTGGGGCGATGCTGCAGGTCAGGTTGTCTCAGGGGCGCAGGATGGCATGCTTGAAAAAATTCTTGCTGAAGCAGCAAAATTCTTTGTTACAGGCGATGCCAAAGATCTTGCCGCTATACTTGGTGCGGGATTCAACAGGATTTTTGCCGACCTGAAGTGCAACGATGACGGCACGCCCAGTGTGCCTGTATATAATTATGTTCACACTGCAGAAGAAACCAACTATGCAAATCTTGCCGAAAAGTACCCAGAGGGTGACTATCAGGCAGAAAAAGAGATAATGGACGATATCGGCGCAAGAGTAGGTAAGGAGAACACCTATGTTTTCACTTGCGACTTCCGTATGGGTGCAGTGGAAATTGCTAACTCCCTGAGAGCTTATATTGACGATGTAATCGAATATCACAACCAAGGTAAGGCTGAAAAGGATAAGGTTGACAAGGTTAACATTTATGCCCTTTCCCACGGCGGTCAGGTAACAGGTACATATCTTACTCTTTACGGACACGAGGGCAAGGTCAACAATGCCCTTCTTACCGTACCTGCACTTGCAGGTGCAGGTATAGCATATGACGCTTTCAACGGCGATGCAGACTTTAATGACGCAGAGCTTCTGCAGTTTTTACAGCACGGCTTCCAGATAGAAGAAAATTTAGACCTTTTCTTTCGCGCAAATCAGTTAGGCTTCCTTGACGAGCTTGTTGAGGAACTTCTTCCCCTGTGTATGGAAACCATAGGCTGTTGGGGCAGTCTTTGGGATTTTGTGCCTCTCGCTCAGTACGAGGAAATGAAGGCTAAAAATCTTGATCCCGTAAAAAATGCGGGTCTCATTGCTCAGAGCGATTTCGTTCACTATGAGATTATGTCTCCCGAAGGTGAGCATTACTATGCCAAGGGCTTCAAAAAAGCTGAAGCAACAGGCACAAATATCTATATTTTAGCGGGCTATGATGTGCAGATTGTTTCGGGTATGCCTGTAAGCTCAGACTCAATTATCCCCATTGAAGGTGCTACCGGTGCTACTGCAGCACCCTACGGTAAGCGTTTCAGTGACGGCTATAAGCAGAAGGTTGATACAGGCTTTTATCAGGTTTCTCCCTCTATGACAATTGACGCTTCAACGGGTTATCTGCCTGAGCGTACCTGGTATATTGAAAACTATCATCACGGAATGACCTATAAGGATGATTTCACCTTCTCTCTTGCCTGTAAGCTTCTACTTACAGACGGTGAAGGATATACAGTCAATTCCCTTGCGGAATATCCTCAGTTCCATGCAACCACCAACTCTGCTCATATTGTTTTTGCAGAGTTTGACAACAGTAACGAAGGCTTTGTTTCATCTCAGGATAAGGAACTTATCATAAGTAATATCTCTTATGATTCAGTTATCACTGTCAGCTCTGTGAGCGTTTACGGTGCAGATTTCGGCTTCCTGTTTATGCCTTTCATCTTAAAACCCGGTGAAAGTAAGGCGGTTAAAATTAAAGGTGATATCCCTGAGGTAAGCCTTAAAAATATTGAGGTGAGTGTTTCCTATCTCAACAATAAGGTTACACCCGTATGTGAAAGAACTTTTGATTTCACCATAATGAACGGTGCGGAGGCAGAGTATAACACAAATGAGCCTCTCACAAATGCAGACTATCCCAAGAATATCGACAGAGTGTTCCCGAGCTTTGCAAATACGGTTCTTGAAAAAACAGGCTTGAAGGCAATTGTATCAAATGTACTTGATGTATTTGCTCAGGCACTCTATATTATGACTAAGGTATTTTACAGATAAGGAGAGAAAACTATGAAAAAGCTTATATCGCTTTTGCTTGCGGTTATACTGTGCTTCTCCATTTGCAGTGCAGCCTTTGCAGCTGGCTATAAGGCTGAGGGTAACAACTATCCCACCATTATGATTTCGGGCTACAGCTCATCTTCTCTTCGTTATTTTGACGAGGAAACCGGTGAGGAAATCCACGCCTGGGGTAACACCGGCGATCAGATTATGACAGCCCTTGATAAATATAAAAAAGAGCTTGTTACTGCTGCAGCTAAGTTCGTTGCAACAGGTGATATTTCACCTGCAGTTGAGGTTGTGGGTACTGCTTTCAACTGGCTTTTTGACAGTCTTCGCTGCAACCCTGACGGCACAAGTATAAAGGATATTTCCACATATCTGAACACTGCCGAGGAAACTAACTGGAAATATATCCAGGAAAACTATCCGAACGGTGAACATAATGAAGAAGTAGAAATGATGGCAGTTCTTTCGGAAGAAATAGGTGTGGAGAATGTTTATCTCTTTACCTGCGATTTCCGTAAGGGCCCCGTTGAAATAGCCGCAAGAATGAGGGCGTATATTGACGATGTTATAGCTCATCATAATAAGGGAAAAGCTGAAAAAGACAAGGTAGATAAGGTTAACCTGCTTGCAGTTTCTCACGGTGGACAGACCACAGGCACATATCTTACACTTTACGGTTATGAGGGCAAGGTCAATAATGCAGTGCTGACGGTACCTGCCCTTGGCGGCGCAAGCCTTGCATATGACCTTCTCAGCAATCAGGGCAAGCTGGACGAATATGGTCTTATCAAATATATCGAACACGGTATGAAATGGGAAGAGGACTATCATATTCTTGTTGAGGCGGAGCAGTTAGGCTTTGTTGATGCAATTGTGGGTGAACTGGTGCCTCAGATTATGGGCATTGTCAGATATTGGCAGAGCCTTTGGGATTTTATACCCCTTGAGCATTATGAAGACCTTAAGGCGGAACTTCTCGACCCTGTTGAATGTGCTGAACTTATAAAGAAAAGCGACTATATGCACTATGAGATTATGTCCCCCGAAGGCGAAAACTATTTTGGTAAGGGATTTAAAAAGGCTCAGGATGCAGGTACGAATGTCTATATTATGGCAGGCTATAATGCAAAAAGTGTCAGCGGCGGTGAAGTGACAAGTGATGCCATTATCCCCACTGCAGGTGCAACGGGTGCTATAGTTGCTCCCTTTGGTGAAAGATTTGCCGACGGTTATAAGCAGAAGGTTGACACAGGTTATTATCAGGTTTCACCCTGTATGACAGTTGATGCTTCAACATCATATATTCCCCACCACACCTGGTTTGTTGAAAACTATTATCACGGAATGACAACAAGTGACCCCTTCACAAACTCTCTGCTGTTTACACTGCTTCTCAGTGATAAGAGCTATGATGCTCACACTATGAAGGGATATCCCCAGTTCCACGAAACAACAAATCCCTCACACGGCGTTCACGCTATATTCTCAGACAGTCAGGAAGGTTATCTTTCCTCTAAGGATAAAACTCTTATAGTAAGCAACTGCTCGGCTATAAATGATATCACTGTAATGAGCATAAATGCCCGCGGTCTTGATCTTGACTTTAACTTCAAGCCCTTCACTCTTAAACCTGGTGAGAGCAAAGAGGTTGCCTTCGAGGGTGAAATTCCTCAGGTGAGTGCAAAGAATTTTGAAATCAATATTTCATTTATGAATAAGACAATCACTCCCGTCAGCGACAGAACCTTTGATTTCACCGTAATGAACGGTCCGTCGGCAGAGTACGACGAAAGCAGACCTTATATTAAGGCAGATATGCCTAAGGAGCTTGACGAGGTTATAGGTGAAAAAGCAAGCAATCTGCTCAAAAAATTGGGTATAAGAAACACCGCCTCAACAATTTATAATATTGTGGTGAAGCTCTTTAGCTTAGTGATGAATTTATTTACAAAATAAAAGAATAACACCTCACTTTACGGGTCAAACTATCATTACATGATGAGTTTACTCGTCATAAAAAGTGAGGTGAAATTTATGCATAACGAAGGCGTTAAATGCTCAGTAAATGAGTGTGAATATCACGTTGATTGCGACAAGTGCAGTCTCGACAAGATTGAGGTTTCACACGAAAAGACAAGCGCAGATGCTATTGCAATTCCCCATTTCTGCAAGAGCTATCAGAAGAAGACTAAATAAATCTTCACTTTTAAAAAGAATGCAGGTGAGAGCCTGCGTTCTTTTTTGTATACGAAAAAAAGACTATGGCCTATGCTTGTAACAGAGAAACTCCTTATGTGTTATAGTATAAGCCTGACCTGCCAGTTGCGCAAAAATAACACATAAGCAGGACATTAGAATGTGACAACAAAATAATATCACATACAATTTAGCACATACAAAATGGAATTGCAAATATCATATAGTGTAGGCAAAATAAAAAGCCGCTCGTGAGCGGATGCCAAGTAATAGTAATGCGATGTCAAACCTTCAGTACTCCTTTTAGGGGTTAAGTCGGTTATAACTTCTTATAGGGGTGAGCAAATCACCGGTGGTTTTGATTGAAACTTGATTAAAAAAAGAAGGATGTAATGATTCAATAATTCTCAGAAAAATTTAAAAATGCTTTCGTGTCGGTCACAGATTTGCGAAGCAATTAAAAAGTTGCTATCTGACAAAAAATCTTGTTTTTTTGTCAGATATGTGCTAAAATGAAAAACAAATAAAAGGAGGAAAATACGATGAAAAAAATTACAGCACTTATTCTTTCAGCACTTATGATGATGTCTCTTGTTTTCCCTGCTTCGGCAACAGAAAAAAAGCTTACCTTCAACAGTGACGGCACCTTCCGTATTTTACAGATAAACGATTTTCAGGACAGAGATACAACCAACGGAGATTCACTTATATTCCTGAATAAGGTGCTTGACAAGTATGAGCCTGACCTTGTTGTGCTCGTGGGAGATCAGCTGCATGATCGCTTTCCCGGTGTAACCGAAGAAAAAATAAGAGCAGCGCTTAAAAATCAATTGATGCCCATGCAGGAAAGAGGCATTCCCTTCATTTTCACCTTCGGTAACCACGACAGAGACTATAAAGGAATTGTTTCCATGGAAGACCAGGCTGCAATTTACCGTGAATACTCTTATTGTTATGCCAACACCGACGGTGCTGACGGTGGCACATACAACACCGTTATTTACTCAAGTGACGGCAGTACGCCAAAGTTCAATATCTATATGATGGATACTCAGCAGTGGAACGGCAAAGGCACCACAAGCGGTGTTACTCCTGAACAGGTAGAATGGTATAAGGAAAGAAGTAACGAGCTTAAAGAAATGAACAAAGGAGAGATTGTTCCCTCCTTTGTGTTCCAGCACATTCCCGTCAAAGAAATAAGAAGCTTCCTTAAAGAGGTTCCTGAAGGAACCGAAGGCGCATTGAAAAGCAGATAT
Organism: Acutalibacteraceae bacterium; assembly: GCA_045637065.1. GTDB lineage: Bacteria > Bacillota > Clostridia > Oscillospirales > Acutalibacteraceae > UBA6857. The sequence continues at coordinate 16,314 of JAZTYQ010000022.1, forward strand.
TACGATGCTTATTATGTTCTTGATGAAAATGCCGATTGGACTGGCGACAGAAACATAATGAGAGAAATTCCCGGCTGTGAGCATCCCGAAAAAATAACGGGTCAGTATGAAGCGTGGTTAGAGCAGGGTGATGTACTCGGTGCGTATTTCGGTCATGACCATATAAATACCTTTGTGGGAAAAACAACGGACGGAATTGAACTTGGCTACAACGGTGGCTTCGGCTTTGCTACCTACGGAGATCCCGGCGAAAGATATGCACGAATTTTCGATTTAAACGAAAACGATATTGAAAACTACACTCATCAGACCATTTACTATACTCAATGTATGCTCGAAGATGAGAAGCCCGACGAACCCGAAACACCCGACGAACCCACAGGCGGCGATTGTGACCACCTTTGCCACGAGTCAGGATTCATGGGCTTCATTTGGAAGATTGTTCGCTTCTTCTGGAAACTGTTCAAGATGAATCCCGTATGCGATTGCGGTGCACTTCATTATTAATCTCATTAAATCAATGTTCGCATAATTAAAAACTAAAGGGGACGGTGAAACTCAATCACCGTCCCTTGCCTGTTATTCTTTTGTATAAACAAATATCACAAACTCCGTTGTTATATCCATACTGTTTATGCCCAGCAGCTTAGCCTTATCCTCATCCTTGGTGTGATAATAATAAGGTGTCATTTTGAAAAGAGCCATTATATCCTCATTGCTTTCAAGGTGTACCACTGCCGAAATCTTGCGCTTTTCCATAAGGGTAAGTGTTTTCGTTTCGGGAGCTGCCTCATCATTTTTATATGGTCTATCGTAAAGGATTTCCTTAAGCTCAAAGAGGTGGTTTTCACCTGCAACAACGCTGACAATATATCCCTCGTCTTTTGTTATACGGCTAAATTCTTTCTCGTGAAAGGGAGCAAAGAGGTGAAGTGAGATATCAACGCTCTTATCCTTTACAGGTATATGAGCAAGGTTACCCACAAAATAGGTTATACCGTTTTTGCGCTTTGCCGCAAGACGTACCATTTCCTTGGATAGGTCAAATCCAAGCATTTCACAGCTCACTTCACTTTTTATTCTGTCGCCGTAATATCCCTCACCGCAGCATATATCGGCAATTACGGGGCGGGGGAGAGCCTTCTCCTTTATAAACTCCACCAGAGCGCGTACAAGAGCATCAAAATAGCCTTTAGAGAGAAACTCACGGCGGTTTAGCGCCATATCACGGTTATCGCCTATGGCACTTCCGGGCTTGTGTGAGCCTGTGAGGAGATTGACATAGCCTTCCTTTGCTTTATCGAAGCAGTGACCCTTTGCACAGAGAAAGCTCTTTTCTTTTTCTTCGAGAGCTTCACTGCATACGGGACAGATTATTTCTATCATTTATTTTACCTCTTTATTGAAAAAACTTGTTCTGTGTGCTATTATATAAAAAATTCAGCTTTAAGTCAAATGTGAGGTCATTATGGCAAAGGAAAAGGGCATAAAAACCAATGCAATGCGCATTCTTGATAAAAAGAAAATACCATATAAGGTCAATTACTATGAGTGTGACGAGTTTATTGACGGCATACATATTGCCGATATGTTATCTCAAAGCTATGATATGACCTTCAAAACCCTTGTTGCAGTTGGCAAAAGCGGTGAAAACTATGTTTTTGCTCTGCCTATAGATAAGGAAGTCGACCTGAAAAAAGCAGCAAAGTCCGTAGGTGAAAAAAGCGTGGAGCTGCTTCATGTCAAGGATATCAAAAATGTTACGGGATATATCCGTGGCGGCTGCACCCCCATAGGTATGAAAAAGCAATTCAGAACAGTTATCCACGAGAGTATTTTGGAGTTTGATGAAATTATTATCAGCGGCGGTGCCTTGGGCGTTCAGCTCTTTATTGCACCTGAGGGTCTTATCGACTGTGTGGGTGCTGAAACTCACGATATAATTTTTAAGTAAAATTCTTGAAAATCCCTTTTAAATGGTATATAATGAAGCTACAATGATATAGGAGGAAAATATTATGGAAAACTTTTTTGCATCATTTGAAGAAATCTTCTGGAAGTTATGGAACAAGCTCTACGAATATCTTTGTGAAATTTTCAAAGCTGAACCCAATCCCGATTGGTACGCTCCTCTTCCCAAAGACGAATAATTCAGTTGAATGTGCAAATGGCTGTCCTGTGGCAGCCTTTTGATTTATATGTGAAAGGTAACAGTTATGATAAAAGATTATCTTGAAATAGGCAAAATAACCTCCACTCACGGCATAAAGGGTGAAATGCGTGTTCAGCCCTGGTGTGACAGTCCTGAGTATATGAAAAAATTTAAGACCCTTTATCTCGATAAAAATGGCGAAAAGCCCCTTAAGGTTTCATCAAGACCTAACGGTAATATGGTTATTCTGAAGGTGCAGGGCATTGATACGGTTGAGGAAGCAGCAAAATACAGAGATAAAATCCTCTTTATGAAAAGAAGTGATGCCAATCTCCCTGAAGGCACCTGGTTTATTCAGGAGCTTATTGACTGCACTGTTATCGATGCTGACGATGAGAGCAAAACCTACGGCATAATCAGCGATGTTTCGCAGACGGGTGCAAACGATGTCTGGCATATAAAGCAGGGTGATAAGGAATATCTTATTCCCGCTATTCCCAGTGTAGTTATCAGCACCGATGTAGTAGAGGGAATAATTGAAATACGACCCTTGAAAGGAATTTTTGACGATGAGAATTGATATACTTACTCTCTTTCCTGAAATGTGTGAATCAGTTCTTGCCGAGAGTATCATAGGCAGAAGCCGTCAGGCAGGTCTTGTTGAAATAGGTTGCCGTCAGATAAGGGATTACACTCTCGATAAGCACAAAAGGGTTGACGATACGCCCTACGGTGGCGGTATGGGTATGATTATGCAGGTGCAGCCCATATATGACTGTTATATGAGCCTTTGTGATGAAATCGGCAAGCGTCCCCATCTTATATATATGTCACCTCAGGGCAGAACTCTTACTCAGAGCCGTGTTCGTGAACTTGCGCAAATGGATAATATTGCTATCCTCTGCGGACACTATGAGGGTATTGACGAGAGAGTTATAGAAGAAATTGTTGACGAAGAAATTTCAATAGGTGATTATGTACTCACAGGCGGTGAGCTTCCGGCTCTTGTGTTAGCTGACAGCATATCCAGAATGCTTCCCGGGGTACTGCCCAATGAGGAGGCCTTCAGTGACGAGAGCCATTACAGCTCACTTTTAGAGCATCCCCAATACACAAGACCCTATGAGTGGCACGGACAGACTGTTCCGGATATACTGTTATCGGGACACCATGCCAATATAAACAAATGGAAGCGCCGGCAGAGCCTTATGCGTACCTATCTTCGCAGACCCGATATGCTTTCAAAGGCTGACCTTGATAAAAAGGATATAGAGTTTCTCCGGGAGTTCAAGGCTGAACTCAAGGCAAAAAACACGGATGAGACTGAAAGCCTCTAATGATAGTATACGAATGTCGAAAAAATCTGCCGTAAATTGTGCATAGTGACTTGAAAGTGAAAAATATTGTAGTAAAAATGCACAAATTTACCCCTCGGTTTTTGTCAATGTTTAGGCTTGCAAACAAAAAGTTTTAAAGTCGTTTTTAACCATTGACGAAGGCAGTTTTTGCGGTTATAATATATTAGAAATTAAACGCAAATTAACCAAATTTATATGTGTGGGAGATATTGATATGTTTGTTAAAGATGTAAAAGTTCAGAATCAGGTTGGTCTTCACGCTCGTCCTGCTACTTTCTTCATTCAGAAAGCTAACGAATTCAAGTCATCAATCTGGGTTGAAAAGGAAGAGAGAAGAGTGAATGCTAAGAGCTTACTCGGTGTTCTTTCACTTGGTATTATGGGTGGCACAGACATCCGCATTATTGCTGGCGGTCCCGATGAAGAGCAGGCTGTTGAAGAGCTTGTAAGACTTGTTGAATCAGGCTTCACAGAATAATCAAAAAACTAATTTTGCACACCCAAGCGGGTGTGCATTTTACTTTGCAAAATAAATAAAAAGATAAGCGAACCACCTCTGTAGGTGATTCGCTTTTTTCAGTTTCTGATATGCTTTTTCAGATTGTCCATAACCTTGCTTAACGGCTTATAAAGAAGCATCATCAGTGCAAAGTTGCCTATGCAGTGGGCTATATCCCAGGGTATGCCTGCAACCCACCACGAGAAGGCGGCAGCAAGTCCGCTTTTAAGGTCGGTACCTGTGAAAACATAGGGGATAGCGCACAATGCACCGAAGCAAAGCCCGAAAACGCCTGAAACAGTGGCCCATGTAACGGCACTGTTATTTTTGCTGAAAAGCCTTGCAATGATTACAAGCAAGGGCCATGCATAAAGATAGCTTATCCACCAAAGATTAAAGCCGAAAATTACACCTTCAATAAGGGTGAACACAGGTACAACATAATACACCTTGTTGCCGAAATGCTTTGAGAAAAGCACCAGCCAGAATGCGGTAAGGCTTATATTCGGCAAAGCTACCATAGCAAATTTGCACACCTCGATAACAGCCACCATAAGGGCAACGAGAGCAATATCCAATGCAGTGTTTTTGCTTTTGCTGCGCATTATTCTGCCGGGGTGTAAACAATTCTGAAACTGTCGCCGTCTTCAACGGGCTGCTGTGATACGCCGTAATTGCAATAGTCACCGTTTACATAGAATCCCCAATAAGCGCCGTCAAGGGTATAATCAGCACGCACACCGTTTATTGTGCTTATTGACATGCCGTAAGGACCTTCTTCACCCTGAAAGGTGAGTCCGTCGGCGTCTTCCATGGCACCAATCAGATATTCGGCATCGGTGTCAACCTCATAGATAGTTGAGGTTTCATCGGACATAACTACTTCGATTGTGATATCCTTTTCGCCTTCAACACTTTTTTCTCTGAATGTACCGAAGGTGAGTGCCATAGCTGCAATAAGTACAACAAGAATGACTACGCCTGCAATTTTTTTGCCTTTCATTTTACACATCTCCTTTCTTTAAAGTCTCAGTGCATAAAAAGATTGCGGCACTTTCGACTTAAAGAAGGAGTCGGTTGCTTCAGCCGATTACTCGCGGCCCCACAATGTCACTCAAGGCAGGTCTTCTGACTTAGCTATCATCATCTTATTCCGTCTTCTCGGCCTTCACCAATGACTGCACCGCAGTGCGTGAAATAAGACTTCTTCATTACAGCGACGAGTTCGTGAGGGATTTGCACCCTGCTTCCCTTTTCACCGGACAGCCCAACTGTCCGACACCCTGAATGTTTTTATTCACTTGAGGGTTATTATACCATTTACAATGGGTGATGTCAAATCTGTTGTTAAATTGCTTTTACAGTTCCTACAAGCTCTTGATGAATAAGTTCCTTTGGGTTTTTCCATTGACAATAAAGCTTATCAAATATATAATTAAATCATAAATTAAACCGATAAGAGGTGATGTAAATGCCCCTTCAGATTATCCGTCAGGATATAACTAAAATTCATGTTGATGCTATCGTCAACCCCTCCAACCGACATCTTTACCCAACGGGCGGCACAGACCTTGCTATACATAAATCTGCAGGACCTGCACTTGATGAATTCTGTGAGGCACTTACTCCTCTCGCTCTCGGCACTGCGAAGATAACTCCTGCCTTTAATCTGCCTTGTAAGTATGTTATTCACACTTCAGGTCCCGTGTGGCACGGTGGAGATAACGGCGAAACTCAACTGCTTGTTTCCTGCTATAACGAGTGCTTGAAGCTCGCGAAAGAGAATAACTGTGAAACTGTTGCCTTTCCTCTTATCTCATCGGGTTCTTACGGCTACCCTAAAGATAAGGTGCTGAAAATCGCAATCAGCACCATAAGCACCTTCCTTTTTGACAACGAAATGACGGTATATCTCCTCGTCTATGACAAGAAATCCTATGAGCTTTCCGAAAAGCTCTTCTCGGGTATTGAGAGCTATATTGACGATAACTATGTGCTCAGTTGCAGCAACAATTATCGCCAGATGCGGTACTCACGCAGGTGTGAGCCAACGCAAGACATTGACTGCTACCGTACTATGCCTGATATGTGTATGTCAGCACCTTGCATTGAAGAAGACAATGCACCTGTGTCATTTGCTGTGGGCAGCGCGCCGAAGAAAAGCCTTGACGAATTTATCAAGCTTGATGAAAGCTTTGCTCTTAAACTCGTTAAGCTAATTGATGCAAAGGGTATGGGAGATGTTGAGTGCTATAAAAAAGCCAATGTCAGCAAACAGACCTGGCATAAGCTGATGACAGACAAGCACTACAGACCCAACAAGAAAACGGCGCTTTCCTTTGCAATCGCACTTGAACTCACCCTTGAAGAAACTCAGAATCTTCTTTCGTCTGTGGGCTTTATTCTTTCTGACAGCAGCCTTTTTGATGTAATTATCAAGTACTGCCTTGAAAATGAAATCTACGATGTTTTTGAAATCGATTCGGCGCTTTTCAAGTATGACCAGGAGACCCTTTTCTCGAAGGTTTAAAGATGAGGTTAGCAAATGAAAACAAAAAGAACAATAAAAGATAAGCTCCATACCGCCTTTTTCGGCAAGGATTTGCGGGTAACTGAGGGCGAGCCTTATACAAAGGTGCGTGAGGGTGATTATTCATCCTATTTTCCCTTGGAGCAGTACATAGATTATACCCAGCAGCCTAAGGGCAAAATCTTTGATGTGCGCTCTTTCGGTGCCGATGTCAATAAAAGTGAAGAGGAAAATACCCAGGCTATCCAAGCCGCCATTGATGAGTGCAGTAAAAGCGGTGGCGGTACTGTCCTTGTTGAGGGTGGGTGCTATACCGTAACAACTCTTTTTCTTGCCTCTGATGTGACCTTGTTTGTTGAGAAAAACAGTGCTGTTTCTGCTAACACTACGGGTAAGGGTTACAGGCATAACGCTCTCATTTATGCCCTTGATTGTGATAATATTACCGTTACCGGCGCAGGTAAGCTTATAGGAAACGGTACACATTTCGGTCTTAAACCGGTCAGTGAGAATATGTTTGAACCGTCGCCGGTTATTGACGTAATACAGATGCGTCGTGACTACCGCGCTCAGCTTCGTTTTGCCCACAAGTCAAAGTACGGCTCAATTCTGCTGACACAAAGGTGCAGAAATGTAAAAATACATAACATAATTTTTGAGGACTCTCCTTGGTGGACATATAAAATGCTGATGTGTGACGGAGTGGAAATCACTGATACCGTCATATGGAACAACCGTAATGTGGCAAACTCTGACGGTTTTGATATTGCAGGCAGCAGCAATGTGAAAATTGACCATTGCTTTATTTCTACCGCTGACGACGGCATTGTGCTCAAAAACGCTGTATGGTGCGGCTGCGAAAAAGAGATGCACAACATCACGGTTAAAAACTGTCAGGTCATTTCGAGAACAAACTGTTTTAAGATAGGCACGGAGACTACATACGATATTTATAATGTAAGGGTTGAGGATTGCTCTTTCTTTATGACTGACTTATATCCCGGGGCGGTGTCAGGTGTTTCAATTGAAGCTTGCGACGGTGCAAGGGTACACCATGTGAAAATCAGAAACATAAATATGAACCGTTGTACCTGTCCTCTTTTTATCCGTCTCGGCAACCGTAACAGAGCCGCCGAGGTAACTGCCTCAACGGCAAATAAAACCGAAATAGTGAAGGATGATGACAACTCTAAGCCCGCAGACAAAAACACTTTTAACGGCAAGAGCGAGCTTTTTGACATAACCGTGGAAAACATTACGGCAAGGGATGTTGAACTACCCGTTATTGTTTCAGGCTATAAGCAAAAAGGGAGAACGAGGCGCTGCAGAAATATTACTCTGAGAAACTTTGATATTATTTACCGTGATGCAATTGAGATAAAAGACAGACGGCTTTTTATCCCTGAATACACTAAGGAATATCCCGAGTGTTGGAGATTCAGAAATCTGCCCGCATACGGCATCTGGGCAAGACACTGTGAAAATTTGCAGATAAAAGACTTCAGCTGCAAGGGCATTGAGGGAAGTCATCGTAAGGAAAAAATTTTTATTGATTGCAAGTAGTCCTGAAGTAAATTTCAGATTGACCAAAATTAAAACTGAATCCGCTATACTGAGGTTGTAAGGTTGAAAAATACCTTGCAACCATAATTTTTGGAGGTTAACGATATGAAAAACAACATCACAGAATTAGTATTCATCCTTGACAGAAGCGGTTCAATGGCAGGTCTTGAGAGCGACACAATCGGCGGCTTCAATGCTATGATTGAAAAGCAGAAAAAAGAAGAAGGGGAGTGCTATGTTTCAACAGTGCTTTTCGACAATGTAAGCGAAGTGCTTCACGACAGAGTACGACTCAGCGACATCAAGCCTATGACCGATAAGGAGTACACCGTAAGAGGATGTACGGCTCTCATTGATGCCCTCGGCAGCGCAATTTACCACATCGGCAACATTCACAAGTACGCACGACCTGAAGACGTACCTGAACACACAATGTTCGTTATCACCACTGACGGTATGGAGAATGCAAGCCATAAATACAACAGTGAACAGGTCAAGAGAATGGTTGAGAGACAGAAGGCGAAATACGGTTGGGAGTTTCTTTTCATCGGTGCGAATATTGATGCCGTCCAAACTGCAAGACGCTACGGCATTGACGAGGATAGAGCAGTTAACTACAACGCCGATGCCGAGGGTACGGGCATACTTTATGAGTCCGTTGCCTGTGCGGTGAGCAGTGTGAGAAAGTGTGCACCACTTGATAACAGCTGGAGAGATAATCTTGATGAGGATTATAAGCACAGAGGGAAGAAATAAGTTAAACAGTCTGCAAAGAGCTGATATATGTATGAAAACACCCCTGACTTTTCGTAAAGTCAGGGGTTAACTTATTACTTCCTGTTATCCATATATTCGTGGGCAAGAATATCCTTGAGCACAAGCATCGCATCAAGCTCACTGTAGCCGTAATCATTTTGTAACGAGGTAAACATTTTTCTGATTTCAGAGGCGTACTTCGGTATATCCACCTCTTGCTGATATGTTTTCAGTACAGGATATTTTGTACTCCAGGCTTTAGTCCAATCAACTTTTTCCTGACTTTTCTCGTCTGTGTTTCTGATTATATTTGTGATTTCATCCACATTATTAATCATTTGTATCACCTCATTAAGGTTGTTAGAGCTTCGGTCAGATTGTTTTGATTATCTTCTAACTTTTAATGGCTTGTGAAAAAAAGGTTTTCTTTCGCCTGCATTTACCATTTCTCTTGCAAGTAAAGTGTGCATTTCACTCAAAATTTTTCCATAAATTTCGTTGCTAACAAGATTGTTTTTTTCGTGAGGGTCATTTTCCAAGTCATACAAGAAGTCATCAAAATAATGTATCGCACCAGATTTAAGCATTCCGGAGCCTATTGCACGTGCAGAGTATTTCCATTTTTTTGTTCGAACTGCTCTGCCAACATGGGACTCACTTATCTGAATAAAAACACAATCTCTTTCAGTGACATCCTTTTTTTGAACAGGAAGAATGTTGCCTGAATAACTTTCGGGGATTTCTATATCTGCAAGACTTAACAGCGTTGGCGGAATATCGATAAGACTTGCTAAACAATCTATAGGTTCACCTTTATTAATTGCTCCGCCACCGAAAACAAGTGGCGTGCGTATGCTCGAATCGTGGCAACTGCGTTTGTATTCGGCATTTCGTGTTTTGAAATGGCATCCGTGGTCACTGGTATATATAATAACAGTATTATCATATATTCCCTTGGCTTTAAGGGTTTTAACAAGTTTACCCACATTTTCATCAATGGAGTGAATGGCAGCAAGGTAGTCAGGATATTCTTCTTTATAATTGCCATTGAGAAAAGTTAAATCTTCAGGCAAAGGGTAGTCACCGAATTTATCAATAGTATCTTTCGGTCCTTCGAAATGTCCGCTGTCATTCTGATGGTGAGGCTCAAGCTGAGACACGAACATAAAGAATGGCTTTTCATCGTTATGATTATTAATATACTCTATGGCAAAATCATTTATACAGTCCGCCCTGTAACCGGTAAAATCAATTTTATTACCGTCTTCATCAAACACATAACCGTCATATCCATGAGATGTAAATTCCAAAATATCAGCTGCTCGCCAATATTTATAACCGCCTTGTCTCTTATGCGGAACAGCAGTTTTTTCACAATGAACGCCTATGCCTGGGTAACGGTCTGATGCAAGGTGCCACTTTCCTATGTATGCTGTATCATAACCATTTTCATTAAAATGATATGCCAAAGTTTTTGTGTTTTCTTTCAATGCTATTCCATTCCGATAGCATTGGTTTTCAGTTGCATACTGCCCTGTTTGCAGACATGCACGGGCAGGACCGCACACAGGTTGGCAGGTAAAAGAATTTTCAAAAAGCAATCCGTCTTCTCCCAATTTCCACACATTGGGCATAAGTGTACTGTTCAGCGTATCCCAACGCTGTTGATCTGAAAAATAGAAAATAATATTCGGTTTCATAAAATCCTCCATTAAAATTGTTTTCTAAATACCTGTAAAATTGATGAATGTGCCTAACATCCCCAACTGTCAAAAAGTTTATAATTCATTCCTATAAATTCTTATTTATTAAACCAATTATAACATATTGAAAACAAAAATGCCACCCTTTTTAGAGTGGCACAACTACTTTTAGATTATAATTCGACAGCCTCACAGATTTCCGGAATGATGAACTCAATATCCTGATGATTCCTTTTCACTGTACGTCTCAGTCTCTCAACACTGACTTCACGCGTAACGGGTGGGAAGGCATTGTCAAAATGATCCACAAAGATTTTCTTAGGATGATACCTCTCTATAAATCCTTTTGTCTTTTCGGGTACAAAAATGCTTCCGCCGTTAGCGAGAATGAGAAGGTCAATATCCTGCGGATATACCTCCGACGGATGCTCACGGAAGGAGCCTGTCAGGAAAATCTTTTTGCCTTCTGCTTCAATTTCATAGGCGACGATTTCTCCGCCCTCCGGCATTTTGTGATTCATATATGCCTGCCAGAACAGACGCGGAAACATTGCAACGCATTTAGGTATGACAGTGAGAATATAGATAGGGTCAAAAACGATGTGTCTGAACCGACGTGGGCGGATGGTATAATCCCCGATCTTGATTTCCTCATCGGGCCTGATTGTTTTAAATCTCTCTTCGGGTACACCCTTTCCCATAAGCGTTTTCTTTGGAGTTTCGGTGCAGTAGATAGGAACGGTTTTGTCTTTTTCGGCAAGGGCAGGGATGCTGTATATATGGTCAAAATGTCCATGGGTAACAAAAACCGCATCAAACCCGACAAAGCCTTCAACAGGTGTGGTTTCTACGCGTTTATTCATCCGCACGAAGGGGTCAAAAAGCAACTTAGTTTTTCCGTCGTCAATACCGATAGTCGCCGTTCCGTACCAAGTGATTTTCATATTTTACACCCTCTCAAACAGTAGTTTTTAAAACAATTCCGCATTTTATGGTTTTATTATACAGTTTTATTGAATTTGTGTAATAAAATATATGTAAATAATCAATGACCTATCTGTTAATGATGTAAAGATACCTTAAAAATCAATGCCACACTTTCGCATAGTATTGATTTTTATTTCAAAATACAATTATTTCCCATGTTCCACTTGAAATAACTTCAGATTTTTGTTACACTGACCTCAGTGAGGTGATAGCAGTGTTAAAAGCCAATTGGATACATCCTGCCTATAATATGGGAAAGGTCTGTCCGCTTTTCAGAAAAGATTTCTATATAGACAAGCAGGTGCAGGTTGCCTTTCTTTATATCACAGCGAGAGGTGTATATGAAGCAACCCTTAACGGTCAGCGTGTGGGCGACTTTATTATGGCTCCCGGCTGGACCTCGTATCATAACCGTATACAGGTGCAAACCTATGATGTTACGGATTTACTGCAAGAGGAAAACACTTTGGTTTTAGAGCTTGCCGAAGGTTGGTTCTGGCGCCTTGAAAAACCTCAGCCTAAGGCAATTATAGCTCAGTTACATATTACCTACACCGACGGTACGTACGAAGACATAGGCACCGATGAAAGCTGGCTTGTTTCGGAAAGTAAGCTTCGTTTTTGTCATTTATATAACGGTATCATATACGATGCTGCTCATTCTCCTGTTTTTGATACTCAGGCGGTAGTCGCATCGGATAACTCACAGGATTTACTGACAGTGCAAGAAGGCGAAACCGTAAAAGAGCAGGAAAGGCTCGCCGTAAAAGAGGTTATCATCACGCCCAAGGGCGAAACAGTATTGGATTTCGGTCAGAATATGACGGGCTATCTTGAAATTACTCTTGATGCCAAAGAAGGTGACGAGGCTTCCTTCTCCTTTGGTGAAATCCTCGACAAAGACGGTAATTTCTATCATGCCAACTACCGCAGTGCAAAAGCACTGTATAAATACATTTGCAAGGACGGCAGACAGACCTACAAGCCTTCTCTTACATTTTACGGCTTCCGTTATGTAAGGGTAGACTCATACCCCACTGAAATTGATCCGAATAATTTCACCGCTGTCGTAGTACACAGCGACATGAAGCGCACAGGATATATTGAAAGCTCCGAGCCTTTGCTTAATCAGTTATTCAGTAACATCATCTGGGGACAGAAGGGTAATTTTCTCGACATTCCCACTGACTGTCCGCAGCGTGACGAAAGGCTGGGCTGGACGGGAGATGCTCAGGTATTTATACGCACTGCAAGCTATAACTATGATGTGCTGAAATTTTTCAGAAAGTGGCTCAATGATGTAAAATCCGAGCAGTATGAAAACGGTGCAGTCCCCGACTTTATACCGTCCATTTATCCGCGCAAGCCGAGGATAAGTACGGCATGGGCTGATGCCATAGCTATCTGCCCGTGGCAATGCTATCTTACCTACGGAAATACAGATATTTTAGAAAATATGTTTGAGCCTGTTTGCAGATGGGTGGATTATATCACCAAAACCACCACGAAGCCTAATCTGTGGTTCGGCGGTAAGCATTATGCCGACTGGTTGGAGCTTGGCGGAAAGTACGGCAAATTCAAGGGCCCTACCCGTGATAATCTTGTGGCATCTGCCTATTATGCCAATACCGTAAACCTGCTCATAAAAATGGGCAAGATTCTCGGAAAAGATACTTCGCGTTATGAAACACTTTACAAAAATATCCGTACTGCATTTATTAAGGAATTCAGTGAGGATTTCAGGACACAGACCGAGCATATAATGGCTCTTCAGTTTGAATTGACAGACAATCCTCAGAGTGTTGCAGACTCTCTTGCCGAGCTTATACACAGTCAGGGAGATATGATACAGACGGGCTTTGTCGGCACACCCTATATTCTACATGTATTATCCCGTTACGGCCACGCAGACCTTGCCTATACTCTTCTTTTGAGACAGGAATACCCCTCGTGGCTTTACCCCATCAGCAAGGGAGCCACTACTATATGGGAGCATTGGGACGGAATCAAGCCAAACGGCGATATATGGCCCGTGTCGATGAATTCCTATAACCACTATGCCTACGGCGCGGTCGGCGATTGGATGTACGGCGTTATGGCAGGCATAAACACCGTAGAGGATGCTCCCGGCTTCAAGAAGGTTCATTTCGCCCCCATAGCCGATGACCGCATTGATTGGTTCAGGGCAGAAATAGACACAGCTTTTGGCAAGATAAGCTCCCGATGGTGGCACGAAAAAGACAAGGTGCATTATGAAATCACCACTCCTACCGAAGCTACTGCCGTTATTGAAGGCAAGGCATACACCCTTTTCCCTGGTAAGCATATTTTCTGACGATTTAAACACAGTGCAAAAAAGGAGACTGAAATGTGTATGCAGTTAATAAATATATTGAAATTACGGTACACGGCAGGGCATTGTGACCCTGAAATCGGTGGTGGAATACCAGAGAGAAGATTACAATCAGCATAAAATATACATAGCAGGATACTTATGCTTGAAAACTGCAACTACTGGGTTTTGCCCTACCTATACAAATAAGTTGAATTTCTGAGTCGATTCTGATAAAATAAGTTTAATACATATTCCGGAGGGTCATATGCAAATTTTACAGACAATTATTTCTTATCTTGCAATAGCGGCAGCTTTTATTTCTTCAATTTTTTCGTGGGGGGAAGGGTCAATGATACCATATACAAATGATTATAAAATTCCCGACAGTATTCCCGAATACAATGTAATTTCTACGGTCGAGAAAACCGATTGGAAGGCCAAATGGATTTGGGATAAGGAAAACCTGACCCAGAAGAATGTCTGGATGTGCTTTAATAAAAAGGTTAGTCTCAATAAGATTCCAGAGGAGCTTGTTGCTCACATCTCAGCCGACTCTAAATACTGGCTTTATATAAACGGTGAAACCGTTGTTTTTGAAGGAAGCGTGAAACGAGGTCCCGATAAAAACAGCGGCTATTATGACAGTATAGATATTGCACCTTATCTCAAAGAGGGTGAAAACTCGGTTTGTGCTTTGGTGTGGTTCTGGGATAATGAAACAAGCTATTCCTATTGCAGCAGCGGTCAGGGCGGCTTCCTTTTTGAAGCCATAAATGAGGACATCACTATAATTTCCGACAAAAGCTGGAAGGTAAAAAGAAACAGCGCTTATGTTGACAGTTCTCTTTATCCGCCTAATTACAGACTTCCCGAATACAGCATTTATTTCGATGCAAGGGAAGATATGGCCGACTGGACAAATGAAGCTTATGATGCTTCCCTTTGGGAAAATGCGGTGGAATATGCCGTCGGTGGCGAGGGTTTTTACGGCAAGCTTTATCCGAGAGGAATACCTTTTTTGAAGGATTACGGTCTTAAGGATTATGAGAATTCAAAGGATTATGAAAACTATACTGTTAAAAAACTTTTCGGTGAAAAAATCACAGTAGATATTCCCTATAACGCACAGCTCACTCCCTATCTTAAAATCATAGCACCCGCCGGCAAAAAAATTCGCATAACAACGGAAAACACTTTAATCGGCGCAGTTTCAACTACCTATATAACTAAAGAGGGCGAGCAGGAGTTTGAGGCTTTAGGCTGGTTTAACGGCGAGCATATCACTTATAAAATACCTAAAGGCGTTACAGTTGTTTCTCTGATGTACCGTGAAACTGGATATGACAGTTCATTCTGCGGTGACTTCAAGTGCGATGATGAATTCCTGAATTCTCTGTGGCAAAAATCTCTGCGCACTCTCTATGTTACCATGCGTGACAATTTTATGGATTGTCCCGACAGAGAAAGAGCCCAGTGGTGGGGCGATGTCACAAGTGAAATGATTATGACAATGTACTCTATGGACAGTAATTCCTACCTGCTGTATCAAAAGGGTGTTGAGGCAATGCTTTCTCACGTAGGCGACACAAAAGTTCTTCAGACTGTTGTGCCTATAAGCGGCGACTATTTTGAGCTTCCCGTTCAGCAGCTTGCAGGAATAGTAGGCTTCCTCACATACTATGAATATACCGGCGACAAGGCTTTTATCGAAAAGGTTTATGATGCTTCTCTTGACTACCTGAAGCTTTGGGAAATCGGTGAAAATAATCTTGTAGTTCATCGTAGCGGCTCATGGGACTGGCCTGATTGGGGCAAAAAGGCAGATATGACAGCTATTGAAAATGCCTGGGTTTACTATGCTCTTTCCTCTGTGGAGAAAATGGCGGAGCTTTTAGGAAAAGATGAGGATATCGCATTTATTACCGAAAGAAAAGATACTATCGCAAAGGGATATGAGACCCTTTGGACAGAGGACGGGTTCAAAAGCGAAGACGCGCAAAGATGCGATGACAGAGCCAATGCCCTTGCAGTTTTGTCCGGTCTTGCAGAAAAAGAGCAGTATGACACTATTACAAAAGTACTTACAACCACTAAAAATTCAAGCCCGTATATGGAATACTATGTGCTTGAAGCCCTTTGCAAAATGGGCAAATATGAAGCTGCAAGAGACAGAATCAAGGACAGATATGAGGATATGGTCAATGAGGATTACTCTACTCTCTGGGAATTCTGGAATTCCTGGCAAGGTACTATGAATCACGCATGGAGCGGTGGACCTCTTGTTATAATGAGTAAGCATTTTGCAGGTATCACTCCCTTTGAAGCAGGCTATGTAAAGGTTAAAATCGACCCTCAATACACACTCTCTGACAGCATAAGCTGTACCGTTCCGAGCGTAAAAGGGTTAATCACTTTGAATTATGAAAAGGCTGACCGGGATTATATTATCGACCTTACTCTCCCGCAAGGCATGAAGACTGTTTTATATGTGCCTACCGGAGCTGCAGTAAATATCAATTCAAAGCCTTTTTATCAAAACGGTGAGTATGTAAACGGTGATAAAATCGGCAATGTGGAGATTGTGGAAAAAGCAATCGACAACGGATAAGGTAAATTTCAATTTATCGAATTAAATAAAACCATAAGGAGAAAACTTATGACAAGCAAAGAACGACGCGAAAGGGGAATGCTTTTTATTGCTGACGATAATGATTGGATAGAAATGAAAAAGGCAAGACAGCTCACACAGGCACTGAATACCATTGACCGCTGTGACTTTGAGGGTATCAACTCTCTTGTCAGAGAGCTTTTGGGTAAGGCTGATGAAAGCACTTTTCTGAATCCACCCTTTTATTGCGACTACGGCTCCAATATTTTTGTAGGTAAAAACTGTTTCATAAACTATAACTGTACCATTCTTGATAACGGAAAGGTAACTCTCGGCGATAACTGTCTGCTTGCTCCGAATGTGTCAATCTATACGGCAGGACACACTTTGTACCCTGACTCACGGGCTCTCGGTTATGAATACGGTATTGATGTCACCGTAGGCAATAATGTGTGGATTGGCGGAAATACGGTCATTCTCCCCGGGGTTCATATCGGCGATAATGTCGTTATCGGTGCGGGTAGTGTTGTAACAAAGGATATTCCCGATTGGTCCTTTGCCGCAGGTAATCCTTGCAAAGTCATAAGAACCATTACGGAAGAAGACAAGAATCACTACTTTAAAAACCGTGAAATCGATGAAGAAACTATGAAGCGGATATACGGATGAAAATGCCCCTGACTTTTCAAAAAAGTCAGGGGTTAAACTTATTATTTTCTGTTTGTTGCTTTACATACCCTTTTCTTTAGAATCAGCAATCCAAATACAAGGACGATCGGGAAAAGTGTAGCTGCAAGCAATCCTGTTTTTAGATTGCCACCTGCCATTTCAGAAAGGCTTCCCACCATGGCAGGACTTACCATTGCACCTAAATCACCGGCCAATGCCAAGAATGCATACATTGCAGTTCCGC
>JAZTYQ010000023.1:0-15276 GCA_045637065.1 Acutalibacteraceae bacterium
CAAGAGATTTATTTAAAAAGGATAGGGTTGGTAATTTGAGTATCCCCGATAAAAATATCAGACTGTCCCGCTTCGTAGTCAGCAGTTGAAGGCGGACTGAGACTATATCTTAAAAATATGACTGCCGTAATCAAAAAAAGAGCGCTTTGCTTCCTTTGTCGCTCGGGACAAAGGAAGTGCCTCCGTGGCATGAGCGGAAACGAGACTATCTGCTGTTTCAAAACTTAAATAAACAGATGAAACTATCCTCTGCTTACAATCGCAATCACTTGTAGTTGCGGATTGCCCCCTCCGCGGATAAAAATTAAGAGTGGCCGCAGTTTTCACCGCGACCATAATTTTTCACTTTGCATTTTCATTGCGCTCGCCGCGCTGGCGTAACTTTTTGCTGGCGCACAAAAAGTTACCAAAAATGCGCTGATGCTTTACTAATATTTTCATTCCCACTGCAAACACTAAAACCAACTACATTTAAAATCAGGTGAACACTATGAAAAGTCTATGGCAGGACACAGCAAATCTCCCCTCTTTTCCCACACTCGGTGGCGACACAAAAACCGATGTTCTCATCATCGGCGGCGGTATAGCAGGACTTCTCACCGCATACTTCCTTAAAGAGAAAGGCGTTGACTGTATTGTTGCAGAAAAAAATAAAATCTGCAGCGGTGTAACAGGAAACACTACGGCAAAAATAACATATCAGCACTCACTGATTTATCATAAACTCATTAAAAATTACGGCATGGATAAGGCGAAGCTATATTATGAAGCCAACAGACTTGCCCTTTATAAATACGGGGAAATGTGCCGTGATATTGACTGTGAATTTGAAATAAAGCCCAACTTCGTTTACAGCAAAAACAATATGAAAAAACTGGAAGCCGAGCTTAATGCCGCCCAAAATCTGGGTATTCCCATGAAATATGTGAAAACTGTTCCCCTACCCACTGAGAATATCGGTGCAGTTATGTGCGAAAATCAGGCGCAGTTTCATCCTCTCAAGTTTCTCTCAGCCATAGCGGAAAATCTCACCGTTTTTGAGAACACTCCCGTAACCGAGGTGCAAGGAAATATTGCCCTTACGCCACGCGGCAAAATCACCGCCGAAAACATT
Source organism: Acutalibacteraceae bacterium (assembly GCA_045637065.1). Classification (GTDB taxonomy): domain Bacteria; phylum Bacillota; class Clostridia; order Oscillospirales; family Acutalibacteraceae; genus UBA6857. The sequence goes on from JAZTYQ010000023.1 coordinate 1,115, forward strand.
ATCGTTGCCACTCATTTCCCATTCATAGATTCTCACGGCAGCTATTTTATGAAGATGTATCAGAGCCGTTCCTATGTTATTGCCCTTGAGGATGCCGCAGATGTGGGCGGTATGTATATCGATGAAAGCGGCAAAGGTCTGTCCTTTCGCAACTACGGCAAGCTCCTTCTTTTAGGCGGCGGCTCTCACCGTACGGGTAAGCACAGCGGAAAATATGAGGTTTTGCGTGCCTTTAAAAATGAGCAGTACCCTGCCGCAAAGGAAAGGTACCACTGGGCAGCACAAGACCCTATAACTCTTGACGGTGCGCCCTATATAGGGCATTACAGCAAGAGGACGCCTCATATCTATGTTGCCACAGGCTTCAACAAATGGGGCATGACGGGGGCTATGGTGTCGGCTATGCTTTTAAGCGATATGCTCCTTGGCAATAAGCCTCATTATGCCGAAGCCTTCTCCCCTCACAGAAGTATGATTAAGCCTCAGCTTTTCCTCAACAGCGCAGAAACAGCCGTAAATTTTATCACGCCCCGGAGAAAGCGTTGCAGCCACTTAGGCTGCGCCCTGAAATATAACAAGCAGGAAAAGTCCTGGGACTGTCCCTGCCACGGCTCTCGCTTCAATGAAAACGGCAGGGTACTTGATAACCCTGCCAATAAAGATATTAAAGAATAAATATTCTCTGGAAAATGTTTACTATTTTCAGAATAAGGTTGCGGAAAATGCTCAGGATACCGTTGATTGGAGTAACGGTAGCGTTGCCCGTACCGCCGTTTGAAGCACCGTTATAGGATGAGGAAAGTGTGTTCATCCACGCGATAATGCCGTTGGGGCTTGCAAGATTAATAGTCTCACCAAGACCGTTGACCGTTGTGGCATTGGGATAGGTTGCACCACTGAGCATATGCATATCGTAGGTGACAACCTTTGCCATAAAGTGATTGCCTGCCGAGGACTGTCCGCCCGGCTCAACAACATTTGTGAAAGTGGTCAGACGGCACTTTGAAGGCTTGCTGTTGTTCTGACGCACATTATTCCATAAGGGTGTTGTTTCAGCTGCATAACTGACAATGGGGTCTTTTGTGCAAGCAAACATCCATATTGCAACATCCTTGCAAAGCTTGATATCGTTTGTTGTTACGGTGCCGGTTGCGGCAATAGGGAATGCACCTGCAAAATATTCGGGATAGGCTACAATCATATTCCATACCATCTCTGCACCTGCAGAACTGCCGCCGATAAAAATGCGTGTAGTATCAATATTATCTCCGTGCTTTGCAATCATATCGTCAATAACACTGCGAAGGGATTCAAGCAGCACGTTGCTCCAATAAACCATTTTGTCTTCGGGCGCTCTGGGCAAAAGAATAAATGCACCGCCCTGAGTGAAGCGGCTCTGAAGCTCACTTGATGCCCAATAAGGCATATCGCTGTCGGCAAGCTGTGCGCCCTCGTAGTCTGCATGGCCTATGCCGTGCAGAAAAATAACAAGGGGATATTTTGTTTTGTCTCTGTTCCCAACGGGAGAATAATAGCAATAGTCAAGGGCGTGGTTACCTGCCTTGGGCGCTTTATCTCTGCTGAATTCGTTGCGAAGAGCCGCAATACCGTAGGAGGTAGGCAGTGCAGGCTTTCTGCTTGCAGCAAAAGCACAGACCGAAAGGCTTGTAAGACACATAAGAACTGCCATAATAAACGATAATGTTTTTGTAAGTTTTTTCATAACTTTCACCTCAGAAATATTTTAACAGAAAACATTTCATAAGTCAAACGGGAAACAGATAAAAATTAAAATCATATATCATAAAAAAACTCAATATTTAAAAGAGATAAAGCATCAACTATTGCATTGTTGTATCCACATAATTCATCAATATCTTCATCTGTTGCAGCACCTTCATAAGATTCTGTTTCTCTTTTTAAGTTTTGCAATATATTAATATATTTTTCTGTAAACGCTTCTTCATTTAAATTCATATCAGTAAGCATTTGGGTAAAGCCTCTGACATATCCTGAATTTAACGATAACATTTCCGGATTCTTATCATTACGGTAAAAATCAAGCCTTCTTTTTATTATTTCCTCTAACGAAATATTCACTGTGTTTTCCATAAAACCTTACCTCCTTCTCAGTTAACTGTTTTCTATCTTTTTCTCTATTGTAATACAAGATGCTGTTAACATTCTCTGTATTCTGCCACAAATATTTCTGTATTTTTTGAATGTTGTTTCATCAATGGCGTTTACAGAATATAAAAGTTTCAACCAACTTTCAGTTTCGACACATTCTTTTCGGGCTATTTTAAACTTTGACAACATATCAGGAAGACTTTGAGGATATTGAGCTTCAGAAATATTTGCAAATACACTTGAAGAAGATTTGCATATTTGAAAGATAGTATTTGAGTTGTCCTTTTTATCTATTGATCTGCAAAGTTTTTCAGTTTCAACAGCTAACTGTTCAGAATATCTCATAAGCGGATTATCTTTCATATAATCACCTCTTAAAAATTATATCAACTTAACTTTAAAAAATCAAGGCGAAGCCTTGCATATAATCCGTCGTAAGACGGAATGTAATCATCCCGCAGGGATGTATGTAATCCTTTCAAAGAAAGGTATGTAATCAATCCGAAGAAGGAAAAATACAAGGCTTACGCCTTGATGACATACCATTCGCAAAGCGAATGGATTACATACGCCTGACGGCGATTACATACCAATCCTTCGGATTGAATAAAAAATAAAGTCACACTTTCGTGTGACTTTATTTTTTGGCGGAGAAGAGGAGACTCGAACTCCTGCGCCGGTTACCCGACCTACGCCCTTAGCAGGGGCGCCTCGTCACCAACTTGAGTACTTCTCCATAGCGGTGTCGTTAAGACTTCTCTATTAAAAAAATAATGGCGGAGAGAGTGGGATTCGAACCCACGGTACGCAGGACGTACGACGGTTTTCAAGACCGTTCCGTTATGACCACTTCGGTATCTCTCCGTATTTGCCTAATGATATTACCATAACAAAAAGCAATTGTCAAGTGTTTTTTGCAATTTTATTCTGCATTTTTATTTTGTGAGACGGCGAAGTTTTTATTCTTCGCCGTCCCCATATTTTATCTGCTAAAATCTTTTACTTAACCTTTACTCCCTTAACCGTGCTGAATGCGCCGTAAACCGTGTTGCCGTTTATTGTTCTGTAGGCTCTGACCTTGAAATAAATGGTGTTGCCGCTTTTGAGGTTTGTGAAAGTGTGCTTCACCGTGTTGGCACCCACTTCGGCAAACTTTTTATATGTACCGTTTTTACTCTCGCTGTAATAAATCTCAAAGCCGCTTTCACCGCTGACATTTGCCCATGAAAGACTGACCTTGCCCTTGCTGCCCGAAGAAGCATAGAAGCTTTTTACGGTGGCGGGCTTTGTGCTTGTGGTCACTGCCACCTTGCTGCCGCTGAAATATACGGTGCCGTCGGCGGTTTTGTGATAAGCCTGAACGGCAAATCTGTAGCGCGTACCGGAGTTAAGTGCGCCTGCTGTGTAGGTTCTGCCGGTGGTACTCTTAACCCTCACCCACTCTTTTTCGGCATAATCGTAGAGATAAACCCTGTAGCCCGTTGCGCCGTAAACCTCGCTCCAGGAGAGCTTGATTGTTGAGGTGGTCTGTGTAACAGTGAGCTTGGGTGTTTCACCGGGGAGAATGTCATAGGTGCGCTCGGTGTCAAACTCATAGGGCAGATTTTCGGCACTCTTAAGGCTTATTGTGTACTCGCCGAAGTCTCTGCTGTCGGGGGTTTCATAGGTGATAAAATAGTCTGTGCCTTCGGTGAGGACTGTGTCACCCGACTTGAGGGTCACCTTGGGCAGAGCCACCTGACCGGTATAAGCAACATATGACTTTTCAAAGATTATCTCCACCTTAGGGATTTTCTCTGTCTTGCCGTAGGTGCAGATGTCACACTTGCTCACGGAAATGCCGTCTTTTTCGGTTGTTGCCTTTGAGGGGTAAACCGTAGTATAGGTGTGACCCTTTGCGGGAATGCTCGAATAATAGCTCACACCGCAGGGACATTCATATAAGCCGTAGCCGCTGTTTGTGCAGGTAGGCTCAGAATTAGTGGGTGTAACCTTAAACTCGTGAACAAATTCTTCGTAGTTATAATGCACTAAATTGGAATTTATATATCCGATATCATATTTACTCGTTGCGGCCTTCCATTCATCCTTGCTGCCCATGAAATAAATCTTTATTGCTCCGTTGCCGTCAATTGCACCAAAGGCAAAATAGCCTATTGACCTGACATTAGGGATAACTATTTTTTCAATTGCAAAGCACTCATAGAAAACCTTTGAGCTGATAGTTTCAAGGCCCTTTGGCAGTGTAACATCCTTAAGTCTTGTGCAATATGCAAAGGTATAGGTGGGAAGTCTCTTCACCTTTTCGCCTACAACTATGCTCGTGAGCTTCGTGCAGGCTCTGAATGCAGACTGTCCTATAGTTTCAAGGCTCTGCGGCAGTGAAAGAACTGTCATACCCTTGCAGCAGTGGAATGCGAATTCACCTATCTCTGTGACGCCCTCATTTACTGTTACGCTCTTAAGGGTGTTGTTATAAGAGAAGGCGTAGCTCCATATCTTAGTCACTGTTTCGGGGAGAGTATATTCCTTGACACTGCTCTTAGAGGGGAAGAGGATAAGCTCTGTTTTAGCCTTGTTATAAAGCACTCCGCTTTCGTCAAGAGTAAGGGCAGGATTTTTACTGCTGAGGACTATAGTTTTAAGCTGCTTGCAATATTGGAAAGCATTCTCTTCTATATCTGTGAGAGTTGATGGAAGGGTAATTTTTGTTATGCCTGAATCTTTAAAAGCGGCTTTACCGATAAATTTCACGCCCTCAGGGATTACCACAGCCGTAAGCTTTGAAAGACTGTCAAAGGCATAACTGAGTATTCCCGTTACCTTTTTGCCGCCGAGCTTTGAGGGAAGAGTAACATTGCCCTTGATGTCAGCCTTGATAATAGTTGCCTCGTCACCTAAAAGGAAGTATGTATATGTGCCTTCCTTGGCTTTATAGGTTTTCTGCTCAGGTGTGAATTTCACATCCTGTCTTGTCTGCAGACCTTCCATTACAGTGCCGTCTGAAAGCTTTGTAACTGCCGTAACAGTGAAGACACAGTATTTATCTACTTCAAGCTCACCGCCGCCGTAAACTGAAGGTACAAACCAGGTGGTTGTGTCGGCAGGCACTTCGTAGTCGTATTTATACTTTCCGTCGTCTATTCTCACACCGATTTTGTAGACGGTGGCTTCTTTATTTTTATCCCAGGTGAAGGTGATGCCCTTGACACCGAGCTGAGCCTTAAGATTATTTACTGATGCAGGGAGAATTTTAAAGGTATATTCGTGAGTACCCTCAAATTTACCCTTGAGAATAACTGTCACCTTATAGGCACCCACATCTACAGCCTTTTCGGGATATATAATTTCATATTCATTTTTGCTGATATCTGCTCTTGTGCTTATGTCAACGTTGGGCTTTATTTCTTTGCCCGTGTAATAGTAATCTTCTCTGACATATATGCTTCTGATTTCGGGGATGTTGCCGCTGTCAACCACACCGCAGACCTTGCAGACGATTTCTTTTTTGCCGGTTTTATTAAGCTTTGCAGGGGTTACAACCTTTTCTGTGTAATACTTGCTGTGGTCATCGTTTAATCTGTCAATGTCCTCACTGTAAGCAACACCGCAGGTGCAGGTATAGGTCTTTTTGCCCATTTGCTTGCAGGTGGGAGCCTTGGTTATTTCCTCGGCGTACTCGTGAGGTTCAGTGCCGTATAAGAAGTGTATGTCCTCCTCACTTGAGTAAAAAAATTCGCAGATTTCGTTCCACTGTTCCTTGGTGCCCTCATAATAAACCTCGTGAGTGATTGCCCCATAAAGAGGAGTTGCACCAACCTTTTCCAGTGTTATCGGGAAAACAAGTCTTTCAAGAGTTGAATTAAAACCGAAGGCATGGTCTTCAATTATTCTCACACTTTCAGGGATAACAATTTCCTCTAAGCATCGTGTGTAATGAAAACAATATGGAGCTATGGTCACAACTGTATTCGGAATTTCAAATGTGCTGTTTTCTGCCACATAGGTGTCATTGGGATAATGAATTAGTCTTGTCTTATCCTTATTGTATAAAGCACCCACATCATCGTTGGAAAAATGCTTATTGTTTTCGTCAACCTTATATTTTATAAAGCCGTTGTCGAGGAATGCACCTGTGCCTATATGCTCAACATTTTTCGGAATAAACAACTCTTTATTATAAACCCTTGTACGGTAAAAAGCATAATTGTCAACAAACTCCAGACTTTCGGGAAGAACAAGCTCACCGTTTAAGTAAAGATAGAAGAAGGCTTCATATCCGATTTTCTTAAGAGTGTCGGGCAAGGTCAGGCTTTTGATAGAAATACGAACATCATCATCCCAGTCATCAGAGGAAGAAAATGCTTCTCTGCCTATTTCTTCTATGCCGCTCTGAATAAAAATGCTTTTGATTTTATATTCGTCATGGAAGGCTTTATCACCAATTTTTTTAACGGGATAACCGCCAAGCTCAGAGGGTATAATCATATCGCCCTTTTCGATAGTGGCGCCAACAATTGTTGCTTCGCCATTTTCAACGGTGTATTCAAAAATATTGCCGAAGGCCGCCTTGGAATAAACCTTCTGCTGTTCACCTTCTGCGGCCGCACTCCACCCAAAGAGAGTAGCCACTAAAAGGGTACACATAATAAAAGTAAATAGAAGTCTTGTTTTTTTCATAACATCCTCCGTTTGTTTGGAAACAAATTCCTTTAGTGTGCGGTCATTGTAGCACCCTTATGTGTAATCTGTATGAAAAAAACAGGCATTTTTTCAAAAAACACCTGTTTTTTTGTTTTATTTTTTAATTATTTCATCAAGAATTCTATGAGCCGCCTGCTCCTTTGACATAATATCAAGCTCTTTTTCACCGTCTTTGGTTATGAGCGTTATAACATTCGTGTCCGTGCCGAAGCCTGCGCCTGCAGTACGAAGAGAGTTTGCACAAATCATATCGCAGTTTTTCTTTGTGAGCTTGGCCTTTGAGTTTTCGATAACATTGTCGGTTTCCATTGAAAAGCCGCAGATAAACTGACCCTCTTTTTTGTTTTCGCCCAGATATGCGAGTATATCCTTTGTGCGTCTGAGTTCAATGGACATATCGCCGTCCTTCTTTTTAATCTTGCTGTCGGCAACACTTACGGGAGTATAATCCGCAACAGCGGCGGCTTTGATTATGATATCCTGCTCGGGGGCATATTCACTCACTGCACAGAACATATCCTCAGCCGAAACAACAGGAATAGTTTTCACAAACATGGGGTACGCGACATCGGTGTGTGCCGCCACAAGTGTAACATCCGCCCCTCTGAGCATAGCGGCCTTGGCAAGAGCAATACCCATTTTTCCGCTTGAATGGTTTGTGATAAAGCGTACCGGGTCAATAGCCTCTCTTGTGGCGCCTGCAGTTACAAGCACCTTTTTGCCTGCAAGATCCTTTTCAAAGGCTATCTCTTTAAGGATGTATTCCAGAAGCACCTCTTCGTCAGGCATTCTGCCGTCACCCATATCGCCGTTGGCAAGCATACCGTTATCGGGAGAGACGATTTCATAGCCGAATTTTTTCAGCTTTTCAATATTATCCTGCACAATGGGGTTATGATACATATTGTGATTCATAGCAGGGGCAATAATTTTTTTGCAGGGACAAGCCATAACTGTTGTTGTGAGCATATCGTCGGCAATGCCGTAGGCTATTTTTGCAATAACATTGGCAGATGCAGGAGCAACGAGCACCACATCAGCCTGCTTGGCAAGGGCTACATGCTCCACACTGTATTGGAAATTACGGTCAAAGGTGTCAATAAGGCACTTGTTTGAAGTGATAGTTTCAAAGGTAATAGGATTAATAAAATTAGTACTGTTCTGCGTCATCATGACAGTAACATTGCAGTGGAGTTTTTTAAGCATTCTTGCAAGGTTTGCAATTTTATATGCAGCAATACTGCCGCTTACAGCCAATACTACGGTCTTTCCTTTAAGCATAAACATCTCTCCTCAAAGTTAAAAGTATAATATCTTACAAAGAGTATAGCACATTTTTGTAAAAAATGATATATACATCTTAAAATTTTTGTGTTATACTAAAATTGTATTGTATCTCCCCACGGAGAATAATAACAAGGAGGTCATTTTTATGGCAAAAAGACAACCAAAGAAAAACATTCAACAGCTCGTTATCCTCGGCCTTTTGGCGGCAATAATGCTTTTGCTTTCCACCACCTCTTTAGGCTATATCAATATCGGGCCACTGGCAATCACACTTAATGTTATCCCCTTAGGCATTGCAGCAGTCAGCGCAGGACCTGTCGGCGGAGCGGTTATCGGTGCGGTTTTCGGTCTGACCAGCTTTCTGCAGTGCATCGGCATCGGCGGTTCAAGTGCAATGGGAGTTATGACCTTTGCAATAAGCCCCATACTGACATTTATTCAGCGCTTCCTGCCCCGTCTGCTTGTAGGTCTTATCATCGGTTTCCTGCATAAATTTCTTTCAGAAAAGCTGGGCAAAAAAACTGCCTGCTTTATCACAGGCTTTTTAGCAGCATTCTTAAACACACTTCTGTTTATGTCTGCCCTTGTGCTTCTCTTCGGCAAAACAGACTATATGCAGGAGCTTATTGCAGGCAGAAACATAATAGTATTCATGTGCGCCTTCGTGGGTATAAATGCAGTTTTTGAAATGATTGCATCTTCCCTTGTGACAGGTGCTGTCGGTACGGCTCTTTACAGAGCAAAAGCTATTAAATGAGGTGATAACCATGATTTTAGCAATTGATATAGGTAACACAAATATTGTTCTTGGCTGTTTCAGCAACAACGAGATAATCTTCCGCGAAAGAATTTCAACTAACCACACGGCAACAGCTTTAGAATATGCCGCCACAATAAAAACAGCCTTCGAAATGCACAGCATTGATACAAAGTCAGTTGAAGGTGCAATTATTTCTTCTGTTGTGCCTGCAGTGACAAGCAATGTCAAAAGTGCAATTGAAAAGTTCATCGGTACTGAAGTGCTGGTTATCGGCCCCGGCATTAAAACGGGTCTTAGTATTGTTATTGATAACCCCAGCCAGCTGGGCAGCGACCTTGTTGTTGATGCTGTTGCCTGCCTCAACGAATATAAGGCACCCATGATTATCATTGATATGGGTACTGCAACCACAGTTTCCGTTATAAACAGCAAGAAGGAATATATCGGCGGTATGATTGTGCCGGGTGTGGCTATTTCTCACGACGCCCTCATTTCAAGAACTTCACTTCTTAGCAAAATCGCCTTTGAAAAGCCTAAGAAGGTTATCGGTTCAAACACTATCGACTGCATTAAAAGCGGCATCCTTTACGGCAACGCAGGTATGCTCGACGGTCTTATTGAGCGCATCAACGAGGAGCTGGGCGAAAAATGCACCGTTATTGCCACAGGCGGTCTTGCGGGTGTAATCGCTCCCCTTTGCAAGAGTGAGATTATCCTTGACGAGGATTTACTTCTCAAGGGTCTTATGGCTATATATAACAAAAATAAATAATTGATACAATACAAAGATACCGCACTCCGTAAGGGGTGCGGTATTGCTTTATTAATAATAAATATCTCTAAACCAGACTCTGAATCTGTAAATAAACTCCTGAAACACAGCAGCTATTTTTGCAATAAGATCAGGGAAGAACTCGCCTGAAATATGAGCACAGAATGTATAATCGCTGATGCCCTCTACGTCAAGACTAACTATACTGGTTCTGTCAGAATATCTGCTTTCATGCACTCTTACAAAGTAGTCGCCTATAAAATCGATATATTCACCATTGGGGTCATCCTTGTTACCCATAACCTGACGTGTATAAGTTTCCTTTGCTTTATCCTTATATGTGACCGTATAGCTTATCTCTGTAAGGCGGCTCCCCTCAAAAACGCAGTCATCAATTTCAACATCGCTGAAGGGATATTCCCTGAACTCAGGCGTCTCATATACATATTCAGTGTCATAAAAGCTTATAAGCACGCTGCGGCTGTTGCCTCTGCCAACAGTGTATGTAAGGGGGTTGCCGTCAAGCTCATATTGCTTTTTGTTATGATGGCCTGTGTAAACCACCTTTTCCTGTTTAGGTGCCTCACCGTAATATTCTATTTCAAAAACAGCATCAGAAAAGTCAAGACTTTCCGCCTCTTCACAGCGATATTGGGGCATTCCCGACACCGGTGTTATTTTAGAATAATAAGGCACACACTCCTTTTGAAAATTCAAGGTTTCACTGCCGGTTTGAACATATCTTTGAATGGCACTGTCATATTCATATATCCTGAAAGAAGCATACACCATTATTGTCTTTGCGCCTTTAATTCGAGCAGAATCTGCTTCACTGCCCTTTATATATGCCTCGCCGTAAGCCACTGCTCTGCCGTCATTTTCCTCTTTTATTTTTTTGTGGGTTTCTTCAACATATTTAAGATAGGCTTCATAGCTTTCAAAATTACTTGAACAGTTACCCTCTTCTAACTCGTCACACCAGACTTCATAGTATATTTCAAGGGGGTTTGTTCCGTCAAGCTTATGTTCACCACCGTCTGTCAGCTTTACCACAGGCTCAAAATTCTTCACTGACTTATGCAGAGAAAAAGTAGAATAACGCTTTGTTGCAACTCTCGCTTCTTCAAGTGATATGGACACAGTATCTTTGCAATAAGCCTCCACCGGAAAAACCGTTGCTTCAGGTTTTTCTTCCTCATCTGCCGCTAATCCCACCACAGGCAAGGCTGTCACTAACATAAAAAGACAAAGAATAAGAGCAATAGTTTTCTTCACGGTAATTCCTCCTTTGTGTTTTTTCAAGTCTTCATAGCACAAATAAAACATTTTTGTTAGGCAAAAAATCAAAACGGCGGCAAGGAACCTCCCCCCGCCGCCACAATTATACGCGTACAAATTATTTGATGTAATCCTTTACATTGTTCTCATAGTGGCCTGTATTCTGGAAGCCTGTTGAGGTGTTAAGTCTTTCAGCGCTCCATGCATCGAGGATGTCTTCATAGGAAGCTGATGCAATCTTAGCTCTGTGGAAGCCGTCTTTAGCGCCGTACATACACCAGTCTGATTCCCACATGCCATGGTTGGCTGCCTTATATGTCCACAGGAACCAATGATAGCCGCAGAAGTTGAGGGTTCTGAAGCAGTTTGCCCATGTGGTTGCTTCACGGGGATAGAATTCACCCATCATCATAGGAACATTGAAGTGCCACATCTTAGCCATCATGCAGAAGAAGGTAAATACGAAGTCAGAGGTTTCATAGAAATGCACCTGATAAACTACATTCTTCCAGCCCTTGAGGTATGAGTGGGGAAGTCCCAGACCTGTCCAGATAGATTCAAGTGTGATAATGTGGTCAGGGTCAGCCTTGCGTACTGCATTATAAAGGCGTGTGAAAATAGCTGTGTTGTTTGCGCGGCGGTCAAATTCGCTTGCCTCAACCTCGCACATAGGCTCGTTGAGAAGGTCATACATAGCAACGGCAGGGTTACCCTTGAACTTGGAAGCGATGCCTGCCCAAAGCTCTTCTGTCATTTTACGGTTATATTCGCCCTCTTCAGTGTCGTCATAAAGAGTGCAGGAATTAAGCTTACCTGCGTGGCCTGCATTGCCCTGGAAGCCCGGTGCGCCGTGCATATCGAGCACAACATAAATTTCTCTCTTGGAGCATTCCTCTACTACCCACTCAAGGATTGAGAAATCCCATTCGCCGTTTTCGTCAAGGATTTTTGTGTCCATTGTATCACCGTAGTAGAAGTTGCGATACCAGAAGGGTACACGGACACAGTTGAAGCCCATTTCCTTGATGTTGTCAAGGTCTTCCTCGGTTATCCAGTTTCTGTAGTACTGGTCGAGAGCTGCATAAGCCTTCTCCACGCCGAAACGCTCGATAAGAATTTCTATAACCTCATAGTTATCGGCAGCTTCAGTTGTTTCATAGGGTGTGAGCCAATCCTCAAAGATAAGCCAAGCACCGAGATTGATGCCCTTGAGCTTGATTTTCTCACCCTTCTGATTTACGATTTTGTTGCCTCTTACCTTGAGAGTATCCTCCTGTGTGAAGCCTGTAACTTCAGCAGTGTCCTCAGCGCCGACAATAACCATTGACGAAAACGCCATCACAAGACACAGCACAAGGCAGAGAACCTTTTTGAATGTTTTCATTGTTTTTTCCTCCGTATGTTGTTTTTTTGTACTGAGCCGCTAAAGCTCTATACCTGAGTAATATTATATAATTTGTACCTTGCCATTGTCAACAGCCCACGGGAAACAACAAAGACTTTTGGGAATGTTAACCAAAGCCATATGTTCTTTTTTGTTGATTTTAACATTTCTTTTGTCATAAAATCTTTTGACAAAATATCTTTTCGGTATTATAATAGTTTCTGCTATAAAACAACTGAGGTAAATATTATGAGAATGAGAAAAAAGAAATACCTTGATGAAAGAATCGACGCCGTGAGTGCCTACATCCTCGATACAAAAAGCGACGAGAGAGATTTCAACAAGGCTATAGAAGAAAAAGAGCTTTTCGATTACAAAGAAATTTTCGGCAACGATAATCCCGTCAGAATGGAAATCGGTTGCGGCAAGGGTCAGTTTATTTTTGAGCTTGCCCAAAGACATCCTGATATCAATTTTATTGCCGTTGAAAAGATAAAGAATGTCATTGTGGGCGCCGTGGAAAAGGCTCAGCGCATCGGCCTTGAAAATGTCCGTTTCATATGCGGTGCAGCAGAATATCTGCCAAAATACATTCCTGAAAACAGTGTTGAGCTTATTTACCTCAACTTCTCCTGCCCCTATCCCAAGGCAAGGTACGCAAAGCACAGACTGACCCACAGAGATTTCCTTTCACTTTACAATAAGCTTCTGACGGAACAGGGCGAAATTCACCAGAAGACAGACAATATGCACTTTTTTGAGTTTTCACTCCAGGAGTTTTCTGCGGCAGGCTACAAAATTGAAAATGTGTCACTTGACCTGCACAACAGTGACTTTGAGGGCAATATTGTCACCGAGTATGAAAAGAGATTTTCAGATTTAGGTCAGCCAATCTACAGACTTGAGGCTAAGAAATGAGAACACCCTACAACACTAAAAACAGCAGCAGATGTAAAGCCTAACTTATCACCAATTTCTCGCAATGTTTTTCCTTATTTTATTAATTCGAGTATTTTTTCATAAGCTTATATGTGTCTGTAATTTCTTGACATAAAATTCCTCCTATGGTAGTTTTTTAATTCTACCATAGGAGGCGTTTTTTCATTATACGGTTTTTACGGACCTGTGTATTTGTTTTATATATTATTTAATTTAATGAGGCTAACAAATCCATTAATTCTTCATAGTGCTCTGTACAATAATACTCTGGACCTGTGAAACTATTATATCTATGTGTACCTTCCCTATAGCAAGATTCGCAAATATGCTTGCTGTAATCCGATTTTCCAACATCTTCTTCCATCTCACCAAGCATATCAACAATTTCATTATAATGAACAGTGCAATAGTTTTCTGTCTTTCCACTAAACGGATTAACATACTTCTTTGTTGCTTTATTGCCACACTCAATACAGCTTAAATAGGTAATACTATTAGTAGTGTTATTTCTTGAAAATTCCTTATCCATATCAGTTGATATCGCAAGTATATCTTGGAAAACATTTTGCATCTCACTATACATATAGTCAAATATTTCCGTCATCTCAGAAGCTTCATATTCTCCATCATTATTCCCATCAAAATTTGTTCCCATTTCAAATAAACTAGACACCTTTTTAAAACAAGCGGCAAGTTTATTCCAATTTTCCTTATATAGTTCAGGTGGACTATTCAATGTAAGTTTATTTGTAATAGTTGAAGACTTATCAAATAAAGATTTCCACATAGATTCAAACTTTTCTATATCTTCTACAGAGCTAAAAACTGTGTTATCACTATATTCAAATGTTTCTTCCATCTCATCAAGCAATAATAAAGTTTCGTTTACTATAACATCAAACAAATCT
>JAZTYQ010000024.1:0-22114 GCA_045637065.1 Acutalibacteraceae bacterium
GAGAACGCTCTTGCCGATAAGGTCCTCAGGCTTATACCATTTGGCTATGCCTGAAGCAACGGTTCTGTCTTTGCCTGTGCCGTCGTTGGGTGTGAGCTTAAGAAGCTTCTTAGCCTTTTTAACGGGTTCGCAAGCAGTGATTTCAGCAACTCTCAGGTCAACCTTCATAAAGTCTTCAATGCCGATTTTAGCCACGCCTTCGATTTCTTCGATAGTCTTTTCATTTGCCTGAGCAGCCTTCTGCTGAGCCTCAATGTCAGCGAGCATCTTTTCAGCGTCGATACGTGCAAACAACGGAGTAGCTTCGCCTACTTTGCCACCTGCTGCGAGTGCGCCGAAACCTTCAAGACTTTCGTAGGTGTCGATGTCGCAACCAATCTGTGAGAGGATTGCCTTTGAAGTGTCGGGCATAAATGCCTTGAGAAGCACTGCAATATAACGTATGCCTTCAAGCAGGTTATAAAGTACTGTGCCCAGTCTTTCCTTCTGTGCTTCGTCTTTAGCAAGGGCCCAGGGAGCAGTTTCGTCAATGTATTTGTTGCAGCGCTTTGCAAGGTTGATAACCGCTTCAATAGCGTCTGCCATATGGTAGGAGTCAATCTTGCTTTCAACTGTTTTGAGAGTTTCAAGTGCGAATGCCTTGAGTTCATCGTCAAGTGCATCAGGGGATGTGGGAGCCTGAATTTCACCGCCGAAATACTTGTTGGTCATTGCAACTGTTCTGTTGACCAGGTTGCCGAGAGTGTTTGCAAGGTCTGAGTTATATCTCTCAATAATTGTTTCGTAGGAGATTGAGCCGTCATTTGCGTGAGGCATTTCTGAAAGCAGATAATATCTTACCGCATCAACACCGATAAGTGATGAAAGCTCGTCAGCGTAAATAACGTTGCCTCTTGACTTTGACATCTTGTCTGTGCCGAAAAGAAGCCAGGGATGACCGTAAACCTGCTTAGGTAAGGGTTCACCCAGAGCCATAAGCATAATAGGCCAGTAGATAGTGTGGAAACGAACAATATCCTTACCGATAATATGCACATCTGCAGGCCAGTATTTGTTGTAAAGCTTACCGCTGCCATCAGGATCATAGCCAAGTGCAGTGATATAGTTTGAAAGCGCATCAATCCATACGTATACAACATGCTTGTCATCAAAATCAACAGGGATACCCCACTTGAAGGATGTTCTTGAAACACAGAGATCCTGAAGTCCGGGCTTGATGAAGTTGTTGAGCATTTCCTTTTTGCGGCTTTCGGGATAAATAAAGCTGTCGTTGCTCTCGATATAATCCTCAAGCTGTTTCTGATATTTTGACAGACGAAGGAAATATGCTTCTTCCTTTGCTTTTTTTACCTCTCTGCCGCAGTCGGGGCATTTGCCGTCAACGAGCTGAGCCTCAGTGCAGAAGGTTTCACAGGGAGTGCAGTAAAGACCCTCATATTCGCTCTTGTAGATATCGTCCTGCTCATAGAGCTTCTTGAATATTTTCTGAACAACCTTTTCGTGATAGTCATCGGTTGTTCTGATGAACTTGTCATACGTTGTGTTGAGTGTGTCGCAGATGCCCTGAATTTCAGCGGCAACCTTGTCAACATACTCCTTGGGTGTTACACCTGCACTCTTTGCATATTCCTCAATTTTCTGACCATGTTCGTCAGTGCCTGTGAGGAAGAAAACATCATAGCCTTGGAATCTCTTGAAGCGTGCAATAGCGTCAGTGAGAACAATTTCATAGCTGTTACCTATATGAGGCTTTCTTGAAGTATATGCAATAGCGGTGGTGATATAAAATTTACCTTTATTCATAAACATAACTTCCTTTCAAAATAATTACTCCCTTTATTTTACCAATAAAGGGAGGCTTTTGTCAATATCAATAGGTTATTTATCCTTTGCAGAAAGCACATTTTTATTCTTTATCAGATAGTCCACGGCGGAAATAACAGTCAGAACGAGAGAAGCGTAAATTAAAATCTGCTCGGGGATATAAAGAAAATCAATGTCAAGGAGGATAACTATTGTCATAACCATCTGAGAGGCAGTCTTTGCCTTGCCCCAGGGTGATGCCGCAATAGCAACTCCCTTTTCGGCGGCGATTATTCTTATACCGCTTATGATAAACTCTCTTGCTATGATTATTATAACTATCCAAGGAGGTATATTTCCTTTGGCAGTAAGGCAAACGAGTGCCGAGCATACAAGCAGCTTATCCGCAATGGGATCCATAAATTTGCCGAAGGATGTAACCATATTATATTTTCTTGCTATTGTACCGTCTAATTTATCTGTCAGGGTAGCAATGATAAAAATTCCAAGTGCGATATAAGGGTTATACACAGTGAAATCATAGAGTGCAAAGACTACAAAAAACGGCACGAGTACAACACGGAAAATTGTCAGTTTATTTGCTAAGTTCATAATTCACCTCATTTTCTTGTATGATAACACAAGTATGTGAACAATTCTACCTTCTCTACCATAAGTTTACATTAAAGAAAATATATTTTTGATATTTTTTTACATAAAAATGAAATTTTAGCGGTTTAGTGCTTTACAAAGCTAAAAAAATATGGTAAAATAGACACCTATTTATTTGACAGGAGGAAATCAAATGGATTCATCTACATTACAAATTTTTATTGCTATGGCAGGCTATATGCTTATAGTTATTGGCATCGGTCTTTTTTATGCAAAACGTTCAAACAAAAGCTCTGAGGATTATTTTATCGGCGGCAGAACACTCGGTCCCTGGGTTGCAGCAATGAGTGCTGAGGCATCGGATATGAGCGGTTGGCTTCTTATGGGTCTTCCCGGTGTTGCTTATTGGTGTGGTATTGCCGACGCTGCATGGACTGCTATAGGTCTTGCAATCGGTACATATGTCAACTGGCTTATCGTTGCCAAGAGACTGAGAAAGTATTCCACCGTTGCAGGTAATGCTATCACAATTCCCGAATTTTTCTCAAACAGATATCACGAGAAGAAGAATATCATCATGACACTGTCAGCTATCTTTATTCTTATCTTCTTCACGGTTTACGCTTCAAGCTGTTTTGTAACCTGCGGTAAGCTCTTCAGCACCCTTTTCGGTTACAGCTATCATTCAATGCTTATTGTGGGTGCAGTTTTCGTTGTAATTTACACATTCCTCGGCGGTTTCCTTGCTGAGAGTGTATCAGACTTTATGCAGGCAGTTGTTATGGTTATAGCTCTTGTTACAGTTCTCGTTATGGGTACCATCAACGCAGGCGGCATTGATGCAGTTATTGCAAATGCACAGGCAATTCCCGGTTATCTTTCACTCACAAGTATGGCTACACCTATTACAGATGCAGACGGCGTTCAGCAGGTAATAAATGGCGTGCCTCAGTTCGGTGAAGCAAGCAGCTACGGACTTCTTACAATTCTCTCAACTGCTTCATGGGGTCTCGGTTACTTCGGTATTCCTCAGGTGCTTCTGAGATTTATGGCTATCAGAAAGACAAGCGAACTCAAAAAGTCACGCCGTATTGCAACTGTATGGGTTATAATTTCACTCTTTGCAGCAGTTTGCATCGGTGTTATCGGCAGAGCTATCTTCCCGGCTGAAGAGAATCTTCTCACAAGCGGCGGCGCTGAAAACGTATTTATCAACCTTTCAGCGTATCTTCTTCCCGCACTTCTTGCAGGTGTTGTTATGGCAGGTGTTCTTGCTGCAACTATCAGCTCATCTGACTCATATCTTCTTATTGCATCATCAGCATTTGCAAAGAACATCTATGAGAAATCACCCAAGGCTGCAAAGTTCTACACAAAGCTCACAAAGAAGAATGCAGATGACAAGGCAGTTATGTGGGTTTCAAGAGTTGCTCTTCTTTTAATTTCTGTTATCGGTATTGCAATTGCCTGGGATGAAGACAGCGTTATCTTTGATATCGTATCCTTCGCATGGTC
Organism: Acutalibacteraceae bacterium; assembly: GCA_045637065.1. Taxonomy (GTDB): domain Bacteria; phylum Bacillota; class Clostridia; order Oscillospirales; family Acutalibacteraceae; genus UBA6857. The sequence goes on from JAZTYQ010000024.1 coordinate 3,931, forward strand.
AGGCTTCGGCGCAACCTTCGGACCTATTATGCTCTTCTCACTGTTCTGGAAGAGAACAACCTATCCCGGTGCTATTGCAGGTATGGTTTCAGGTGCAGCTATGGTATTTATCTGGAAGCTTGCTCTCAAGCCCGCATTCGGAGGCATCTTCTCAATTTACGAGCTTATGCCCGCATTCCTCGTTTCCTGCCTCTTCATCGTTGTGGTTTCACTTCTGACAAAGAAGCCCTCAAAGGAAATCGAAGAGGAATTCGAGCTTGCAAAGTCAGGTAATATTGAGGAATAATTTCAAACTTAAAGGTGCTCTGCCTAAAGGGTAGGGTGCCTTTTTTATATGAAAAAACTGCCCTGAAATTTCTTTCAGAGCAGTTTGGGTGCGGATAACAGGACTTGAACCTGCACACCTTACGGTACAAGAACCTAAATCTTGCGTGTCTGCCAATTCCACCACATCCGCATAGCTAAACAATTATAACACAAATTATCTTATTGTCAAGAAGAAAGCACCCACATTTTTGTGAGTGCTGTTTTAATTATCTGCCATACCTTTCCTTCATAACTACAGGCACACCGCCATTGAGCCTTGATTCCTCTGCAGCAAATGCCATAAGGTGGCTTTCTATTGAAGCGGCAATATCTGTTTTCAGCTTATCCTTGGCCAGATGCGCTATGAGCTTCTGGTCTCCGCCACCGTGGGAGCCGAGAGCGCCAAGCTTGATTTTCTTTCTTTTCTTGCCGTAAATGCGTATATCGATTATACCCTTATCCATATCGCAGCTGAGTTCACCAAGAGTGCCTCTGACACGGGTTTCACGGTAGATTTTATCGGAAAAAGCTGTCATAACAAGTGTGGATGTAATGCCGTTTTCAAATGTGGCAGTTGTCACTTGATAGTCGACAACATCGTTGTCGCTCATAAAAACGCACTTGCCGAAATCTGAGTTATTCAGAGCGTCATAAACCTTGGGGATAGTTACAAAACCGTCTGACATAAGTCTTGACTGAGGCCACATGTATTTTCGCACAAATTGGGGGAGTGGCTTAATAGAATTGACATAAATCTTCTCGCAGTCATAGGGACAGTCTTTTTTTGCCTTACAGCCCTTTAAACAGTACTCTGCCGCGCCTTCAGGTGCGTTTTCTTTTTTGAAGTAGTTGAGCTTACCCACTGAAGAAATCTGCTCACAACGGCTCCCTGTGAGATATACGGCAATGTCAAGGTCGTGGCAGCACTTTGCAAGAATCATAGGGGAGGATTCCTCTTTTTTGCGCCAGTCACCGCGTACGAAAGAATGAGCCTGATGATAATAGCCCACGTTTTCAGTCTGATCAATAGCAACAATGTCACCGAGTACACCGCTGTCCATAATATCTTTGATTTTAGTGTAGTATTTCGTGTAGCGAAGCACATGGCATATGCAAACCTTTTTGCCAAGCTTATTTGCAGTGCTTTCAATTTTGAGGCAGTCCTCAGCGCTGCAGGCAGCAGGCTTCTCAAGAAGCAGGTCATAGCCTGCCTCAAGGCATCTTACGGCATGACCTACGTGGTCCTGGTCCTGTGTGCAGACGAAAACCCAGTCTGCTGTTCTGGGTGCTTTAAGAAAATCGTCAAGGGACAGGAAAAGTCTGTCGTCGGGGAGCTTAAGCATCTTTTTTGCTCTGGTGAGCTTGTCCGGATTGATATCAATAACCGATGTAACCTCGAACTCCTTTTTCATTATACGGCAGAGTCCGCCGTAAATTCCGCCTCTGCCGCCAAAACCTAAAATTGCAACCTTTTTCATATGTTTTCTCCTTTATATTATCCAGCTTACTGATATTATGTTATCATATTGCTCTGATTGTGTCAATAAAAAAGTCCCGTCTGAAACAGACGGGACAAATTCTTGAATTATACTTCTTCGAGAACTGCTGCACGTTTGTCAGCGAGTTCAACAATCATTCTCTGCTGAAGCTCACCGTGAATGGGATAAAGGAAGAAGGATATACCGTAAAGACCTCTTGCAAGGGCGGGGAGGATACAGAATACTATCCAGATACCTCTGAGTATGTTGGGATCTTTGTTGGGTATTGCGTTGCCAAACTCATCAGTGAGAGCCTCGTAGTTAATCCACTCGAAAACAAGACCTGAGAGTGCGCCTGTAATTGTACCTGCAAGTTTTGTGAAGTAACCCTGAACGGTTGTTACGAGAGCCTCGTTACGAAGTCCGTGCTTCCATTCCATATAGTCGAGTGCATCGGCTGTGAGAATGGGATTACAAACCTGAATAATCTTATTGGGAAGTCCTGCAATGGTTAAAAGTACTGTAATGCAGACGAGGTTTAATATATGATGGCTTTCAAAGCTGTCGCCGACAACATTACCGAAGGGGAAGCCAAGAGCAAACATAAGCATATATGCCGCAAAGCCGAAGACACCGGCAATAATGGCGGCAGTACGTGCGCCGAACCTTTTAATAAGCTTGGCACCGATTGGTATCATAAAGAAATTAGGGATACCTGTGAAAAAGCCTGCAGCGCCGCCGTTTGCAAAGGAGCCGGTATTATTAAGCCAGAAGAATTTCTCCGTTGCACCGCCCACTGCCTTGAAGTTGCTGAAAAAGTCAGCAAGGATAATTGCAAGGAGCGGTTTGTTTGTGATTATGTTCTTAAGGGAACCCCAGATAGAGGTTTTATTCATTTCCTCGCGGCTCTGAAGAGGTATTCTTTCTCTCATGGTGAAGAAGCCGTAAACGGCGAAGAATGCAGAGAAAATAAGCATAAAGCCTGCAAAGCCTTTAAAGATACCTGTCTGTGAAACTGACGGAATAAGCTTTGGAACGAAAGTGAGAATAAACGGCAATAAGCTGGGAAGCCATACGCCGAAGTTCTCAAAAAATTTATTGGTATATATGAGGTTATTTCGTTCATTTATGTTCGGCGTAATATTATAAATCATTAGATTCCAGGCGCCGAAATAACTCATGCCGAGACCGTAAATGATGGTTGCAGCACAGAAGAACCAGCTAAGTCCCTTGTCTCCTAAATTCGGAGTGGCAAAGAGCATAAATCCGCCGATAAGCCACAAGGGAAGCGGAAGAATAAAGAATGGACGGATTCTGCCCCAACGGGTACGTGTTCGGTCGATTATAAGACCTGAAAGTGTATCGTCAAGAGCGTCATATATGGTGGCAAAGGCAGTAATTGCAGCATAAGCCTTACCGCTGAGGCCTGCATACTGCATCATAAAGATCTGACGGTTGGTGCCTACGAACTCCGAAAGATTCTTTTGACCGAAGTTAACGAGAATATATGACGCAAATTCTTTTGGTGTAAGATATCTCTTTTTGGTGTAGGCTAATTTATCAAGCACCGCTTCTTCGGAATTTTCATTTGCCTGAAGAGAGCTTGTGTTTACTGTATCTGACATTTTATCACTCTTTCAAATGTTATATTTTTCTCTTATTTCTTGCTGCTTTTTTCAAGAGCTTCTCTCGCTTTTCTGACCTTTTCAGCCTGCTCCTGTTTCTCTCTTTTCTGAGCCTCAAGCATAGCGGCGAGTTTTCTCTGACGCTCTTCTTCGGCTTTTTCTTCCTTGATGCGTACCTTTTCAAGTCTTTCAGCTTCAAGCTGGTCTTCACTCTTGATATCCGCCTTTGAAACAAGGATGTTGCCTATCAGTGCTACACCTAAAAGTGCGATATAAACGAACATACCCCACATGGCACCTGCCGAAGCATTTTCGAAGCTGAGGGTACCTATTGAGAAGGTCTCTGCAGTTTTATTGCCGAGAAGTATGAACAGTGCTGTGGAAACAGCTGTAATAGCTATGCTTACTGCATCGGTAATCCAGACAGCGTTTGTTTTTGGCTTTCTGAATTTGATTAAAATCATAAAGAAGCCGAGGACTATTGTGATAATGCCAAGGAGCATCATAAGAAGTCCTGCCATAAAATATGTAACGGGTCCTGAGAAGGCTTCTGCCTGCATAGCAGAGAAAATATCACCGATATTCTTGAAGAGGATACCGAAGAAGTCGATTGTGCTTGTGCCGTCTGTGAAAAGACCTAACAGGTCAAGACTGAGAATATCCTTATCACTGACGATGCTTGCCCAGGGGAGAATAAAACCGAGGGCGGGGATGAAGGACATAGCTATTCTTGCAATTCTCAGCTTAGTGCCGAAAACAGAATATTTGAGTATATTCAGGGTTCTGTAAAACTTGCCGAATTTTTCCTCGGCCAGTCTGTTGTCTTCTTCAAGACGTGCCTCCCAGTTATAGTTTGGAATACTTATACCGCAACCGGGACATTCAGCTTTTACATCATACCATTTAAGTACCCTGCCGCAGCTTGGACATTTACTTGCCATTTAAACACCCTTTCTGAACAATAATTAATCTATTTTATTTTATATGCTTACCACTTTTTTGTCAATGAGAGAAACATACAAAAATGTTTGTCTATTGTGACAATTTATAATTTTGCAACAAATTTCATTAAAAAGTTAACAAACGCTTCAAAAAGACTTGAAATTGTTTAAAAATATTGCTAATATAATACAGTCATATAATGTTGGGAGGAATTTTTATGAAAAGATATCTCAGAAAAACGGCTCTTATATTCGTTGCGCTTATGCTTATGTGCCTTTGTGCAGTCAGTGCAAGTGCGGCAAATGACGGTATAGCAACCTTTGCAGAAGGTTATGAGCTTACAATCAGCGCAGACTATATGTATGTAGGTGTTAAGCAGACTTCTCAATTCACTGCAAAAGTTTCAGGCGTTGAGGTGCAGCCCGTAATCACATGGAGTACTGCAGACAAAACCATTGCCGATGTTGATGCAAAGGGCAGAGTATCAGGCAAAAAGGAAGGCTACACAACAATTACCGCTTCGGCTGTTGTTGCAGGTCAGAGCCTTGAGGCAAGCTATCCCATTCAAGTAGTAAAGAACGAAAACATCATTCATTCTTACCTGGAAACTAACAATGTTCTTTCATATCAGTATGACTATGACTATGGCTACTACTACGCCAACGATAAGATTTCATGGCAGAGAAACTTCGGCTTTGCAAGAGTTTATGACTATGTTGCTCCTTATGTAGGCATGGAATATGACTATATCCGCGTGTTCTTCACCTATGATGAGGAAGACTTTCTGGTACAGCTCTGGAAAGGTCAGTATGGAGTTACATACGGCGGCGAGGTAGGCATCTATAACAGAGATGAGGACGGCAAGGATTCAAGTCCCTTTACCTTCTATGCTGCTGCAAGTGAAAAATACTGGCCCACAATGGATATGGCAGTTTATCATCAGAAGGAAGAAGGCGACAAGCCCGACAGGTACGAGCTTCTTTTCAAGCGCCCCGTTGATAAATATTGGTGGTGTACAGGCTTTAAGCTGGGTACACTCAGACAGTATGAGCCTGCAGATGAACTGAGAATTGAAGTAACCATCACCTTCAGAGATGCTCAGATGGCAAGTCTCTTTGCAAAGGGAATTCGTGACTGTGGCTTCACTCAGGCTGCTTCAAAGCAGTATATGGGTATTGATTCATATTACTACGGCGGAGGCAGAGATGTCAGCGTATCTTGGCAGGGCATTTCCGAAGCTGAAAACACAATGGGCATCAAGTTCGGCCTTGGTGCAACTCTTCTTCTCGGATTTATTGATCTGCTTCTCAAGTTGGGTCTTTTTAATCTTGTGTTCTTTATAATTTTCTAAAAAATACGTTTACCCTGCATGCTTTTTGTGTGCAGGGTATCTTTAATGTAATTGCACACTTGCAAAATGTAAAATAATATGTTATTATATTTCGGTTAGAAAATATTTCCAAAGGAGCTACACTATGAAAAGAACTTTCAAAAGAATCAGCCTTATCTTTGCTGCACTGATGCTTATGGTTGTTACTTTTACTCTTTCGGCATCTGCTGCAGGCATCTCAACAGGTATTCCCGAGGACTTCATTAACGCACAGAAGTATAAAATTGTTATCAATGCCGAAGACTTCAATGTCAAGGTACGCGGCAAGCTTCAGCTTGAGGCTAAGGTCACAGGTGTTGAGGTGCAGCCTAAAATAACCTGGTCTTCTTCAAACACTGAGGTTGCAACAGTAAGTGACAAGGGTCAGGTCAAGGGTGTCAGCGTAGGCAGAGCCTTTATAACCGCAAAGGCAACTGTTGCAGGTAAGGAGCTTGAAGGTGTTTTTGCAGTTAATGTTGTTACAAGTGAAAATGTACTCAAGACCTTCCTGATGAAAAATCAGGTTCTCAGCTATATGTACAGCTATCAGGATGACTATTACTACACAAACGATAAAGACTGCTGGCAGGAAAACTTCGGCTTCACAAGAATTTATGATATAGCTTCACCTTATATTGCACTTGAATATGACTACACAAGAGTTTTCTTCGAGTATGATAATCAGAGCTTTATGGTTCAGCTCTGGAAGGGTCAGTACGGTTACATCTTCTACGGCGGTGAAATCGGTGTTTATCACAAGGACATCGATGGCAAGGATATAGGATATCTTACTTACTTCAACTGTGCAGACGAGAAATATTGGCCTAAAATGGAAATGACCCTTTATCATCAGCAGTTAAACGGTGAGTGGAAAAGAGAGTTCACCCGTGACTATGACTATTATTGGTGGTGCACAGGCTTCAAGCCCGGTCACTTAAGACAGGTTGAGCCTGCAGACGAACTCAGACTTGTTGCAAGAATTACCTTCAGAGATAAGGAAATGGCAACACTCTTTGCAGAGGGTCTTAAGAAATGTGATTTCGGTCAGGTCAGCAGCAAGGATGCAGTAGGTCTTGATCAGTTCTATCATCAGGGCAGAGATGTTTATCTTCAGTGGCAGAATGTTTCCGAGGCTGAATCAACAATGGGCATTAAAATTGCCGCGGGTTCAGTTTTTGCAATTAATCTTTTAGGCTTCCTTATCGGTGCATTCCTTTCAATGGGTCTCGGCTCACTTATATTCCTTTTCATTCTGTAAATAATTAAAATTTAAGGGCTGTTACGTTTTGCGTAACAGCCTTCTTTTATTGAGCTTTTTCTATTTCTCTTCTTAGCTTTTCAACAATTCGCTTTTCAAGGCGTGAAATATAGCTTTGGGATATTCCGAGTATATCCGCCACCTGCTTCTGAGTGTATTCCTTTGAACCGAAAAGCCCGAAGCGCATAGTCATAATCTGTCTTTCTCTGTCAGAGAGGTTTTTTACACATCTGAGAAGCTGTCTTTTTTCGTCCTGATATTCAATGTTTCGGTTGACGCTGTCGCTGTCTGAGCCGAGAACATCGCTGAGAAGCAGTTCATTTCCGTCCCAATCCACATTGAGAGGCTCGTCAAAGGATAGCTCGTTTTTATTTTTTGCAGTTTTTCTCAGGTACATGAGAATTTCATTTTCAATGCACCTTGAGGCGTAAGTTGCAAGCTTGATTTTCTTTGAGGGTCTGAAGGTGTTGACCGCTTTGATAAGACCGATAGTACCGATAGATACGAGGTCTTCGATGCCCACGCCGGTGTTTTCAAATTTCCTTGCAATATACACAACCAGCCTGAGATTATGTATGACAAGAAGCTCTCTTCTCTCAAAGTTATCCTCGTCAATTTCCTTGAGTATGGCATTTTCCTCTTCTTTGGTCAGTGGCGCAGGCAGGCTTTGAGGTCCGCCAACATAATAGACCGTTTTTTTCTCACCAAACAGCGACAGGAGCTTATTTCTTAAAAATAGAAAAAAGTCTGTTAAAGTTTTCATCATAATCTTCTCCCTTTTCACTTGTCATATTGTCAAATATACCCGAGGGCAAAAGCGCGGCAAAGGTGCCGTCTTTTATTTTTTTATCAGTCAGTGCAATAAGAGGCGAAGGAATATCCGCATATATAGACAGACCTTTTATCTGTACGCGCTCAGCTTTCACGCAGGGCATAAGCGAGCTGCCGCCAAGACTGTCAAAGGGCAGCAGCCTTATTTTCAGGCCGTAGCTTTCAGCCAATGTAAAAACATCATTCCCTTCCGGGAAAATGCTTGCTAAAAAGGTGCGGTTTACAATTATAACCTGCTTGCCCGTAAAGGGGTCAGTGAGATTATTACCCGTGTCGTAATATGCCCTCATAGGTATTTCTTTATTATGTATATGCAAGGTCATATCATAAATTGTATTTTTCGGTTGCCTGATTTTTAAGAGCGAATTAATAGCCTTTATCACAAAATAACATAGTGCTGTCAGTATAACGAGAGTAAGGGGTTCAATGTCAAAGTAAACCACAAAGCCGCCCATATACATATTTTCGGGATGTATAAAGTACCACAGAGCAAGCATAAGACCTGCGAAGATGAAGTTCACAAGAAAAAAGCAGGAAAACAGCCTGACAAACACACGAAATTTTATTTTACCGAAGGCAGTTAGAATGAAGATAATTGCTGCCGGTACTCTTGAAAAAGCAACAAATGCATCGCCGAGTTGGGGGGCAAGGACAATCATACTGTAAGCACCGCCGAGAAAAGCTGTCAGGGTCACTCGCAGTCTGCTGACATCAAGCGAGCAGATAATTGCCGTTAAAAGCATAAGAATATAAGTTATGTAAGTATTGATTATAAACAGCACATCGGCATATATGACCTGAGACAATTGCATCACCCTTTATATTATAAGCACTTTGGCAGGGCTTTTATGTCGGAAAAGGTTTTATCTCTTGACAATATCAGGCAGGTGGTATAAAATTATATGGATATATTTGCTGAAGGGAGAAATTATTATGAGCTTTGCAGCAGGTTACGGCAAAACAAATGTTGATATGCTTTTTGCCGATATGCCTCGTCTTCCTCAGGAGGGTGAGGAAATTTTTACCGATAAGTTTTCTCTGTGTCTCGGCGGAGGTGTACCCGGGTCAATGGTTACTCTTTCCCGCCTTGGTGTTGAGGTTAAAAATGTCACTGAGCTTTCGGATGATATGTTTTCAGATTTTGCACTTTCCGAATTCAGAAAGGCAGGCTGTGAGCCTATCAACGTCTATGAGGGTGACAAGGTTGCCGTCAATATTACTGCAGCGGCAATAACAAAAAATGACCGTACCTTCTGGTCATACGGCAACAGTGAAAATGGGGTTGACGAAAACAGAATTTATGAGGCCCTTCACGGTGCAAAGGCAGCAGCTATGCACGAAGGCTTCCCCGAGGTTTACCGTAAGCTGAAGGCTGAGGGTACAACAATTATTCTCGACACAGGCTTTATTGAGGGTATGTGTCTTGAAAGCTTTGAAAAGCATCTTGAAATTGCTGACTATTATCTGCCCAACAGAAATGAAGCTATAAGACTTACAGGTGAAACAGACCCGAAAAAGGCGGCAGCGGTACTAAAAAAATATCTTGACACAGCAATTGTCAAGCTGGACGCTGACGGATGCCTTATCTATGACGGCGAAAGCTACACCTATGTCAAGAGCATTGACGAATTTGTGCGCGTTGACTCAACAGGTGCGGGAGATGCTTTTTTCTCAGGCTTTATGTACGGCATTATGAAGGATAAGCCTGTTGCTGAGTGTGTACTTTACGGTAATATCACAGGCGGTAAGTGTGTTACGGCTGTGGGCTGTACAACAGCTTATTTTAATGAAAAAGAACTGCTTGCTATGGCAGAAAAATATAAAGATAACATTATTTACAATTATTAAAAGGGGAGTTCAATATGAAAAAAATTATCAGCTTATTACTCGCACTCATAATGGTTTTCTCAATGGCAGTGCCTACATTTGCTGCAGAGAGAGTAAACGGTGAAAACTACTTCAAGCCCGATTATGACGGTTATCCCGTTGTTGTTGTCAGAGGCATCAACTTCGGCGGTCTTATTTACGGCAGCAATGGCGAGCTTGCTATGCAGTTCAAGGTTGAGGATATCTTTAAAATGCTTGGCGATATGGTAAAGGGCGCTCTTATTGATAAGAATGAAGATTTCTTCATTGATGGTGTAATCGACTTCGTGTGGGCGCTTATGGGCGATATTGCAAGTGATAAAGACGGCTCAAGCCTCAATAATGATGTCACTGCAGAATACTACACAAAGGCACTCTCGGAATATAACCTCGAAGAAGAATTCGGCTATGCAACCGAAAGTGGTATGGCACACACTGCAGCTGAAATCGCAGGTGATGAACACGCTTATTTCTTCAACTATGACTGGAGACTTTCTCCCGAAGAGCTTGCAGGTGAGCTTAATGACCTTGTTGAAACCGCAAAGAAGGATTCAGGTAAGGATAAAGTAAAAATCGTCTGCGCAAGTATGGGCGGTATGGTTTCAACTGCATACCTCTATTATTACGGAACCGAAAGTGTTGACAGCTGCATTTATCTTTGTGCGGCACACAACGGTACATATGTTGCAGGCTCAGCTATGAATGGCAATATCGAGCTTGTACCTGAGGCGATGAATAACATTTTCAGCTCTCTTGCAAGCGGTAACGGTCCTTTCGTGGATTTCCTTATGAAGCTGCTGAATAAATCGGGTATCTATAAACTTCTTGCTTTCCTTCTCAACAAGTTTATTGACAACAACATTGATAAGGTTTATGACGAGGTGCTTCGTGATATCTTTGCAACCTCAGTGGGTCTGTGGGCGCTTTGTCCCGACGAATACTTTGATTCAGGCGTTGACTTTATTTTCCGCGGACACGAAAAGGAATATCCCGTGCTTCTTGAAAAGCTGGAGGAATGCGGAAAATTTGTCAAGAGTACTGAAGAAACCCTTGCCAAGGCTGAAAAGGACGGAGTAAAGCTGGCTTTCATCACTAACTACAATATGGGTCTTGTGCCTGTTTATCCCGAAAGCGTGCTTCAGGGAGATATGGTGCTTGAGGCTGAGCTGACATCAAACTTCGCTACCTTTGCGCCTCAGGGTCAGACACTCAGTGAGGATTATCTCAAAACTGCCGACAGCAGATATGTTTCACCCTCAAAAGAAATTGACGCTTCAACTGCACTTTATAAAGACTGCACCTGGTTTATAAAGAATGCAAATCATGTTGCCTGCGACTACGGCACACAATACAGCGACTTTGTTTTCGCTCTTCTTATGTCAGATAAGCAGCCTACTCTCAAAGGCTTCTCACAGTATCCTCAGTTTATGGTTGCTGACAAGGAGCTTAACCTTCAGCCAATCAAATAAAAATCAGCAGGCAGTCTGAAATAGACTGCCTGCTATTTGCTTATTATTTTTTGATTATACGCTTTACAATTTTTACTGCTGTACCGACAGCGGCTGCCATAAGCGCAATTCTCGAAATGTCTGTGATTGCCTGTTCGGGACAGGTGGGAGCATTACTGTAAACAAATTCGTTAAGAGGTTTTGTGGGTCTGTATTTGCAAAGCTCACCCATAGTAACGGTATAGGTCTCGTAGTTTTTTATATCTTTTTCGTCAAAGACAAACATCCTCACGCCGCGCTTGTCATAGGGGCCGTAGGTGTGGAAACTTGCACCCTGACAGTAGCCAAGGTCAATGCCCTCATAATTTTTATAAAAGCTGTTGTTGTGGTCGTGACCCACATAAAGTGCGAAGATGTCACCTTTTTCTTTAAGTACGTCAAACTGACCTGAGTTTTCAGCCGGTACGCCCGGGCATTCACCCATAAATCCGCCCCTTGCTATTGTTTCATCGTCAAGGCGGTAGAAGGTGTTTTTTCTGCCCTTATAGGCTTCAACTCTGCCTTTTGTGAAAAAGCCGACCTTTTCAATTATGTCATAAAATTCAGGTACGGGAATATGCTGAAAAACAATTGCGGGCAGATAGCTGCCTGTTTTTTCTTTGTGTGCATCTCTTTCGTTTCTGTACCACTCAAGCTGAGCTTCTTTTATGCCGTCTGATGTTGTGCCTGTGTCGAAGAGGTAAATGCCAAGCACATCTTCTTTATTTTCACTGTCTTTGATTTTAAGCATATATGTGCCGGTGTCATCCTCACTTGCAGGCACACCGTAAACACAGCCTTTGTGGCTCTTGTAAAATTCTGTCTGTATTTTTTTATCAACCTTGCAGTCATCGTCATGGTTGCCGTAGGTGAAGCAGAAGGGGATGTTTCTTCTTGTCACAGGCTCGAGAAAATCTGCAATAACCTTTTCAACCTTGTTTTGGGCATCCTTAAGATAGCAGGCACTGTAGCCCTGAATCTGATCGCCTGTGAGCACAACAAGGTCAGGCATTTCTCTTTCGAGGGCAAGGTCAATGAGTTTTATTGTGTCGGGGTTGACTACGGCATTTTCCTGAATATCTGCAATCTGCATGACTTTGAATTTGCCGTTTGTGAATTTTAAGTCAGTGTTCATTGTGTTACTCCTTTTAGGGGTATAGATTGATTAAGAGTATAACCGTAAATGTGTTTTTAGTCAAGTGCTGCGTCTTCACCCTGTTGTTTGCCGTGGCATATAATGAAGCGAGTAATAAAAAAATAAGGCAGGGGAGAGATATGACTCACACATATATAAAATTTGAAACTCATACTCTCGGAGAAAAAGCAAAAAAGCTTCTCAGAGAGGAAGGCATAAAATCGGTTCTGAAACGGAATCCGAATCCTAACCATAAAGAAGGCTGTAATTTTGCTCTGTTTGTTCAGGGAAATATTTGGCAGGCTTATGATATAATTATGAAAAAAGGAATCAGAAATTCAGGGGTAGAATCCTACCGTGAGAGAATATGATTTATCTTGACAATGCGGCAACCTCATATCCGAAGCCTGAAAGCGTTACAGACAGTGCTTTATATGCAATGCATCAAGGTGGTAATTCCGGCAGAGGGTCACATAAAACGGCAATAAAAGCAGGGGAGATAATATATGATGTAAGAGAAAAGCTTGCCCATATGTTTTCCTGTGAAAGCGACAGAGTTATTTTCACATTCAACTGCACGCTTGCTCTTAATACGGCAATAAGGGGCAGTGTCAGTCGGGGAGATCATGTGATAATTTCATCTCTTGAACATAACTCGGTACTAAGACCCGTTCACGCTCTTAAAAATGAAGGCATAATAACCTACAGTGTTGCCAAGGTCAACGCCCTGAGTGATGATGAAACGGTGAAAAATTTTGCTTCGCTGATTAAAAAAGAGACCTCGCTCATAGTCTGCACGGCAGTCTCAAATGTTTTCGGCACTGTTTTACCAATAGAGAGAATCGGCAGGCTTTGCCGCAAAAGAGGCATACGTTTTATTGTTGACGGCGCACAGGCGGCAGGTGTTAGAGAAATTGATATGAGAAGAATGGGGATTGATATCCTTTGTATGCCGGGTCATAAAGCTCTTATGGGGCTTATGGGTACGGGGGTGTTACTGCTGGCGGAAGGTGTTGATGTCAAGCCTCTTGTTTTCGGCGGTACCGGTTCATTTTCCATGATAAAGGAGCAACCTGAGGTTTATCCTGACAGGCTTGAAAGCGGCACGCTTAATCTGCCTGGAATTGCAAGTCTGGGTGCGGGTGTTGATTTTATTGAAAAAATCGGCGGTGTGAAGGCGATACACGAAAAAGAAAACCAGCTTACCCATATTCTTTACAATGATCTTTCGGTTATGAAAAATGTAAATTTATATCCGCACCTCAGCGGAAAAAATGCTTCGGGAATAGTTGCTTTTAACCTGAGAGGAATGCACAGTGAGCAGGTAGGAGAGCTGCTGAGCGAGGGCGGCTTTGCAGTCAGAGCAGGCTATCACTGTGCTTATCTTGCCCACAGTAGCTGTAAAACCGATAAAACAGGTGTCGTCAGAGTAAGTCCCGGCTATTTCACAACAAAAAAAGATATAAAAAATTTAATAATTTATCTCAATAAAATTGCAATGAGAAGAATTTTGTGATACAATTAGGTGGAATGTGAAGAATTTAACGGAGGAGAATTATGGCGGATTTTTTTAAAGGTATATTTGATGGCGTAATGAAGCTGATACTGTCAGTGCAATGGTATGATATTGTTGATATTGTGCTTGTTGCCCTTGCTGTATATTACTGCATCAAGCTTGTCAGACAGACAAGAGCTTTCAATCTGGTTAAGGGTATTGTGCTTATGGGCTTTGTCTATATTGTGGTTTCAACGCTGAATATGTCTGCAACAAGCTATTTGTTCAACCATCTTTTTAACGATATCGTATTTGTTATCATTCTTTTGTTTCAGCCGGAAATCAGGCACGCTATTGAAAGCTTCGGCAGAGGCGATTTCAGAAAAATTTCTATTTTTTCCGCAAGAAACTCAGATCTTACCGGTGATGAAATGAGAGCTTGTGCATCAAACATTGCAAAAGCAGCCTCAAATATGAGTGATAAAAAAATCGGCGCACTTATCGTTGTTGAGGGAAAAACACTTCTCGGCGAAATTATCAGCACGGGTTCACCTGTTGATTCCGGCGTTACACCGGCTCTTATTGAAAATATATTTTTCCCGAAGGCACCCTTACATGACGGCGCTATGATTATAAGAAACGGCAGAATTCATTCTGCAGGATGTATACTTCCGCTCACTCAGGCAGATATAGGCAAGGAGCTTGGTACAAGGCACAGAGCGGCTATGGGTATGAGTGAAAACAGTGATGCGCTTATAGTTGTTGTTTCTGAAGAAACAGGCACAATTTCCGTTGCCAAAAGCGGAGAGCTTATCCGCGGTCTTACTCTGGGCGAGCTGCTGGAGCATCTCAACGGTTTTCTCGTGCCTGAAGATGCCGAAAAGAAAACCCGCACATTAATACGGAGGAAAAAGTGATGAGTAATAAGAAAAAAATGTCACCTGAAAGTCTGTTTTACAACAACAGATTTCTCATGGCTTTCTCTGTTGTTGTGGCAATTATTGTCTGGGCATCGGTTAAAATCAATTACAGTGATGAAACAACAAGGTATTTAAGCGATGTTAAGGTAAATATCAACTCCGCCGTTTCTCAGGCGGGGGAGTTTGAGGTGTTTTATGACGGCAACAGCATTCTGGCGGATGTTGAAGTCAGCGGTAAAGCCTATAATGTCAATCAGTATGCACTTTCTAAAGACGATATAATTGTTGAAACTGCAGGCGCCTATGTTGAGGCGGCAGGGTACAAGGTGCTGACTCTCACTGCAAGAATTGCCGAGACCTCAGGGGTTACAGGCGTTGAAATAACTAAAATTGAGCCGTCGAGCATTACGGTTTACTATGATAAAAAAACTACGGGTACCTTCAATGTTGAAGCGCAGCTGGAAAATGATATGGGTTCTCTCGTTGACGGAAAATATACCGTCGGACAGCCGGTACCATCTGTCAGTACCGTTGAGGTCACCGGGCCTGCAACAATTCTCAATAAGCTGACAAAGGTTTATTTCAGGGCGCATATCAATGAAAACGAGCTGCCTCTGACTGCCACTAAGGAAGTCCCCGCAGAAATAGCGTATCAGCTTGACAGAGCAAGCGAGGGCAAATTCCTTGTTTGCGAGGGCCTTAACGACGAGTCAAATCCCGCAACGGTTACCGTGCCTCTTTATGTCAGTAAGGAAGTACCCACGGCAGTGAAATTTGTCAATCAGCCTGCCGTCTACGGTGAAAATCCGCCTGCTTATAAGGTTTCACCCAATAAGATAGGTGTACTCTATAACGCAAATGAAGCTGATGAAATGACGGCTCTTTATGTTGGTACCGTTGATTTCAGCGGTGTCAGCAACAAGGTTAACTATTTTGAGTTCCCCGTTGACGAAAAGCTTGGCGTTAATATTATAGATAAGAATGTCAGCAAATTCTATGTTTCTCTTGATATGTCCGCCATGAGCAAAAAAACTCTCGATGAAACTCCGGGAAAGATTGTGTTTGTCAATCAGGATGAGAATTACGCCTACAGCATCAATTACGAAAACAGTAATCTCGATAATATCACTGTTATGGGACCTTCAAAAAGCCTTGAAAAAATATCTGCCGAGGATATTCAGATAGAGATTAATGTTTCTTCTCTTTCAAAAACAAGAGCTGCAGAACAGACAGTTGTTGTTTCCAATATTTCTATTTCTTCCGATAAGGTTGATGATTGCTGGATTTACGGCAAATATGAGGTTGCTATCTCAGTTGAACCTAAAGAATAATACTTGTAACAGGTTGCTTATTTAAACAAGTGACCTGTTAATGTTGTTTTTGTAAACAATTAGCAAACTCTATTGACCTTTAAGGTTAATTCTGCTAATCTATTATGAGATAAAATGGAATAATTATGGAATGTTAAATATAACAAGGAGGTCCTTAAAGCGATGAATTTAGCTTCAATTACCAAAAACAAAAACACAATTATTGCTATTATTGCTCTTGTTATTGTTTGCGGCGGCACATTTTTAGGTGTGAGAACTCTCAATAAAGGTGTTGATACACCTCCTCCAACGGTTTCAACAACTACCACAGCACCTACAATAGCTCCCACAACAGCTGCACCAACAACTACGGCACCCACAACAACAGCACCCACAACTGCTGCTCCTACAGACAACTTTACAACCTTCCCCATTGACCAGAGTACAACGGCTCCTACAACGGTGCCTACAACTCAGCCCACTACAATGCCCACATTACCGTCACTTCCCTCTAACCAGGGTAACTCAGGCGGCAACTTAGGCTCACTTCTTGACGGTCTTGGCGGTCTTAGCGGAGGAGATAATAACCTTGCAATTTTCGATAACGGCGTTGCAAGCTATAAGTATTCACCCGACGGTAATTTCTATTACACAAACGATGACCCCTGGCAGAGAGCTCTCGGCTATAATGAGCTTTATGACGCCAGCGCACAGTTTGTTGCAATTTATATTGACACAATGCGCTGCAAGTTTGAATATGCAGGTAAGGACTGGATGATTCAGTTCTGGAAGGGTCAGTACGGCTACGTATTTGTTGGCCACGAAATCGGTATTTACAACAAGCCTAAAAACAGAGGCACAGAGCATTATGACTGCGCAACCGATGAAGAATCTATCTATATGTCAATGACCGGCTACCGTAACGGCGTTGAGCTTTATACCCGTGATTACGGCAAATATTGGTGGTGTACCGGCTTCGTACCCGGCAAGCTTGAGAAATTTTCAGACAGAAGCGAGCTTTCACTCACTGCAAGAATGACTATGAAAGACAGTGAAATGCTTCTTGCATTCACAAACTCACTTAAGGATAACGGTATGATTCTCGGTCAGGATTTCACCGTAAAGGGTCTTGACGTATATGTATCCTGGTAAATTTAATAATTCTTAAGAAATAATCTTAATATTATATTGATTTATTGTTTAAAAAGGTGTATAATACTACATATTGTATATTGCAGCACTATGCTGTTAATATAAATATATCAGAAAGGAATTGATAACCTATGAAAAAGTTTCTCGGCGTTTTAGTAGCAATCACTCTTTGTGCTTGTATGCTCGTTCCCATGGCTTCAGCAGCTGAAGGTGACCTCATCTCCGATATTCTTGCAGGTACAAATCTCAGCGAACTCAACGAAGCAGATTTATCAGCAATTATTTCAGATCTCGGTCTTGAAGGCATCGATGTTCAGGCTATCCTTGGCGGCGACGCAGACGCTCTTGCAAAGCTCGAAAGTGCAGTAGCAGGTCTTGATAGCGAAGAGACCACAGCTGCTCAGGCTTCAGGCAGCACATCTGATGATCTTTCAGGTATGCTCGGCGACCTCAGCTCAGGCGATATGGATTCTCTTATCGGCAGTGTTGGTGATGCTTTCAGTGATGCAGGTGTAGATCTTGAAAGTGCAGCTCCCGGCTCAGACGTTGCAGGTCAGGTTGACAGCAACAACATGATGGCTGGTCTTATGGATACACTTTTCGGCACACTTGAGTCATTCGGTCTTGACACTTCAATGATCGAAGGTATGCTCGATAACGAAATCGTAAACTTCTTCGCAAACATGTACATCGGTTATGTTGGTCAGGTTGAAGAAACAACAACAGCAGCTCCCGAAACAACAACTCAGAAGCCCGTAGTTGTTACAACAAAGACTCCCGACACAGGTGACACATCAGCTGTTTTCGCTGCTCTTGCATCTATCACAGTAGCATCAGCTGCAGCATTCGTTTGCCTTAAGAAGAAGGAAAACTAAGTAGCCACTGATTAAATAATCCGAAAGTGGAGAAATAACTACATACGATATTTAATCAGCGGTTACAACAATACTTTTTGTATTTTAACTTTTTTAAAAAACCTATAATGAGCAAAGCTGTCACGAAAGTGGCGG
>JAZTYQ010000025.1:0-7652 GCA_045637065.1 Acutalibacteraceae bacterium
GCCGTCAAACTTGAAAGCGAACATTCTCTCGCCGTTTTCGTGCATAGCAGGGATAACATCGTGACCAAAGTCGTTGCCTGAATTGGGATTGTTTTCATCGTCAATGAGATACTGACGCAGCTTTGACCATGTGAAAATGTAAACGCCCATTGAAGCCTTGTTGCTCTTGGGATTCTTGGGTTTTTCCTCAAATTCGCTGATTGAGCCGTCATCGTTGACAAACATCAGACCGAAACGTGAAGCCTCTTCCCAGGGCACCTCAAGCATAGCAATTGTGCAGGCTGCATCCTTTGACTTATGGTACTCAAGCATTTTGTTGTAGTCCATCTTATAAATGTGGTCGCCTGAAAGAACTGCTACATATTCGGGGTTATAGCGGTCAATGAAGGTGATGTTCTGATAGATAGCATTAGCTGTGCCTTTATACCATTCAGTACCCTTAATCTGCTGATAGGGTGAAAGGATATGCACACCGCCATAGGAACGGTCAAGATGCCAGGGGCCGCCGTTGCCGATGTAGTCGTTGAGTTCAAGAGGCTGATACTGTGTGAGTACACCTACTGTTTCGATGCCTGAATTGATGCAGTTTGAAAGGGGAAAGTCGATAATACGATACTTACCGCCGTAGGGAACTGCCGGCTTCGCAATGTTTTTGGTGAGTATACCAAGTCTGCTTCCCTGTCCGCCGGCAAGGAGCATTGCAAGGCACTCAGTTTTCTTTACCATGATATTTCCTCCGTTCTTTTTATATAATGATTAAATTATTTCTTTTTTGATTTTGTTGCAGGCTTTTTAACTGTTTCTTCTGTTTTGGGAGCAGCTTTCTTTTCTTTAGCCTTGTTTTCTTCAATAAGCTTTTCTATTTCGGTTGCTTCCTCTTTTACTTTGACAGCCTTTTTTGCCTTTGTCTGCTTTTGGGGGGTAGGCTCAGCTTTTTCTTCTTTTACAGTTTTTTTGGCAGGTGCCTTTTTTGCAGGCTTTTCCTTGCGCACAAGAAGAATGCAGGAAAGACCGGGCAGGTCAAGGGTTATGCTGTTATCGTAGCCGTGCATAGGCATCTTTTTTGATGTGACCCTTGTTTTGGCGCCCTTGCCGTCGCCGCCGAACTCTTTTGCATCTGAATTAAGTATTATCTCATATACGCCTTCGTTTTCGACGCCGAAGGAATATTTCTCGCGCATAACGGGAGTGAAGTTGCAGACCACTGCAATTTCGTCACCTTTTTTGTCGCGTCTTGAGAAAGCGATAACACTGTTGTCCGTGTCGTCGGGAACGAACCACTTAAAGCCTTCCCAACTGTAATCTACTTCCCAGAAAGCGGGATATTTAAGATAGATGTTGTTGAGCTTCTTAACATAGTTTTTTAGCTGCTGATGCTTTTCATAACCGAGAAGAAGCCAGTCAAGGCCTGCATCATACTTCCACTCAATAAACTGTCCGAATTCCTGACCCATAAAGGTAAGCTTCTTGCCGGGGTGAGCCATTAAGTAGCCAAGGAAAGAGCGCACACCGCGGAACTTCTCTTCGTATTCACCGGGCATTTTGCCTATGAGTGAGCATTTTCCGTGTACAACCTCGTCATGTGAAATGGGAAGAATGAAGTTTTCAGAGAAGGCATAGAAGAAGGAGAAAGTGAGAAGATTGTGGTTATACTTTCTCGAAAGTCCGTCCATTGAGAAGTAGCGAAGAGCATCGTTCATCCAGCCCATATTCCACTTGAAGTTAAATCCAAGACCGCCTATATCTGCAGGCTTTGAAACAAGAGGCCATGCAGTGCTTTCCTCTGCTATCATAAGAGCCTGTGGGAATTCCCTGAAAATATTTGTGTTGAGCTTGCGAAGGAAGTCAACAGCTTCAAGATTTTCGTTGCCACCGTACATATTGGCTATCCACTGACCGTCATCTCTGTCATAGTCAAGATAGAGCATTGAAGCAACAGCATCAACACGCAGACCGTCAATGTGATATTTGTCGAGCCAGAAAACTGCCGAACTCATAAGGAAGGAGATAACTTCGTTTCTGCCGAAGTCAAAAACTTTGGTACCCCATGATTTGTGTTCGCCCTTTTTCGGATCGGCGTATTCGTAGCAAGCTTCGCCGTCAAAGTCACTAAGGCCGTGTTCGTCTTTGGGGAAGTGAGCAGGTACCCAGTCCAGAATAACAGCTATGCCGTTCTGGTGGCAGGTATCTATAAAGTACATAAAATCGTGAGGAGTGCCATATCTTGATGTAGCGGCAAAATATCCCGTTACCTGATAGCCCCATGAGCCGTCAAAGGGATATTCAGACATTGGCATAAGCTCAATGTGGGTGTAGCCCATATCTTTTACATAGGGAACAAGCTCATTTGCAAGGTCTCTGTAGGAGTAGGGGTTGCCGTCCTCGTGGGTTTTCCAAGAGCCTGCATGAACCTCATATATGTTCATGGGCGACTCATACACATTTTTCTTTTTAGCTTCTTTTATCCACTTGCTGTCTTTCCATTTATAACCCGAAAGCTCATAATATTTTGAAGCTGTCTGCGGTCTTGTTTCGCTGTGGAATGCATAGGGGTCAGCTTTAGCAGTTTTTTTGCCGTCTGCAGCAGTGACAAGGAATTTATAGTTGTCATAAACTTTGACGCCGGGGATATAACATTCCCACATGCCTGCATCGTTAATGAGTGTCATCTCACCGCGGGCCTCGTCCCACTCGTTAAAGTCACCTATAACGCTGACGCTTTTCGCGTGAGGAGCCCAGACACGGAAAGAAAAAAGATTATCCTGACCCTGCACTTTATGGGCACCCATATACTCATAGGCTTTTATGTTGTTGCCCTGATGAAACAGGTATAAGGCAACATCATCGCCTAAGATTTTTTTATCCGCCATTATAACACCTCTTTTGCTTTATTGTAATAGGGAAATACGCTGATTGTGCATAATAAACCCATTTTTATATTACACCATATACAATAATAGCACTATAAAAAGAAAATTTCAATAGTATTTGTGATTTTGTTACAACATTATCTAAAACCATATATTGGATTTGTGCAGTTTGTTAGAAGAGTTCGTGGTATTTCACATGGATTTGTTGCTTTTTCTTTCATAAAAGGCTGTGAAGCGAATATAACACAGATAATATCACAAAATTGAAGGTATTTTTTGTCGCATAAAAGAAAGCAGTATAACCTTTTCGGTAACACTGCTTTTCACGCTTATGAGTTTTGTTCTTTTTTCATTCGCTGTTCAGTTTCAATTCTGCGTTTTCTGCTTCTTATAGAATTGTAACGGTCATAGAGAAAATCGCTTGTTTTATCAAAACGGTAAGGATTGTCATCCTTGAAACTGTTTTCTTTTTTATCCATAAAAATCACCCTCATTATCTTGCCGCAAAGAGCAGCAATTATGAGGGCGATCAGTTGTTATTTTCAGGCGATAAAAGAAATCTTTTCCACGATTTTTCTTTTGAGTGTCAAAAATTCATCGCTCATTAAAAGAGAGTTGCTTCTGGGCTTTGGCAGGTCAATGATTATCTCATCGCTTATTCTGCCCGGTTTGCCTGAGAGAATGTAAATTCTGTCAGAGAGTAAGATAGCCTCGTCAATATCGTGGGTGACAATGAGTGATGAAAGTTTTATTTCTTTCATTATGTCAAGGTACCACTGATGAACGGCGGTTTTTGTAATGGTATCAAGGGCGCTGAAAGGTTCATCAAGAAGTGCCACACCGTCTGAGGCGAGATAAGTGCGTAAAAATGCCGCGCGCTGTCTCATACCGCCTGAGAGCTGATGGGGATATTTTTTCTCCGTACCGCCAAGACCGAAGAAAGCGAAATGTTTTGCCGCCTTTTCTCTTGCAGTTTTTTTCTTTTCGCCTTCTATAATAAGAGGCAGCGCCACATTGTCAAGAACTGTGTAGTAGGGCAAAAGCAAATCTTTTTGCAGCATATAGCTCATTTTGCCTGATTTTCCCGTTACATCCTCGCCGTCTAAGAGTACCCTGCCGTGTTGGGGCACAGTGAGACCTGACAGCACATTAAACAGAGTAGTTTTACCGCTGCCGCTGACACCTAAAAGAGAGACAACTTCGCCCTCGCTCAGGTGTATGCTTACATCTTCAATTATGTTTACTCCGTCAAAAGAGACGGTGATACCATTCGCTTTTAATTTTTCCATAAAAACATCCTTATGAAAGATAATTGTTTGTAAAGCCTGTGCCTGCAGGGATTGCTTTTTCCACAAGGCCCTCGTCACTGAGCCACTTATAGAAAGCATCCCAACGCTCTGCATCGATAACACCCCAGCTGTCGGCGTCTGCGATATACTGCTCATTTATCCACTTCTGACTTGCAAGTACAAGTTCTTCTGAGCCGATGAGTGAGCCTGTTGTGTCGCCCTCTATGAGAATATCGGCAGCTTCCTCGGCATTGGCTATAGCGTACTCATAGCCTTTAGCAGTGGCGGAAAGAAAAGCCTTTGCAGTTTCGGGGTCATTTTTGAGAAAGTCATTATTGGCAATGATAACAGGTGTGTAAAAGTCAAAGACACTGTCAAGCTCACTGAATGAGAAATATTCAAAGTCAATTCCCGAAACCTCTGCATTTACACCTGACCAGGCGTAATAAATCCACACTGCATCAGTGTCACCGTGACGAAGTGCCTCAGCTTCATTTGTTATAACATTGGGAATAAGCTCAACTTCAGAGAAATCACCGCCGTCTTTTTCCATAACATGCTTGATTATAGCCTTCTCTGTGGGACTGTCCCATGTGCTGTAGCGCTTGCCCTCAAGGTCTTTGGGGCTGGAGCAGTCAAGAGAAATGATGCCTGAGGTGTTGTGCTGCAAAATTGTTGCAACTGTTGTAATGCCCATAGGTTCATCACTTGCAAAGTTAGCTGCAAGGCTATCCTGAGCTGAGATACCGAAGTGTGCCTGACCTGACGCCGTCATCATCTCCGCACCGCCCTCGGGAGGCTGAACAATTGTCAGCTCTATACCTGCTTCTTCATAATATCCAAGCTTATGGGCAACATAAAAGCCTGTGTGATTTGTGTTGGGTGTCCAGTCGAGACAGAGGGTTATTTTTTTAAGCTCACTTCCCTCATCGGCAGAGTACGAGCAGGCACAAAGACCGAAGAGCAAAGCGAGTGAAAGTATAATAGCAGTAATTTTTTTCATAATTATTTCTTCCTTTTATATGGCATTGCCAAATTTTTGAGAATTGCCACTGCGCCCATAAGTGCAAGGCTCACCAGTGACACAAGGATGATTACCGCAAACATTTTGTCAAAGGCATAAGCCTTTTTAACTCTTGTCATATATACACCGAGACCCTCGAAGCCGCCCAGCCATTCGGAGATAACCGCACCCACAACACTGTAGGATGCAGACACTTTTAGGCCTGAGAAAAACTGCTCCATAGCTCCCGGGAGCTTGATGTGACGGAAAATCTTAAGGTTGCCGCCGCCCATACTTCTTATAAGATTAATACTGTCGGGGTCGACACTTCTGAAGCCGTCGAGCAATGATATGGTTATTGGGAAAAAGGTAGTAAGTACCACAAGAGTAATTTTGGGCGCCATTGAAAAGCCCATCCATAAAACCAACAGAGGGGCAATTGCAATAGTGGGTATTGTCTGGGTAATAACAAGTATGGGGTACACTGCTTTATAGAGAAAGTCAAAGCGGTCCATTAAAACTGCTATGACAAAACCCAGCACCGTACCGATTAAAAGACCGTAAAGTGCCTCCTGCAAAGTGATAGCCGCATGGGACATAAGTATGGAAAAGTCAGTGATAAATGCTCTCACTACATCTATTGGTGAGGGCAGCATATATGAGGGCACAATTTCACCCTCGCTGACAAAGAGCCACACACCTGCAATCACCAGCAGTGACACTAAGGGAGCAATTTTACTTGTGATGCTTTGATACTTTTTTGTCAATGGTTAAAACCTCACCTTCGGGTTTATAAACAACTTTGATATAAGCTGAAACGCTTTCGCAGCCTGCATTGATAGCTACTTTCTGACAGTTTGCGGCTATTTCCATAAGCTGGTCGTAGCTTTTGCCCTCGATAGTTGTTTCAAAGGGACCTACATAATAGTTTAAACCTGAGGAAGCTATGTATGCTATGACCTCGTCAACTATACGGATAAGCTCCTCTTCACTGTCTGTTTGGGGTAAAACCTGAATTGCAATACTTGCTGTCATATTCTGACACTCCTTATGTAAAAATATTTAACATAGAAAATTTCCTGCGGTGATTCAGCTCCTCCTCGCCGGCAGAGGAAAATAAAAACACCACCTCTATGGGTGGTGCGAAATTCAAGAGCATCTTACTTAGCCTACGTCGGTATTATCCGAATCAGGTTATGGGTATAATCTCAGCCGATAAAATCAGCACCCCCAGTAATATTCTTATGTCGGAATTATTGTAGCACTGCGGATTTGTTTTGTCAAGTACCTGGTTTTAATCTCGATAAAATCGCAGATTTTATCATATCGAGTTGTCGCAGACAACATATCGAGCCGTGAGGCATATCGAGTGCGAAGCACATATCGACAAATACATGACGCAGGCAATTTAATTTTTGCTTACTAAATACAGTATCACAATCAGCATTAAAACGATGCCGACAAACAACATATGCAATACGGATAAAAGTTTATTTACTTTACTTACAGTGGGGTCATCTTTTTTACCTATAATTTCTCCGGCAAAAAATAACGCAATGCCGACAACGGAACTGGCAATCAAATAGTCAGGCTCGGCTTTGGCAGCAATCGTATAGATGCTTACAAGAAGAATAGTTGATATACCAGCAAGTTTAAGTAAAACGGATTTTTTTTTATTATCCATACTGCTCACGCTCCTAACCTGTCACAATATTATCAAAATTTCATTTGCTTGTCAACTGCACCTTTTCCCTCCAACCAAACAAAAATCAAACAATCTCAAAAATATTTTCTCAAAGGTGTTGTCCTTTACACAAAAATGTGTATAATGTAAAAGGATAAATTTGTAATGTAACAGATATTGCATATCGAAAGGATAATAAATATGATTCAGTTTGAAGAATTAAGATTGAAATTACTCGAAAGCGAAAAACCTATGGGCGAACTGGCTGCGGCTCTCGGTCTTGAAGAAATGGCTAAGGAAATCGCTGTGCTTGAAGAACAGACAGCCGCCGAAGATTTCTGGGGAGACCTTAAAAATTCACAGAAGGTGCTTCAGAGAATCGCATCGCTTAAAAATAAAATCAAGGCTTATGAAGACCTGAAGAGTGCTTATGAGGATGCTCTTGTAATGATTGAGCTGTCAGATGAAGAAGGTGATCTTGAACTTCTCGAAGATTGTCAGAACAGCGTTGAAGCAGTTGAAAAAGAACTCGACAAGCAGATTCTTGCAACTCTTCTCTCAGGTGAATATGACAACAATAACGCAATTCTCACCTTCCACGCAGGTGCCGGCGGCACCGAGGCTCAGGACTGGTGTCAGATGCTTTTCAGAATGTATGGTCAGTGGGCAACAAAGCACGGCTTCAAGTTCACAACTGTTGACTTCCTTGACGGTGACGAAGCAGGACTCAAGAGTGCTGTTGTTGTTATCGAAGGTGAAAATGCTTACGGTTATCTCAAGAGCGAAATGGGCGTTCACCGTCTTGT
>JAZTYQ010000026.1:0-2579 GCA_045637065.1 Acutalibacteraceae bacterium
GACTTCATTTTCGGCAGAAACTTCGACTATAAGGCTGCACCCTGTGTCGTGTGCTGGACTGCACCCGAAGGCGGTTACCGGAGTCTGAGCGTTGTTGACAGCACCTTCTTCATTCACGGAACCAAGTATCTCAGTCTTAAAAACCACAGTGATTCCCTTCGTGTTATGGGTGCGCCATATATGGCTATGGACGGCATCAACGAAATGGGTCTTGCCTGTGGCGTTCTTGAAATCAAGTCCAAGGCTACAAAGCAAAAGACAGGCAAAAAGCCTATTATAACCACTGTTGTGCTTCGTGCAGTTCTTGATAAGTGTGCAACCGTTGACGAAGCCATTGAGCTTTTCTCATCTTACGATATGCACGATTCTCTTTTTATAAACTATCACTATCAGTTTGCCGACGCAGCAGGCAGCAGCGCCATTATCGAGTATGTGGATAATAAGATGCACGTTATCCGCCAGAAAAAAGAAGGCGACAGCCTTATTCTGACAAACTATTTTCTCACCGCAGGCGGTGACAACCACGATGGCAGAGGCTATGACAGATATGAGCGCATAGAAAAGAAGCTTGCACTTTCTGACGGTACTCTTACAGAAGACGAGGCTATGACACTTCTTTCCGAATGTGTGCTGAATTATCAGCATCCTCTTCTGAAGCATCAGGTTATAACTCTTTGGAGCAGTGTTTACAACTGTAACGAAAAAACAATGCTTATGTGTGCCGGTATGGATTACAATAAAAAGTACCTCTTCAGCCTTGACAGACCTGGCGAGGTTACTGCACTTTAAAAGTCAATTATAAAAAAGAGCTGTATGAATGTACAGCTCTTTTTTTATTTTCAGTTAAGTTTTCCGTTAAGCTTTTTGCTTGTGTTTTTAGTGCAAATATAAACAGTTATCCACACAGCAAAATACACTATAACAAACACCGCCGTAAAAATCATAAGCACCTCGGGCACAAAGGGTATCCAAGAGTTTGAAACATAGCATAAAGCGTAGGCTGCATACAGCGTTACAAAGTGGCAGAGCAGAGCTTTGGGCACACTCCAGTGCTCAATCTGATTAAACACACTTGCCCCTGCATGAACAAAAGCAAGCAGATAAGTTGATACAATACCCGTAAAAACTTCGCCGCCGCTGAGACTGAAGTCTTGCACCGTTTGAGACAGCACAAGATATATCACAGCCAAAACAATGGGACCAAGTCCCGAAAACATCATTCCTCTTAAAAGAAACTCTTTTACATATTTATTCATAATCATATACCAAACCTTTCTTTAACAATTTTCATCTGCCTTCTCGACACATAATCAGTATATCCGTTTTTGAATATAACCTTAAGCGTTCCTGAAACAGACACATCAAAGTTTTTTATCCTGTTTATATTGCCTATGCAGGACTGATTGATTTTAACAAAATTACCGTCCAGCTTTTCTTCAATCTGATAGAGTCTTTCTTTCAGCAAAAGCTTTTCCTTTTCAGTCAGAGCATAAACCTTACTGTCACGTGAAACAAAACAGTACACTTCATCAGCGCTTATTTTTCTCACACAGCCGTCACCGTAAGCAACAAAGTTTTTTTCACATCTTTCAACTAAGTTCTCTATACTTTTTATAAGTTCACTTTTTTTGTGAGCATAAATTATTACCTCCTCAGGTCTGTTTTTATCTATTACAATTTTCAATTCCATGGAATCCCTCCTTGCAAATTCATATTAAACCTAAAGAAAAAACAATTCAAGTCTTTTTAAGTCTTCGGCATTTTTTAACGCGTATTTGGTTTTTAATTCTTCATTTATTGACTTTATCTTCGTTGGGCTATATAATGAAACCATAATAAAATCAAAGGAGTATATTATGAAGACATATTCACAGCGTTTTAAAATTGACTGTTCACCCGTGGCTTACGAAAGCAGTGTCATTGTCAGAAAAAATGTGCGTTTCACAGTTCTGACACCCTGCCTTTTAAGAGTTGAAGTGCAGTCCAAAGGTAAATTCTGCGACGAGCCCACACAGAGTGTATGGTTCCGTGATTTTGACAAGCCCTCATTTGAGGTTACAGACGGCAAGGGTACTGTTGAAATCAAAACAACAAAGGCCAACTTCCTTTACTCACTCACCTCAAAGAAGATGGTACGTATTGCCCTTCGTGACGGAAGAGAAGTTACCGACTATAAAGCAGGCAATCTTAAGGGTACCTGCCGCACCCTCGATATCACTGCAGGCATTATCACTCTTGGTGACGGTGTATGCTCACGCGGTGGCGTTGCCCTTCTCGACGACAGTGATACTCTTGTACTCAAAGAAGACGGTACTATTCTTCCCAGAGAAAACAAGGAAAGCGACATCTACTACTTCGCTTACGGCAACAACTACATAGGTGCCACAACAGACCTTTATAAGCTCACAGGCAAGGTGCCTCTTATTCCCAGATATGCACTTTCAAACTGGTGGAGCAGATATAAGGCTTACACTCAGGAAGAATATCTCACCCTTATGGATAAATTCAAGGATGCCGAAATTCCCATAACTGTTGCAACGGTTGATATGGACTGGCACTGGGTTGACATCAAGTCAAAA
>JAZTYQ010000027.1:0-2046 GCA_045637065.1 Acutalibacteraceae bacterium
GACGGGGAATACCTCTCATGATATGAATACCGAATTTAAGGCCAAGAGAATGTATGTAATCGGCAATTGGTTTGAAACCTTTTCCGTTTGCAGAAGACGGGAAACGTTCAACCGAAGGGATAAGACGTGAATATTCGTCCATACACAGCGGAGCAAAATAGTGATAATAAAAACTGTCGGCTGTCGGTTCTGACCACTGAATGTCACAAACGACGTATTCCCAGCCGTAGTCTTTAAGGTGCTCTGCCATATAGTCTGCGTTGGCAAGCAGCTGCTCTTCGTTTACCGCAGCGCCGTAGCAGTCCCAGCTGTTCCATCCCATCGGTGGGGTAAGTGCTAATTTCTTGTGCATAAGTTTATCCGCCTTTTATATATTGTTAGTCTGCAAATGCTTCTTTTACAGCGTAGTAAGAGGGTTTCGGGTTTCCTTCGCCGTCAATAAGACCCCACTTTGTTTCAACGGGGCAATCCGTCTGACCGCAGACGTAGCAGTCGCCGCTGTCTTCCCAACAGTAAATGAATGAGCCTACAACGTAGTCGAGGTTGCGTACCTTGGGAATAACATATGAGAAGAAATCTGCCTGTCCCTCAGGTGTATGGGGGAATCCGTAAAGACCGAAGCCTTCGGGCAACTCTCTGTAAAGGTGGTTTGAATATTCGCCGTCAAACATCTGACTTGCTCTGTATTCAGGTGTTTCATCAGCGTATTTGTCAAATTCGTCGGCAAGGTCAGGCGGAAGGTTGGCGATAAATTCGTCAATGTTTTCGCGTGCCTCCTTCTCGCTGCTGAAACCGTAGCCTTCAAGGATTGCCTGCTTTTCTTCCTTTGTTTTCTGCTCACCGAGGCCTATGTAGCCGAATTCACACATAATGATAGGCTTGCCTGTGATTCTTCTTACGAAGTTGAGTATGGTGATATACTGGTTCGGGTTCTTGAGCACAGGCTCGAAGCAGCCGAGATACATATCAAGTCCTACATAGTCGCAGTACTGGTGATATTCTTTCATAAGTCCGGGCAGCTGAAGTATTGCAAGACCGCCGAGGTTGTATCCGATAATGATGTCGCCTCTGTCGGGATACATTGCTTCAAGCTGCATGCCGATAAAGTCTGCAGCTTCTTCAAGTGTAAGCGGCAGTGTGAATCTGTCAATGCCCATTTCGTTTGTAATCTGGAAAGCACCGACGATATCTTTAAGGTCGTTGAGGTAGAATCTTGCGATGTCCTGAATAGCCTCTTTGTTTGCAGGGTCTCTCGGGTCAAGACCGTATTCGATAAAGTCTTCGGGATAGGGTGTGATAGCCATAACCTTCAGACCGTTATCAGCATAAGCCTTTGTTTCGGCTTTCCAGTTGATGTAGCTTTGTGAAAGTGAACCGTCTTTATTGAATGCAAAGGGGATATCGTCACGAATCCAGCCGATATTAGCGCCTTTGAGCAGATCATACTGCGGCTCAGCGTGGCAGACACCCTTCATGTATCCGCCGACCTTTTCTTCGACAATGCCGATTTCTTTGTCGAACGGAACGGTCGGATCAACAACGATAAGTGATGCCAACGGGGTGATAATTGCGAGTAATAGTCCGATAATTTTAAACAGGAAATTCATGGCAGAATAAATTCTCCTTTTATTTATTTGTATAAACAATTTTAGCATTGATTAAATTTGTTTTCAATTACAGAATTTAATTTCGTTATTAAGAACAATTTGGAAAGGTGGCTTTTGTTAAAAGCAACGAAAAAATATCTGCAGAATATCAGGGGTGTTGTTTTTTTAGAGGAAAAGTGATACAATTAACCGCATAATTTTATTTTGAAAGGTGTTAATTTATGATTCCGTTTATCAACAAAATCATCACTCTCGCACTTGTTCCTCTTTATATGTGCCCTTATTTGCCTTTTGTGCACATAGCAAAAATTTTCAATCAGCCCAAGGAGCTTATCTCACTTTCCGAGCATAATATAGGCAGCGAAGCAGACCCTGTTTATCTTACAGCTCACAGAGGTGTTTCTGCTCTTGCTCCCGAAAATTCACTTCCTGCTTTTGA
>JAZTYQ010000028.1:0-2975 GCA_045637065.1 Acutalibacteraceae bacterium
TGAACGCTTATTGCATTTTCCTGCATCTGCCAGCCATGATAAGGTGTACCGTCATAGCTCATAATAAGCTTATAGTTAAACATAGTTAACTAATCGCTCCGAAATACTGGTTGAGAAGCACTACGCCTGTAATGCCTATGACAAAGACGATAAAGGCTACGCCGTCTTTAAGGCTGTATTTCATCTGCTTCATTC
The DNA here is from genome assembly GCA_045637065.1 of Acutalibacteraceae bacterium. Taxonomy (GTDB): domain Bacteria; phylum Bacillota; class Clostridia; order Oscillospirales; family Acutalibacteraceae; genus UBA6857. Next base: position 196 of record JAZTYQ010000028.1, read on the forward strand.
TTGTTCTGCCCTCTCCCCCTGTGTAGCAGCGACAGCTCATTGCAAAGGCAAGCTCATAAGCACGTCTGAACGCCGAAACAAAAAGAGGGATAAGAATAGGAATAAGTGCTTTTATTTTTTCAAGGAAGCTTCCGCTTTCAAAGTCGGCACCTCTTGCCTTCTGTGCATTGGTGATACGCTCAATTTCCTCAATAAGTGTGGGGATAAATCTCAGAGCCAGGGTCATCATCATAGCAAGAGTATGAACGGGTATATGCAAAACCTTGAGCGGTGAGAGAAGTCTCTCAATTGCATCCGTCAACTGTGTGGGCACCGTAGTATAGGTAAGAATTGAACTGCTTATTATAAGACAGATAATTCTTACAGTCATAAAAGCTGCTGTTATAAGCCCCTTTGAGGTTATTTTAAGAGGACCAATAGCCAAAAGCTCCGTACCTCCGCCGATATAGAAAATGTTTATCACTGAGGTAAACAGCACAATGGGAATAATAGGTTTCAAGGACTTGAGGAACATTTTCAGGGGTACCTGTGACATAAGCACGCTGAAAAGTACAAACAGAAACATAAAACCTAAAGCAAGGAAGTTTTTGCTCATAAAAATCATAACTATAAACAGCGCCGTAAGTATGATTTTCATTCTTGCATCAAGTCTGTGAACGAGGGAATTTCCCTTATAATACTGACCTATGGTGATATCACTTATCATTGACATTATGCTCTGCCCCCTTTCATAAGCTTCATCAGCTCATTTTTGGCTTTTTCGAGGGTATAAACATCTGCGGGTACATCATAGCCCTTTGCTCTGAGCTTTATGAAAAGCTCCGTAAGCTGAGGAATGTTAAGTCCCATATCTTTAAGCTCGTCTGCATGGGAGAAAACAGCATCAACACTGTCGTAATATGCAAGACGGGACTGATTCATAACAAGAATTTTAGTGGCAATTTTGGAGATATCCTCCATTGAATGAGAAACCACCAGCAGTGTGCTGCCCGTTTTTTTCTGATATTCTCTTATGAGTGAAAGTATAGTATCTCTGCCCTTGGGATCAAGACCTGCACAAGGCTCGTCAAGAATAAGCACCTGAGGCTCCATAGCCATAACCCCTGCAATTGCAACTCGTCTTTTTTCACCGCCTGAAAGCTCAAAGGGTGACTTGTCAAGATAGCTTTCATCAAGACCCACAAACTTAATAACACTTCTTACTCTCTTATCAATTTCATCATCAGAAAGCTTCATATTTTTCGGGCCGTAGGCTATATCTCTGTAAACGGTTTCTTCAAAAAGCTGATATTCGGGATACTGGAAGCATATGCCCACCTTAAAGCGCACCTGCTTTATTTCTTTTTTGTTCTCCCATATATCCTTGCCCTCAAGCAACACAGTGCCTCCCGTACCCTTTAAAAGGCCGTTGAAGTGCTGAATAAGGGTGCTTTTGCCTGAGCCTGTGTGACCGATAATGCCAACAAGCTCACCTTCTTCTATTTTAAGGCAGATATCCCTTATGGCATCAACCTGAGAGGTTGTGCCCTTGGAATAAATATAGCTCAAGTCTTTTGTTTCAAGTACTATGCTCAATTTAAAGCCTCCACAGTGCGGGTAATTTCTTCACAAAGTTCGTCTATTGTAAGTATATCGTCAGGAAGGTCTATGCCTTCTTTTTTGAGTTCGTGAGTGAGAAGTGTTGCTTCGGGTACATCAAGACCTACTCTTTTGAGAGTGTCAACATTTCTGAAAACCTCTTTAGGTGTGCCGTCAAGAATAATTCTGCCCTCATCCATAACTATAACCCTCTTTGCCTTTGCGGCTTCGTCCATATAGTGTGTGATGAAAACTACGGTTATGCCGAAATCCTCATTGAGCATCTTTACCGTTTCCATTACCTCGCGCCTTCCTCTGGGGTCAAGCATTGATGTAGGTTCGTCGAGAACTATACACTGAGGCTTCATAGCAATAATGCCTGCAATTGCAACTCTCTGCTTCTGTCCGCCGGAAAGCTTGTGAGGCTCAGAAAGGCGAAAATCGTACATACCTACATTCTTGAGAGCTTCGTCAACGCGTCTTCTTATTTCTGCGGGCTCAACGCCTAAGTTTTCGGGACCGAATGCAACATCGTCTTCAACAATTGTTGCAACAATCTGATTATCGGGATTTTGGAAAACCATACCAACCCTCTGACGGATTTCGTTTATTTTTTCTTCGTCTTTTGTGTCAATTCCGTCAACGAAAACACTGCCCGCGGTGGGGATATTTATACCGTTGCAGAGCTTTGCAAGAGTACTTTTGCCGCAACCGTTATGACCGAGGACAGCAACAAAATCTCCTTTATCAATTGAGAGATTAAGATGCTCGAGAACATATTCCTCTTTTTTAATATCTTCGTCATCCTCACCGTAACCGAAGGTGACATCTCTGAAGTCTATATAATACATTTAAGTCAACTACCTTATATAAAGTTAAAAAATAAGGGATTATTCTTTTTCCCATATTGCACTTGCACCGCAGGGAAGAATCATACCGCTGTCGGTAACGGGAAGACCTATCTCAGATGAGGAAACCTTGCCGCCCAGTTTCTTTTTCACAACGGCACCTAAAATATACTCCATAACCGATGAAGAAAGACCTGTTGTGTAGGAATTGATGAGCATCATAAGTGAATCCTCATATAAAAGCTCACTGCAAAGCTCAACAAAGGAATAAACCTCATCCTCAAGCTTCCACACTTCACCGCCGGGACCTCTGCCGTATGAGGGCGGGTCCATAATGATAATGTCATACTTGTT
>JAZTYQ010000029.1:0-4762 GCA_045637065.1 Acutalibacteraceae bacterium
AAATGAAAAATATGTTAATTGAATATTGTATAGACAAGCAAAAGCGATAGTAATAAACTATCGCTTTAAATTTTATCTGATCATATTGGTGGGATAAAACAAAAGAGACGCGAGTATTCACCCGCGTCCCCAATTTTTGCATTTTTCATTTCATTGCGCTCGCCGCGAGGCATTCTTTTTCCTACCGCGGAAAAAGAATCAAAAACGCCTTGATGATTAATAATTTTCCTTGCGTACTTCAAAGTAGCTCTGAGGATGAGCACATACGGGGCAAACCTCGGGAGCCTTCTTGCCCATTACAAGGTGACCGCAGTTGCGGCATTCCCACATGGTTTCTTCGCTCTTCTCAAACACAGCCTGCATTTCAACATTGTTAAGAAGTGCGCGGTATCTTTCTTCGTGGCTTCTTTCAATTTCAGCAACCATTCTGAATTTTGCAGCTATTTCAGTAAAGCCCTCTTCTTCAGCCTCTTTTGCCATACGGTCATACATATCTGTCCACTCGTAGTTTTCACCTGCTGCAGCTGCTGCAAGGTTTTCTGCTGTGTCGCCTAAGCCGCCAAGAAGCTTGAACCACATCTTAGCGTGTTCTTTTTCGTTGTTTGCTGTCTGCTCAAAGATAGCGGCAATCTGCTGATAACCTTCCTTCTTTGCCTTTGAAGCAAAATATGAATACTTGTTTCTTGCCTGAGATTCGCCTGCGAATGCCTCAAGAAGATTCTGTTCTGTTTTTGTACCTTTAAGATTCATTTTAAAACCCTCCGTTTAGTAATATTTTCTTCAAATCAGTTTAACTGACCTTTATACTTTATCATTATTGTCCCCGTTTGTCAATTATAATCAGGAGACTTCCTTTAAAACCTTCTGCATAACTCTGTTTGCAACGGGTATGGCGTGGGTGTAGCCAAGTCCGCCGTTTTCAAGGCAGACAACTATGGCATAGGGGAAGCCCGCTTTATTGCTGAAGCCGACAAACCAGGCGTGGCTCTTACCGTTTGACACCTCTGCTGAACCGGTTTTTCCGCACATTTCAAGGCCGGGGAATTTATTGTCACTGTAATAGTTTTTCACATTTGAGCGAAGAAGCTTTTTCACCTTTGAGGCAGTTTCCTCGCCGAGCTTGATATTTGTGTTAACTCTGTTTTTGCTGTCAACTATCTCTGAGGATTCCTCAACGATATAGGGCGTCATAGCCTTACCGCCGTTTGCAATTGCACCCATAAACATCAGCATCTGACAAGGGTTCACAAGAGTGGTATATTGTCCTATGCCTGCCCAGCCGAGGTCCAGCTTGGTGCTGCCCGACACATCAAAGGTGCTGCGTACTGTCTTTGCCTTGCTTACAGTCACATTTTTGCCGAAGCCCAGCGCTCTTACGGTTTCCGTCAGCTTATCCTTGCCCACTTCATTTGCAAGCTCAGAGAAAACACTGTTGCAGGAAACATTGAGGGCTCTTTCAAAGGTGAGAGTACCGTGAGTGCCGTTGCAGATAACATCTCCGCTGCCGAAGGTCTTTTTACCCGTACACTTGAACTTTCTTGAATAAAGGTCGGGGATATTCTCAATAGCGCATATAGCCGTAACCACCTTGAAGGTTGAACCGGGAGTGAATACGCCCGAAATTGCCCTGTTCATATAGATGCCGTCATATTTGCCTGTGGTGTTTGTGTTTATATCCGAAGGCTTGTTATTGGGGTCATAGGTTGGTGCAGAAACCATGCACACAACCTCACCCGTTTCATAGTTATAGACCACTACGGTACCCTTTTTGCCCGCCATGGCACTGTAAGCCTCAGCGCAAACATCGGCATCAATTGTCAGCTTTATATCCACGCCCTCATCGCTTGAAAGGGTTTTATAAATGCCGTCAACAAAGTTGTAGCCTATTAAGTTTGAACGGTAGAGAGTCTGCACTCCCGTGGCAATGTACCCTGCCGAGTCACCCACAACGTGCAGAGTTGAAAGGCGCTTGTTATAGTTGGAGTTATATTTTCTCTTGCCATTTTCAGTTGAGACAAGAATTTCTCCGTCACTGTCATAGATAGTGCCTGCAACGGTCAGCTCTCCGCCTTTATAAATCAGACCGTTTGCCCTGTTGGCAACCCATACATCACCCTCGGAGATAAAGGAATAGAGCATTATGCCAAGACCTGCAAAAAAGGCGACAATGAGAAAAATTATTATGTAGGTTCGTTTTGTAGTGTTTCGCATATCCTCGCCTCCTTATGTTTTATAAAGTGTGGGATATGCCCTTATATCTGCCGACTTTATGAAAGCAAAAAGCGCCCAGGAGCATATCATACTTGAACCGCCCTGACTGATAAAGGGTAAGGTTACACCTGTCAGGGGCAGCAAATCCGTTATGCCGAAAATGTTAAGACAAATCTGGAAAAGAAGCATAGCCGATGCAGAGCAGGCAGCTATTGAATAAAAGGTTGAGGGTGCGCTCTTCGAGCTGATAACTGCATAAATTGCAATAAACGCAAAGGCAAGCACAACTGAGAAAGCGATGAATATCCCCATTTCCTCACAGATAAGACCGAAGATGAGGTCAGTGGTTGAAGCGTAAACGTGCCTGAGCGCGCCGTTACCTACACCAAGACCGAAAAGGCCTCCCGAAACGGCATAGATAAGCACTCTTGTCTGCTGATAGCCTGCGCCGTAAATATCCTCCCACACGTGTCTGTAGGCGGCAAAGCGTGCCGCAACGTGAGGACGGAAATAAATGATAAGCACTGCACCTATAAGTGCCGCAGCACAGATGAATATTATTGTTCTGATATCACCTGAGCGCATAAAGGATATAACTATAAAGGTGAAGAAAAATATGAGTGCAGTACCAAAGTCTTTCATAAGGAAAAGCACACCGATGCAGCCCATTGAGAAAATGACATACATATAGATATTCTTTGCCGTAACAAGCTTATCGAGAGTTGCCGCACCCACGAAGATGAAGGCAATTTTCACAAACTCCGAGGGCTGAATTGAAAAGCCCTGAAAGGACAGCCAGTTATATGCGCCGTTTATTGCACCCACAAACTGTCTGATATAAATGAAGGAGCCGGCAAGGAACAAAAGTGCAAAAATTGCAAGAGGTGTTCTGACAAACATAACTCTTTTAACATCCATAATAAACCACAGAAGAATATCATAGACTATAACACCTGCAACTACGGTTATAAGCTGCTTGAGCATACCCGAGGGGGCAACACTCGCCTGAAGGCAAAGTCCGATGCCGCTTAAAAAGAAGGCTATAAACTCCAGCTCAAAGTTGACCTTTTTCACTGCCGCCCTCATAAAGCCCACATAGACCCACTCAAAGAGTATATATATGAGAAGCAGACCTGCAACCTTGTAGTCCACCGCTTCACCGCCGAAAATTACGGGAGTGAAGGATATAACCTGAAATGATGTGAGCAGAAAAAGGATAAAGCTTCTGTCAACATATTTGTATTTTCGTCTGACTTTATCGCCTCTGCTGATATTTTTAACGGGTTTTGAGTTTTGCAATACTTCTCACCTCACGATACTGTTTTAGTCTTGACCACGAAATAAAGTCTTTCATCTGCAAGGGAAATTATGTCACCGTCAAAGAGGAGTTGAGGTGATGTTACTCTCTTGCCGTTAAGGGCAGTTCTGCCCGTACCTGCATCTTCAATTGCCCAACCGTCTTCATAAAGCACAGCCATAGCGTGAAGCTTAGCCGCTGCCTTGCTTGTCAGCTTTATATCACAGCGCCTGCCCGTGCCTATTTTTACCTCGTTGCCGCAGAGAATGAAAATCTCACCCGTATCCTTATTCACAAGGCAATGCTGAGTTATTCTTCTGACTGTCTTCTTGGGTGCCTTGGGTGTTTCCACCGTGTAGGTGTCAGGACGTGTTCTTCTCTGGGGGGCGGATGCGCCGCTTGCAGTTGACGCCGTTCTCACTCGCGTACCCTGTTGTGGAATTTCAGGCTGCGCCTTGCTCTGAGCAGCTTGCTGTGCAGCCTTTTTAGCGGCTTTTTTCTTCTGCTTGCCAACTCTTATAACAGGGTCATCGGCAATTTCAAAGCGAAAACGCACCTTGCCCATTGTGATGATGTCGCCGTTTTCCATAGTCTGCTTTTTTTCAATTTTATGGCCGTTAACTTTGTTGCCCGACTTGGATAGAGTGTCATAGATATACCAGCCGTCAATGCGCCTTGTGATAACCGCCTGCACTCGTGAAATGCTGTCGTAATTGACGGTTATGTCGCAGGAAGCACCTCTGCCTATAGAGGTTTCCCACATATTAAGGGCGTGCCTTTCACCGCTGAGCATATCCGTGATGTAGCCGTAGGTCTTCTCCTTCGGGTGACCAAGCCACAAGGTGAGTATGCACTTTATAAGAAGCACCGCCGTAATCAGCGGAAGCACTATTCTTGAAATTGATGTTATGAGTTCCATCGGTAACCTCCGGTTATTAGTTAAAAGTCAGGAGTGAGGAGTTAGAAGTTATGGGGAGCTTCGCTCCGGATTGTATCCGTTTTGGTGTGAGCCGAAAAAAAGTCTCTTCCCGCCGAAATGGTCAGCGGTAGGCGGCTCCATAACCGAACTGTGTTCGGTTCGTCTGCCTGCGGCAGCCGTAAATCGCAAATGCGATTTAATGGAGCCGCCGCCAAAGCTGCAATTTTATGATATCTCACTGAAATGGGTTTGTCAATATAAGGGACTTAAAATTCATTTTCTCAACTTATTTTAACATATTGAGACCATAATTAGTATATTATCTAAGTCGGAGG
>JAZTYQ010000030.1:0-30678 GCA_045637065.1 Acutalibacteraceae bacterium
CCTTGAGTGTGGGGTAGATGTAATCTTCAACGAATTCCTTGTTGAGGTCTTCGATGTAAAGCTTGCTTGCGCCTGTCTTGAGAGCCTTCTCTTCAAGGCCTTCAAGCTCTGAAGCCTGACCTACGTCACCTGAAACTGCAATAACCTCACAGCCTTCATAGTTTTCCTTGAGCCAGGGAATGATAATTGATGTGTCAAGTCCGCCTGAATAAGCAAGGACAATTTTCTTGATTTCTTTCATTTTCTTTATCTCCATTCGTTTGATTTTTAAACTATGCTACATTATAAGCATTTTTATGCAAAAGTCAATAGCAAAATTGAATATTTATTGAATTTTTATGCAAATACGAGTGAATATTGATGTATTATATGCATAATACCCGAATTATGACTTAAAGAATTCAAAGCAGGCTCTGTAAGTGCTGTAAACGTCAGCCTTTGATACTATTTCATAAGGTGCATGCATTGAAAGCACGGGTACACCAAGGTCAACAACATCGATGTTAAGGTTTGCAACATATTTTGCAACGGTACCGCCGCCGCCTTCGTCAACTGCACCAAGCTCGCCAATCTGCCATGAAACCTCTGCCTCATCGAGAATATGGCGGATTTTGCCCATAAACTCGGCGCTTGCATCTGATGTGCCGCTCTTGCCTCTTGAGCCTGTGTATTTTGTAATAACACAGCCGTTGTTGAGTGTGCAGCAGTTATATTTATCATGAACTGAGGGGAAGGTGGGGTCGAAGCCTGCATTTACGTCTGCTGAGAGACATTCTGACATTGAAAGCACATCTCTGCCCTCAAGACCTTCCATTTTTGCAAGGTCACAGATGAAATATTTCATAAATGCTGAGTTGAGACCTGTGTTGCCGTCTGAACCGATTTCTTCCTTGTCGGCAAGAACTGAAACAACGGTATGCTCGGGAGCTTCGATATTGAAAGCGGCAATTGCGGCAGGGTAAGCACAGACTCTGTCGTCGTGACCGTATGCGCCGATAAGACTTCTGTCAAAGCCGATGTCGCTAACTTCCAGAGCGGGTACAAGCTCAAGTTCTGCTGAGATGAAATCTTTTTCTGTTACGCCATATTTTTCGTTGAGAATTTTAAGCACGTTGAGCTTCACAAGCTCGCTGCCGCTGTCACTCTTGAAGGGTCTTGAGCCAATGAGGATATTAAGCTCCTCGCCTCGGATGCCCTCGGAAAGAGTTCTCTTTGACTGCTCCTTGTCAAGGTGGGGCAGAAGGTCTGTGATAACGAATTTAGGCTCGCCCGGTTTTTCTCCGATATTGATTTTAACGCTTGTGCCGTCTCTTTTAATCATAACACCGTGAAGTGAGAGGGGCATAGCAACCCACTGATACTTCTTGATGCCGCCGTAGTAGTGGGTCTTGAAGTAAGCAAGGTCTGCACTCTCATAAAGGGGAGTAGGCTTGAGGTCAAGACGGGGTGAGTCAATGTGAGCTGCAACAATTTTTGCACCCTCACTTACACCCTTCTTACCAATAACTGCAAGGATAATGCTCTTGCCTCTGTTGTTGAGGTAAACCTTATCTCCTGCCTTGTATGTCTTTTTATTGTCGAAAGCAGTGAAGCCCTGAGCCTCAGCCTTTTCAATCATATAGTCAACACATTCTCTTTCAGTTTTAGCAGTGGCTAAGAAATCCTTATAGCCCTCGCAGAAATCGTCTGCTTTTGCAATTTCTTCATCGCTCATCTGCAGGCTGAAGTGTTTTTTCTCGAAGCAAAGCTCTTCTCTGAGAAGGTCTGCTGTGTTTTTTTCATTTGACATAATTTATGCATCCTTTCTGTCATATAGTTTTTCATATATATTTTTGGTTTTCATAACCTTTTTAACATATTTTGCCGTTGTGGGGAAGGGAATGGTGTGCAGAGTTTTTCCGTCTGCGGAATATCTCTCATCTTTGAGCCATTTATCGGTGTTGCCCGTGCCTGCATGATAGGCGGCAAGGGCAGTTTCTTCGTTTTCATATTTATTCATCAGGTACCCGTATAAGTGACAGCCGTATTTTATTGAAACCTCCGGCACCACAGCCTCGGAATAATCTCTCTTTTCACCGAGTCTTGAGTTTATCCACTGAAAGGTATCGGGCATAATCTGCATAAGTCCCGTTGCACCCACATAGGACACTGCCTCAGGGTCGAAACCGCTTTCGCACTCGATAACGGCATAAACAAAAAAGGAAGAAAGATTGTTTTCGGCGGAGTACGTTTCGACATAATCGGCAAACTTCACGGGATATAATGTTTTAAGCACCGACACACTGCCGAAGTAAAAAACTGTCACAAGGGTTACGACTGTGAGAATGAGGGCGATAAATTTTTTAATTTTCAATTTATCAGCTCCCAAAGTTCGTTGTAGTTGCTTTCGTCATTATCATATGGCGGATAGTTTCTTATTATTATATCAGCATAGCTGAAATAATATTCGTCACTTTTCTGTGCTTTTATTCTTGTAATGGCCTGCTCGGTGGTTATTCCGTCACGCTCGAGAATTCTTTTAAGGCGAATTTCTTCGGGAGCAGTGACCACAACAATTTTTTGGCAAAGATCTTTACAGCTGCTGTCAAGAAGTGCCGCCGCATCAATAACACAAACGGTGTAGCCTTCTTTGGTGGCTTTTTCAATTTCATCCTCGCAGCGTTTCTTTATTGCGGGGTGAGTGATGCTGTTGAGAAGGTCTGTGTTTTCCCTTGAGTAGAAGGCTCTCTCGGCAAGGCGCTTTCTTATAAGCTCACCATTTTCATCAAGGATATCTTCGCCGAAGGCTTTCTGCAGCTGCAAAAGTACAGGCGAGCCTTTTTCTGTTATCTGTCTTGCTATGACATCACCGTCAATTATATAGCAGCCCTTTTCTTTAAGATAGGCAGCTACGGTACTTTTGCCTGCACCTGTTTTCCCTGTAAGTCCTATTGTGAGCATATTTTACACCTCACACTTCAATAATGTTGAAAGCTGCGGCGCGCACAAGACGGTTGAATACCGCAAGACCTACGCCGTCATTTTCAGGGAAACGGGCAAAGACCTTTTTTGCACCTATTTCGTCAAGAGTTCTCAGGGCATCGAAGATATGCTTTGCCTGAGAGGAAGGGTCATCTTTTTTGCCGTAGGTGACACATTTTATGTCAGGAACCTCTTCGCCTTCAAAGCATAAAAGAGCAGTGTTTTCATCGGCATTTTTGCGCGCGTAGTTTATATAATTTTCATAGCTGCCTTTTATGAGGATAACCTCAGCACCGGGGGAATAGTGTTTATATTTCATTCCCGGAGAAGCTGCAACGGCACCCTCCTGAAGCTTGTTATAGACTGCATCGTCAATTTCAATTTCACCCAGCACCTCTGTGAGCATTGCAGGAGTTATTCCGCCGGGTCTTAAAAGTCGGGGTACATCCGTAGCAAGAGATATAACGGTGGATTCTATTCCCACGCTGCATTCACCGCCGTCAACAATGCCGTCAATTTTGCCGTCAAGGTCAGCCTTTACATGGCAGGCGAGAGTGGGACTCGGCTTACCCGAGGTGTTGGCAGAGGGGGCTGCAAGAGGAAAACCGCAGGCATCAATTATTGCTCTTGCCGTTTTATCCGATGGCATTCTCACTGCAACGGTGTCAAGACCGCCGCATATTTCGTCGGGGATAATATCCGACTTGGGCAGTATTATTGTAAGAGGGCCGGGCCAGAATTTCTCTGCAAGAGCCATTGCGCTTTCAGGGATAGCCTTCACAAGAGGTTTCCACTGAGAAATATCACTTATATGCACAATGAGAGGATTGTCCGATGGTCTGCCTTTAGCCTCGAATATTTTTTTGACACAGCTTCCCTTAAGGGCATTGCCCGCAAGACCGTAAACCGTCTCCGTGGGTATGGCAACTATGCCGTCATCTTTAAGAAGGCGGGCGGCTTTAAGGATATCCTCTTGTGAGTTGCTTAAATAAAGAGTTGTCATTTTATCACTTAGCTTTCACTTTTGAGCTTTTCGGCAGTGTCATAGGTTATGAGTGCATCAATAACCTCATCAAGGTCACCGTTTAAGAATTGCTCAAGTTTATATATGGTAAGACCTATTCTGTGGTCTGAAATTCTTCCCTGGGGGTAATTATATGTTCTTATTCTTTCGCTTCTGTCGCCGGTACCTACCTGAGATTTTCTCTCGTCGGCAATTGAGGACATCTGCTTTTCTCGTTCAGCCTCAAGAATTCTCGAGCGCAGAATTTTCATAGCCTTGTCTTTGTTTTTGTGCTGGCTTCTTTCGTCCTGACACTCCACGATTGTGCCTGTGGGAATATGGATGATACGAATAGCGGATTCGGTCTTATTAACATGCTGACCGCCTGCACCGCTGGCACGCTATGTGTCTATCTGCAAATCTGAGGGATTGATTTCAACATCAACATCCTGAGCCTCGGGCAGCACTGCAACAGTTGCCGTTGAGGTGTGAATCCTACCCTGAGTTTCCGTTTCGGGCACTCTCTGCACACGGTGAACACCGCTCTCAAACTTGAAGCGTGAATATGCACCCTCACCGCTTATCATAAAGCTGACTTCCTTGAAGCCGCCAAGCTCTGTGGGGTTGGAGGAAAGCACCTCGATTTTCCAACGTCTTGCCTCGGCGTACATAGAGTACATTCTGTAAAGTACCCCTGCAAAAAGAGCAGATTCCTCACCGCCTGCACCTCCGCGGATTTCAACGATAACGTTTCTCTCGTCATTGGGATCCTTGGGCAGAAGCAATATTTTAAGCTCCTCATATATTCTTGCCGTGTCTTCTTTTGCAGTTTCAAACTCCTCCTGCACCATTTCGCGGAAGTCCTTGTCAAGACCGCCCTCATCGAGAAGGGTTCTCGATTCATTAAGTGTTGCCTCGGCAGTTTTGTATTCTCTGTATTTATCAACTATTGGCTGAAGATTTTTATGCTCCTTCAAAAGAGTGCTGTAATTCTCCAGGTCTGCTATAACGGCAGGATCATAGAGCATTTCGCTTATTGTGTCGAAGCGTTCTTCAACCAGAACTAATTTATTAAGCATAACATTCTCCCTATCGGTCAAAGATTATTTACGGGGAGGCGAAATTACAAGCTTTCGCCCTCTCTGATGACTTTCTTTATATTCTTCTCAGCTTTGAGTCTGGGTACCATAACGACGTGACCGCATTTTTTGCATTCAAGCTTAAAGTCCATGCCTGAGCGCAGAACGGTAAACTCATTGTTTCCGCAGGGATGATTTTTTTTCATAATAAGGTTATCGCCAACTTGAATATCCATTATTTCACCTCAGAACGCAAAGCGCATATTATCTATATATTATAGCACATTACATCTAAGAATATCAACAGTAACTTAATAAAAATGCCGATGAAAATATTTCGCGGCTCAGATGCATATAAATCAAATTGCAATTAAAAACAGAAAGGGTTTTAAAAATGAAAAAGTATTTTCCTGAAAACTATCTGATCACAACGCTTGAGAATAAAAATATTCTCTCCTCAAAGGCCGCACTCAAGGAGGCTTACTACAGCGGCAGGGTGCTTGAAGCGAGAGCCACTGTCTGCGATAAGGATCACAATCTTCATGTGGATTTAGGCGTGATGAAAGGGATTATTCCCAGAGATGAGGGTGCAATAGGCATAGACGACGGCTCTGTGAGGGACATTGCCATAATTTCCCGCGTGAATAAACCTGTCGTTTGCCGTATAACTGACTTTAAAACTGACGAAAGAGGTGAGGTTTATGCGATGCTGAGCAGAAAAAGTGTTCAGCAGGACTGTATGAGAGACTATATTTCCCGTCTTGTACCCGGCTGTATTATTGATGCCACAGTGACCCATATGGAAGCCTTCGGTGTTTTTGCCGATATAGGTGCAGGCATTTCTGCCCTGATGCCCATTGACAGCATTTCCGTTTCACGCATACCTCACCCTTCGGCAAGATTTACTCCGGGTCAGAAAATAAAAGCCGTTGTGAAAGCTATTGACGAAAACGGCAGAATTACCCTGAGCTATAAAGAGCTTCTCGGCACATGGGAAGAAAATGCTGCCGACTTTGCTCCCGGTGAAACAGTGCCGGGAATAGTGCGCTCTGTTGAGAGGTACGGCATATTTGTTGAGCTTCGTCCCAACCTTGCAGGTCTTGCAGAATATGTGCCGGGAGTGGAGCCGGGTCAGCACGCAAGTGTATATATAAAAAATCTCATTCCCGAAAGAATGAAAATCAAGCTCATTATTGTGGACTCCTTTGATGCTCAGTACCCCAACGAGCCGGTGAAATATTATAACGACAGTGACTTTATAGACCGTTGGGTATATTCTCCCGAAAGCTGCAACAAAAAGATTGAGACAGTTTTTTCGCCTTATCAGTTGACGGAAGACGCAATTTGATATACAATATAAAAGATAGTTAAATTCAAACAGGAGGAAATCAATATGAAAATCAAGGAAACCCTTAAAAACCGTAATGCTTCACTTAAGTTTGTTGCAACTAAAAAGGTTGCCGAGGTAGCTACTGCTGCAGCTGACCTTCTCTGCGCGCCTCCCGATTTAAGTAAGTGTAAGAAAGTGCTTTTTGTTCAGCCTCATCCCGATGACAATGAAATCGCTGCAGGCGGCACAATGGCATGGCTTCGTTCAATCGGTGTTGAAGTTTACGAGCTTACCGTTACAGACGACAGGTATGCTGACCCCAAATATATAGGTAAGGAAAACAATGTGCAGACCACACGCCAGAAGGAAGCTCTTGCTGCACAGCGTTGCCTTGATATAAAGAATGCAGGCTTCTTAGGCTTTGCAGATAAGAATGACAACTCCGTAAGAGAAATTTCTCTTAAGATTATGGAAGTTATCAGAAGAATAAAGCCTGATTTCGTTATCACAGCAGATCCCAACCTTGCTTCAGAGTGCCACAGCGACCACATCAAGGTAGGCATGGCTGTTAAGTATGCTTGTATGGATGCTGAATGTAACTTCTATCCCGAATTCATCGACGGCAAATTCCGTGACGATGCATGGAAGGTAGGCGGTATCGGCTTCTATTACACAGATAAGCCCAACACCATTATCGACATCACAGACTTTGAAGAAATTAAGATGAAGTCTATCAAGTGCCACAAGTCACAGGCTGAAATAGGTCTTCTTGCTTCCGTTATGCTTCTCAATCAGGTTCACGCCGAGGGTACTCCCTTCAAGGCTGCAGAGCCTCTGAGACTTCAGAGCGGTCTTCATATGCACTGCTTTAACCTCCCCATCGAATAATAAAAAAGGACATTAAAATGACAGCAATAGTTTACGTTTCAAACACAGGCTCAGCAAAGGCTTATGCCCAAATGCTAAGTGAAAAAACAGGCTTCAGTGCTTATGATTTCAGAGATTGCGGCAGTGTACCTGAGGGAGCCGAGATTATTTTCATCGGCTGGGTAATGGCAGGTGCTTTGCAGGGCCTCAAAGAGGCGCGGGAGAAATTCGGCAGCCTCAAAGCAGTTATTGCCGTTGGTATGATGAAAAGCGAAAAGCAAGACGGCGATATCAAGGAAAAGAATGCCATAACCGAGCCCTTTTTCTCACTGCCCGGCGCTTTCGATATTAAAAAGCTGACGGGTATGTATAAGATGATGATGGGCATGATGGTCAAAATGATGAAAAGCAAGCTCGCGGAAACTGACGACCCCAAGGGAAAAGAGGTTGCTCAGAAGTTTGAGGAAGGCTTTGACATGGTTGACGAAAAGCATCTCACAGAAGTGCTTGAGTTTCTTAAATAAAATGAGCAAATCCCGCCGAATATCGGCGGGATAATTTTTTGCTATTCGCTTTTCCCTGTCAGCTTATATACTTCACTCTCAATAAGTGCCGTCACCTCGTCAACATCAAAAACAAGTCCCTTTGACAGAAGAAAGGACACAACATATTCCTTTTTCTGCTGACCCGCTTTGCTGCCGAAAAGCTGTTCGGCGGCTTCTACTGCCACCTTGAGCCAGAAGCTGAGCTTTGCACGCTTGCTTTCACTGAGCTGAGTTTTAATATAGGGGATGAGAAAAGCGCTGATGACTGCGCCGATGAGAGCAATCACACCTTCAATTATGTCTGTAATATCAAAATTCATAAAAAATCTCCTTTTAGTTTATCTGCATAGCCGCCTTTTCGAGAGTGCCCACACGTTGCTCTATAAGGCGGATTTTTTCCTGACCTATTGAGGTCTGTTTTTCAAGATTATGAGTTTTTTCTATAAGTCCGTGAAGCTTGTCAACCCGTTTTTCAAGCTCGCTTATACGGTAATTTGTCAGCTTTCCTGAGGTGACAATGCCTGCGAAACTGCCGAAAAGTGTGCCTGCAAGGCTGATGAGAGCAATAATTACGGTGTCGCTCATTTTGTTGCCTCACAATAGTCAAGGCAGACCCATTTGTTTTCGCCGAATTTGCCCCAGTTACCCTCGGTGGAGGTGATGCGGATTTTTTTGTTTTTCAGCAATGTGCCCACCTTTTTAAAGTTGGTGCCTGCACCTGAGCGCACATTCAGCACTGCAGTGTTTACTTTATAGTACCCTGCCGTGTATCTTTTCGGCAGAGCCTTGAATTTCAGCGAAGCACTGCTTACTACCTTTGTGAAATCGCCGTCAATGAAGAAAAGGCTTTCGGGCTTTGCTGCACCGCCTGTTGTGGTGAGTACCCACTTGCCTTTAGGGTTTCTCTGCCAGCCGTTGCCTTTGATTTTGCCCTTGCCGCCGCTTATGTGAAAGTGGTAAGCTGTAGCGCCGTCTTTACCTTCACGGCATATGGGTTCATATCTTGAAAAAGTGTCGCCGACCTTGATTTTTGCAAGGTCACTGTCATCGGGGTGGGTTATGAGCATGGTGAAATAATCCCTTGTGCCGTCGGCAAATAAAACCTTGGCTGTGCTTTCGAGCCATATTGTGTTTGTGCCGGCGGTGCCAACACCGTAAATGCGTTTCACCGTCATTTTATCGCAGGGACAGTAGATGTAGCTTCTGCCCATATCGGCACAGCCCTCATCTATGGGATAATCCTTCGGCGTACCCTCGGTGTGAGGTTT
Source organism: Acutalibacteraceae bacterium (assembly GCA_045637065.1). GTDB lineage: Bacteria > Bacillota > Clostridia > Oscillospirales > Acutalibacteraceae > UBA6857. Next base: position 9,054 of record JAZTYQ010000030.1, read on the forward strand.
ATGTGAGGTTTTGCCCTTGTAGTTCTGGGTTATGCGCATAATTTTGCAGGGGTATATAAGATAGTTGTCAGCCATAAAAAACCTCCTTTAAAAATACTGCCATCAGGAAAATTGCTGCAGCAGTATAAAGTGATATCAAATCAAGTAATTTGTACATTGTTCTCCTTTCGCAAGTCGGCTCATAATTGCCAACTTAAAAATAAAAAACTGCCTTTTCGACTTGAAAATACGAAAAAGCAGAGTTATTGATAATGTGACCTTTGCGGTTGCCACACTTATAATTTTACAGTAAAAAGCCGATCTTGTCAATGAAATTACGAACATTTGTTCGGCGAATTTGACTTTTTATGAAAAATGAAGTATAATATATCGGAATTTTTGAAAGGAGGGGTAACAATGAAAGCAAGAGTAATAACAGCAGACAGAAAGGTTAAACATCTTAAGCTCAAGGTTATAATTGCCGTTGTTGTTCTTCTTATTCTTTCCTGCGGCACCGTTGCGGCAACGGAAACGGTAGTTAAAACTACTGTTATGTGCGAGGGCGAGACAAAAACTGTAATAACTCTTTCAGGCGAGCCTGAAACCATAGTTGCCCATACTCCTTTTAAAATTGAAGAGGGAGACAAGCTCATTACAGATTATTTCACTCCTGAAGAGGGAGGCTTCCTCATAATTGCAAAGCCCCATGAGATTCTTCTTTATGATGAAGATAAACTTGTTAAAGTGTTCACTGTTACGGGTACGGCAGGGGATGCCATAGAGCAGGCGGGAGTAAAGCTCAGAGAGGGCGATGAACTTAGTATAGGTGAGCATATAGTGCTTTCTGCCGATATGCAGCTTAAAATTGAAAGAGCCTTTAAAATAACTCTCAGGGTTGACGGTGAAACAAAGAAGGTTAAAACGGCAGGCGGTACCACTGAAGAGGTGCTGAAAAAGCTGGGCATACTTTTAGGCAGTGACGATATTGTAAGTCCTCAGCGAGGTGAGGAAATAACAAAGGGTGAAAAAATCACCGTCAGACGCGTGACCTATAAAACCTATAAGAAAACCGAAGCGGTACCCTTTGAAACTAAAATAGAGTATGATGAGAATAAGTTTTACGAAGAGGTTAAGGTCAAGCAGAAGGGTAAAGACGGCAAGGTTGTCAATCACTATAAGGAAACCTATATCGACGGCAAGAAGGCGAAAACCGAAATAATTGAGACCGATGTAAAGAAAGCGATGAAACCCAAGATAATCCTCCGCGGCTCAAAGGGAAGTCTTTACGGCGGAAAGGTTTATGACAAGGTTATTTCCGAGCTTGTGCCGCCTTACAGAATTGACCTTGATGAAAACAACAGACCCATAAATTACAAAAAGAAGATAACGGGTAAGGCTACGGCATACTGCACGGGTACAATAACCTCAACTGGCAGACGCGCTCAGCCGGGTGTGGTTGCCGTTGACCCGAGAGAAATTCCCTACGGCACGAAGCTTTATATAGTTTCGAGTGATAACCGATATGTCTATGGCTATGCAATTGCAGGTGACACGGGAGGATTCATCCACAACAGCACAACGGTGGTGGACCTTTATATCCGCGGCTATGATGCCTGTAAGCAATTCGGCAGAAGAAATGTTGATATATATGTGTTGGAGTAACAACAGCGTGTTTTGGTTACTTTTCCACGCCAGGAAAAGTAACGCCTGCCCGGCGAGGGCGATGAAAGATAAAAATCAGGCGAGGAAAGCAAAATCTTTCCCCGCCTTTTTTTATTTGTCAGCTTTCAAACAGCTTTTCATAGGCAACCTCAAACAAGTCTTCTCCCTTAGTGTCAACAAGAATATCCGTAAAGAATATGGTGTTGCCCTTTACTGCAAAGCCTGCCCAGCGTTCTTCACCCTCTTCGTCAGTTTCTCTGTAGCAAACATCCCAGGATGTCTGACTGCTGTCAACAGCCTTTATTTCATAGCCGTATTTTTCATATGTTTTCAGCTTTTCGTTTATATATTTCTCTCTTATGTGCGGATAATCCGAAACGAAAACCTCATAAAACACATATTCATTTTTTTCCTCATATTCCTCGGGTGGAGCAGTTTCTGCACCCTCTGCCTCATAGTCTGAGTAATAAAAGTAGTGCTGAGCAAATCGGGTTATGTTGTGGCTCATACATTTGTCTGTACAGTCTTTTTCATCATAGCCTAAATCAGACAGTGAAAAGGGTATGTTTATGGTGTTATATATTTTGGCTGTGTCTTCAAAGTGCTGGCGGCTAACCTTTGCTGATATATGTGTTCCGAAAATCAGTGCCTCTATAACAAGAATTAAAGTGAGAATTTTCACTGCCTTGCCGTAGGCGGTTTTTGTTTTGAACTGTGACAGCAGTGAGAAAAAAGCCAAGGCAGCAAACACAATAACAGTCCAATATGTTACTCCGTAGCCTTTAAACTGACCTGCATCTGCTATACACACAAAGGCAAGGGAAGCAAGGCAGAAAACGAGAAAAGCCATAGCCTCTGTCAGTCTTCGTGCTTTCACACCTTTAAGGCTGAGATATTTTACTTTTTCACCACGGCGCAAATCCCCTTTTGCTCTTATGAGCCAGAAGAAATAGTCAGACAGAATGAATATGGGACTGAAGGCAAAAACGCCTATGACTATCCACCATAGCCAATATTCAATTATGCTTTCATTAAGACCCATATCCACATCCATAATGAATTGAAGAGCCTTGAGAATAATCACTATAAAGCAGGATATATTTCCGGGTCTCAAGAGAGCGCGCCTTCTTATTATTTTCATTTTCAGCTCTTCATCAGTCATTATATCTGTGGCGTTAATATGATTTGTTGTGAAAATATAAAGCTCACCGCGATATGTACCGCAGTGCGTCCAGCCCTCCTGCTTGCAGGAATAAAGAAAATCATCGCATGAGGAGCCGACATATATTTCTGCGCAGTAGTGGATATTTTCCCGTGGCTCAGCCTTTGTGAATATCATCTTTTCGCCGTCTATCTCTTTAAGGCGCAGACCTTCTTTTTCTTTTAAGGTGAGATATTCTTCAATTGCGGTGAGATCCGTGTAGTTAAAATTAAAGACTTCTCTGACTTCGTCTTTATTTTTTTTACCGAATATCATATAAGCACCTCCATTATTTTTTCCCCGTCAAGAATAAGAGTGTTCAGTCTCATATATTCCTCTTTCAGAACTCTTTTTCCCTCCAAGGTTATGATGTAGCTTTTAGTAGCTAAGCTTTGGTTTGTTCTTTTTATGAGACCGGCGGTCAGAAACTTGTCAAGCATTGTGTAAAGAGTGCCGGGGCCGATTTTTATTCTGTCGTGTGAAATGCGTCTGACCTCGCTCATAATCTCCGTGCCGTAAAGCTCTTTTGTCAAAGCGAGTAAAACATAATACATAGGCTCAGATAAAGTCTGCATAGATTTTCTTGGCAAAAGACCGCCTCCTTCTAAAGAATATCGTTTAACGATATTTCCTGATTTGATTATAACATCGTTTAACGATATTGTCAACACATAATTGGTTCGGCGGCAAAAAAATCAAGGACGCGGGCAACTATCCCGCGTACCAACAAAACGCTATAATAAAAACCGAGCTGATTTTAATAGCTCGGTTAATCTTATTTTTTTTGCCCTCGCCGGGAAGGCATTCTTTTTGCTTGCGCCCAAAAAGAATCAAAAACGCGCTGATGCTTTTTTATTCAGCTTCTAAAGGAGCATTTGTGAGCTCCTCCATATCAACAGGCTCTTTTTCATACACACTCTGATATTTTTCCTGATAGTAGTTTTCCTGCTTGCAGTCAAAGCTGCCGTCGGGTGCAAAGTTTATCATTGTGCAGCCACGCTGTGCGCCGCGCTTATAAATGCCCGGATATGCAAGATAGTCAACGCTCATACCGTAGGTGAAGCGTATTCCCTTATAGTCAACGGAGAAGTTGTTGTCGTGGTCGTGTCCGCAGAAAATTGCCTTTGTTGAGTCCAGCTCAACCATTGTTTCGAAGAGATTATCCTCGTGAATACCGCAGAATACCACATCTCCGCCTTCACCTGCAACACCGTAGTGAAGCTTAACGTTTTCGGTGTCCTGGTAGCCTGCATCTCTGTATTCATACCAGGCATCTCTCTGCTCCGTGAGGGGGATGTGGAAGAAGGCCGCTGACTTGATGTGACTGTTTTCTTCCTTGCCTGCTTCTTTGAGGAGAGTGTTATTCTGTGCATTGAGAGTGGCGAGAGTATCCTTATACCACTGCACCTGATTTTCGTGGATATTGTCATACTTCCAGAGAATGCCTAAGAAGTCGCCGTCAACATAGGAGTGAGAGTCGAAAACAAAGAGGCTCTGAGTGATAATACCCTCTGAATTTTTAACGTTGATAACCTGGTTGCCGTAGCCGTCAACCTCTTCGGGGCCTGCCTGGAAAAGACAGTATTTCATATCTTCATTTGAGTAGAACTCTGAAATGTCATCTCTGCCGTAGTAGGAGTACGCCTCAGTGTCATGGTTACCGAAGCCCAGTGTCCAATAAACACCAAGCTGCTCCATAAGTGCGGCAAACACCTTTGCAGATGAAAGGTTATTGAAGGTGCCTGCCTGGAAGGGTACGGGATAAGCAATGTCACCTGTGACAACAACAAGGTCAGGCTTTTCTGCAGCTATCATTGAAGCAACGGCATTGAGAGCCATGGCGTCTTTTTTAAGGCTCATCCAGCCACCACCGATATGTACGTCTGTAAGCTGCATAACTCTGAATTCCTCGTCAGTGGTGAAGGTCCAGTTACCGTTTTCGTCCTTTTCGGGAACAAGCTGTTTTTCGGTTTCAACCTTGGGGAAAGCAGAAATCTTTTCAATATTTGCCTTGTTTCCCATTACATTGACAATGGCTGTTACCGCAGCAATAACTACCACAACGGCAAGGAAAACGCCGAGAATTTTCAACGCGAGCTTGCCTTTGTTTTTCTTTTTAGCGGGATTTGCTGTCTTTTCTTTGGTTTTCATTCTTCAGTTTCACACAGAATATCTGTGTTCTCCTTTCGGTAATTTATATGAACAGTGATTCCTGTTTCATTTTTGATTTTTGTGAGTGCGTCTTCACTTACAGTTGTACGCGCTGAAAGCTCTGCCTGAGCTTGGGTTTTATCACCGCCGTCGAAGAGGGTGATGTTTTTTATGTTTTCCTTGCCGACTTCCTGAGTGAGTATTTCTTCAAGTCTTTCTCTTTTTTCTTTTGGTATAAAGCCTATAAGCTTTCCTGCTGAGGAGAGGACCATTTTAACTGCCGAAATGAGAATGACTATACTTATGCCGATTCCGCAGAAAGCATCGAAGCTGTAGCTACCCTGCTTTGATGCAAGAAGGGTCATAACCGTTACGGCTGTTACAAAAAAGTCCAGCAGCGAATCGAAAGCCATTACCCTGATAACGGGGGAGGGCGTCTTCCTGCCCAAAGCCTTGAAAATAAAGTGCATAATCAGCTTTACAAGGGCAGTTGCAATAAGTATATAGAGATATTTTTCACGGTACCATACAGGTGTAGGGTACATAAGCCTTTCAAGGGATGAGTAGGCGAAGGAGAAGCCTGCTATACCTACAATAACCGACATTATAAAGCTCAGCAGATTTTCGCAGTTTCTGACGAGTGCTTTTGAGGTTAAGGTTTTATCTGCACTGAGAAAGAGAAGACACCCGAGAGCAAGACCTCCCGAGAGACTGTCAAAGAGGTTGTTTATTCCGTCTGAATATATGCTGATGCTGTTAAGGGAAAGACCTATATATAGCTTCACTGCAAAGAGCAGCACATTGACAGTGAGTGCAAAGGCAGTGCCTATGGTGAGATATTTATCTTTTGTGTTTTTCATAGCTTAACTGTTAAAATCGCTCATAGCCTTATCGATGTTGCCTTTGACCATATATCCGGTGGCACCCACAACCTTGTCTGCGGCTTCTTTTATGAGCTTTGCGTCCTTTGAAGTGAAGTGTGAAAGCACCCAGTCTGCAAGATCGTATTCAGGGTTGGGCTTAGCACCTATACCCACCTTTATGCGGGGGAAATTATCACTTTTAAGGTGATAGATTATGTTTTTCATGCCGTTCTGTCCGCCGTCGGAGCCTTTGCGTCTTATGCGGATTTTACCCGGGTCGAGACTGATGTCGTCGCAGATTACGATGATGTTTTCGGGGGGAATTTTATAAAACTCCGCGGCATCTCTTACGGCTTCACCGCTTAAATTCATAAAGGTCTGAGGCTTGAGAAGAAGACAGCGCTTGCCTTCGATTCTGCCTTCGCCGAGAAGGGATTTGAATTTGAGCTTCTTTATGCTGATGGAATATTTATCTGCAAGAATATCAATGCAGATAAAGCCTGCATTGTGCCTTGTGTTTTCATATTGCTTTCCCGGGTTGCCGAGACCCACAATCATATAGTCAAAATTTGACGGGAATTCCTTATTTCGTCTGAATATCATTTTTTCACCTGTTCATTTCTGTTTTTTCTACCTCTTATTATGCCAACAAAATGAAAAACTTTCAAGATGTTTTTAAGTTTTTGTCTTATAATATTTTTATATATTATTAAAATTTTCTTTTATAGCCTTCGAGGAGAGCTATATTTCTATATTGTAATTAAAATGCTTTTTCTCTGTGATATAATTAATCGATTATAAGTATATTTCGGAGGTTTTCAAATGGAAAAGAAAAATGACCGTGAAAATACAGATTTAATAATAGGCAGAAATGCTGTTTCCGAGGCTCTGAGAAGTGAAAGAGCAATAGACACCCTCCTTGTTGTCAAAGGTGAAAGAAACGGCTCAATAGGCAGAATTATTGCCGAATGTAAAGATAAAGGCATAGTGGTCAAAGAAGTCGACAAAAAGAAGCTTGACTTCATGTGCGGGCAGGGCAACCATCAGGGTGTTGCAGCCTATGCCGCAGTACACGAATATGCTGAGGTTGAGGATATTTTCGCTCTCGCCGAGGAGAGGGGAGAGGACCCTTTCATCATCATCTGTGACGAGCTTGAGGACCCTCACAACTTAGGCGCAATTATCCGTACCGCCGAGTGTACCGGCGCACACGGAGTTATCATCCCCAAGAGAAGAAATGCATCTCTCACCTGGGCAGTGGGCAAGGCTTCTGCAGGTGCAGTTGAATATGTACCCGTTGCAAGAGTTGGCAACCTTGCCTCCACAATAGAAGATCTTAAAAAGAGAGGTCTCTGGGTCTATTGTGCAGATATGGACGGCGAGAATTGGTGCCAGACCGATTTTTCCGGCGGAGTAGCTCTTATTGTAGGCTCTGAGGGCGCAGGTGTCAGCAGACTGATTAAGGAAAAAAGCGACTTTGTGCTGTCGCTTCCCATGAGAGGAAAAATAACATCTCTCAACGCAAGCGTTGCTGCAAGCATACTTATGTATGAGGTTGCAAGACAGCGCCTCGGTATTAAGGCAAAATGAAAGGATTAACTTAAAATGTCAGAGGAAATAAAGGAACTTGAGGAAATATCTCAGGACGAGGGCTCTGAGAGCGCTTCAGGGAATTTATTCGGTGTTTTTTCTTCGGCTTCAGGTGAAAGTGCCTTAGGTGGCAGTGAATATATAGGTTCTTTTGACGAGCTGCTTAAAAGTCTTGGTATAACTCCAATCACACAGCAGAAGGCCGAGGATATAGCTATAAGTGACGAAGCCGAAAAAAGGCTGATGCTGAACTTTAACGACAGTGAAGATAAAGCGGGATATGTTCCCTATAACGAAGACACTTATCTCGAAAGCGCAAAAAAAAGCTCACAGCATTCCCAACGCAAAAAGTTTATGCAGAATTTCAGGGTGCTGTCAAAGAAGACGGGAGATAAAACTCTTTTAGAGGCTACTCCCACAGGTAAGGCAAGAGGTAATGTTGCCGACCACATAAAACCCGAAGAGGGAGAAAATATCTTTGAAGCAGTTGAAAGAGCAGAATCAATAAAGAAAAAAGGTATTTTCAACGCAAAAGGAAAAAGCGCGGGAAATATGCTTGGTAAAGCCAACAAAAAGAAAAAGGAGGAAGTGCTGATGAAAGCAAAAGAGCTGGCAGGAATACTTGCAAAAGAAATGTCGAAACAAAAGATACAGATGATAATTCTCGGTGTAATTGCACTTATCAGTGCCGTTTTCTGTTTGCTTCCCTCACTTTATATTGCTGAGGGACCATTAGAACCGCTTTTCAAAGACGGCGGCAGAATATTCGCACTGATTAATATAGTGCTTCTTTTACTCGGCGCAGCGGCAGGGTACGACAGATTGCTTGAGGCATTCAGAACGGTCAAAGGCGTGAAGCTCAGCAGCAGCACAGGCTTGTTTATAATGTTTGTGTTTGTGCTTGTTCACAACATTGTTATATTGGTGCTGAAAAAGGCTCAGGGCGCAGATGTGAGAGTTTACACGGTCTATTTCGTATTTTCACTTATTGCGGCAGTGTTAAGTGAAAATCTTAAAGCAAAAACCGCTCTGAGAAATCTCAGTGTTGTTGTCAAAAGCGGCACGCTTGAAAGTGTACATGTGGTTGAAAATAAGGTTGACAGCGGAGTGCTTTCAAAAGGGCTCAACAAAAAAGGTGCAGACAAAGTTCTTTATTGCGCTCGGGCAGACAGCATAAAAGGTCTTAACGGAGACCTTGGCAAGAGAACGGGTGAAGACAAGTTCTATAATCTTCTGCATCTTACAGTTCTTGCGGCAAGTCTTATAGCGGGTATTGTAGTTGTTGTCAGAAGCAAGGATGCGGCTATGTTTGTTACGGCTATTGTTGCCTGCATCTGTCTTTGCGGTCCTATAATGTGTGAGCTTGCCCGCTCGGTGCTTCTCTATATTGAAAACAAAAAGCTCAGCAGAAATTTTGCGGCAATAACAGCTTATGAAGGCCTTAAAACTATGGAAAAGGCTTCCGCCGTTACTATGGATGTTTCAGATATTTTCACTGCAACCGTTACAAAATTTCGTACTGTCAGAGGCAGCAGACTTTCGGTTCATGACTGTGCAGTGCTGGCAGCGGCTACTCTCAAGGATACAGGCTCACTTATGTGGTCAGGTTTTGAAGGTTTTGAAGATGAGATAGAAGGTGAGCTTCCTGAGGCAGAAGAGCTGCAGTATGAACCGAGAAAAGGCTTTATATGTGACTGTGCAGGCAGAAAAGTCATGGTGGGCAACCGCAAAATGCTTCTCAAGCACGATATAGAGGCTCCCTCAAAGGATGAGGAAAAGATGTATGCAGGAAGCAAGTGTGCTATGTATGTGGTCGTTGACGGAATACTTTCGGCAACATTCCTGGTAGCCTATAAGGTTATACCTTCACTGCAGAAAACGGCAGTAGTTTTCAACAAAACCGGATTAGTGCTTCTGCTTACATCAAAAGATCCCTGTCTTACGGAGAATTTTATCTCCCTCAAGCTTGGCTCAGATATTGCGTCCGTTAAAATTCTTGACGAAGATGCTACGGAGCTTATGGAAGAATACAGACTTAATAAATCAATGCGTCAGGCTAATTCTCTTGTTTGCTCAAAACGCAAGAAGGGTCTGTTTGAGCTTGTTGTCAGGGCAAGAAACATTGCACAGGCAGACAAGTTTGTGCTTTATATGCACGCGGCAGGTCAGGTGCTTGCTTTTATGATGCTTCTTCTTTCGGTGATAATAAATGTTCCCGCATTTATGAGTCCCTTTGTTATAATGCTTCTTCAGCTTGTCTGGGGCGGAATATCGGTGCTTATAACAACAAGAAAATAAAATCCAAACTTCATATAAATTAAGGCAAAGAAAGGTGAAAACTATGTCAGCTATCATTAAAGCTCAGGGACTTAAAAAGTCCTACGGCAAAAAGGTTGTTCTTGACGATGTTAACTTCGAGATTGAAGAAGGTTCAATTGTGGGTCTCTTAGGCCCTAACGGCTGCGGCAAGACAACGCTTATCAAAATTCTTACAGGTCTCATTAAGGACCACACAGGTCTTATCAAAATTGCAAATGAGGAGCCGGGTGCTTACACAAAGAGCATTGTGGCATTCCTTCCCGATAAATCATATCTTCCCGACTGGATGAAGCCTACAGACGCCATTAAGTACTTTGCCGATTTCTACAGTGATTTCGACAAGGCAAAGGCAGAGAGAATGGTAAGAGATTTCGGTCTTGATCCTGCACAGCGTCTTAAGACAATGTCAAAGGGTCAGCAGGAAAAGCTTAACCTTATTCTTGTTATGTGCCGTCAGGCAAAGCTCTATATTCTCGACGAGCCTTTGGGCGGTCTTGACCCTGCCGCACGAAGTGCAATTCTCGATCTGATTATGAGTAACTATGCGCAGAATGCAACAGTGCTTCTTTCCACACATCTTATAAATGATGTTGAAAGAATATTTGACCGTGTGCTTATGATAAGCGGCGGCAAGGTTTTGGTTAATTCCCATGTCAATGAAATAAGAGAAAAAGGTCAGACAGTAGAGGAAGTATTCAAGGAGGTGTTCTCATATGCTTGGTAAGCTCCTGAAACACGAAATCAGACATTCGGCAAGATACACAATGGTTATTTATATTGCAATTGCAGCCTTTACGGGTGTTATAGGTCTTGCAATGCTTTCAGACACCACATGGCTGGGCATTATGGCTTGCTTCGGACTTTATATGGGCGGGCTGGCAAGTGTGGTTATAACGCTCGTTTCCATTATTAAAAATTTCTATGACACCCTTTACGGCAGACAGGGCTATCTCACCTTCACACTTCCCGTCAAGTGCAGCACCCTTCTTCTGTCAAAGATTTTAGTTTCATTTATGTGGATAATTGTCAGCTTTGTTGTTATGGCACTTACCTACGGCGTTATCTACCTTTACGCTAAGGATAAGACCGACAGCATTTTAAGCAACTTCGGCTCAATTTTTGCTATCAGCGGTCTTTCGGAATATCTTCCCTCAGGTGTAGTTATAGCACAGCTTATTATTGTTATTGCAATTCTTGCGCTTATGACAATTCTCACCTATGTGGGCTATGTTTATTTCACCGTTACTGTTGCCAACACAAGACATTTCCAGGCACATCCCAAATTTTTCGGCGGACTTGTATTTTTCGGTCTGTTCTTCACCGTCAGCGTTATAAGTAACAAGCTCACTGAGGTGGTGCCTCTCACCTTCAATGTTACCTCTGATAGAGTATTCTTCGCCTTCCAGGATATGTTTAGCGTACCTGATGTGCTTCTTTCCTACGGCATCGGCGGTACCGTTTTCTCAGCACTTGTGGCTGTAGGTCTTCTTGCAGCGACAGGTTATATTATGGAGCATAAGGTTAATTTAAAATAAGACGTACCTTTTTACAAGGAGAGAAGATATGAAAACAAAAATAGACGGCTTCAACGAATGGCAGAATTTGCCTGAGGTTACAGGCATAAACCGTTTGCCCTCAAAAAGCACCTTTATGCCCTATGACAGTGAGTTTCAGGCAAAAAAGGGCGACAGAATGAAATCTGACAGATGCATTCTTTTAAACGGTGATTGGAAGTTCAATATTTATGCTTCCTACCGTGACAGAGAGCTGAGCTTTGCCGACCCCACCTTTGATGCAAGTGATTGGGACACAATTCCCGTACCCTCATCCTGGCAGAGCCTCGGTTACGATAAGCATATTTATGTTAATACCCAGTATCCCTGGGAAAGAATTCAGGAGCCTAAGCCTCCCGAAGCGCCTACAGAGTATAATCCCGTAGGCTGCTACATAAAGAAGTTCACTCTGCCGAAGGGCTTTAAGAAAGACAGAGTTGTTATCTGCTTTGAGGGCGTTGAATCGGCATATTATCTCTATATCAACGGCGAAAGAATTGCCTACAGTGAAGGCACCTTCAGATGCAGTGAATTTGATATTACCGAATATATCACCGAAGGGGAAAACACCCTTGCAGTTGAGGTTTACCGTTGGTGTACCGGCAGCTGGATGGAGGACCAGGATTTCTTCCGTATGGCAGGTATTTTCAGAGATGTATATATTTACACAACAAATAAGCAGTATATAGCTGACTTCAAGGTTACGGCAGAGCCTGATGTACCTCTTTATAAGGGCGGTGTTCTTACAGCTCAGGTTGTTTTGGGTCAGGAGACCGACAGTACCGAGGCGGAAATGACCGTTTACGACATGGACGGCAATGTTGTTGCAACAGACGAAATCACCGTAAATGAGGGCGCAGAGGCTGTGCTTACGGCGGCAATTCCATTTGTAAACCTCTGGAGTGCAGAAAGCCCCTATCTTTATAATGTGGTTATCTCAATAAGAGATAAAGACGGAAAATATATAGAATATGTCAGCTGTAAAACAGGCTTCAGACATATTGAAATTAAAGATAGTGTCCTTTACTATAACGGCAAACGCCTTATTTTAAAGGGTACAAACCGACACGAGTTTTCATGTGATACGGGCAGAGCCATAACAAAGGAAATGATGGTTGAGGATATCATCATAATGAAAAAGCACAACATCAACGCAGTGCGCACCTCACATTATCCCAATGCACCCATATGGTATGAGCTTTGTGACGAATACGGTCTTTATGTTATAGACGAAAATAATCTTGAGACCCACGGCACACGCTTTATGGGTGAGGACACACCTCTTCTGCCTGACGGCAAAGAAGAGTGGCTTCCTTCTTGTATGGACAGAATTGAGTCACTTTACGAAAGAGATAAAAACCATCCCAGCATAATCATATGGTCGCTTGGCAACGAGTGCAGCGGTGGTGAAAACTTCCTTAAAATGCACGACTATCTCCATAGCGTTGACAGCACAAGACCCGTACACTATGAATCAATCTGGGCAAAGGAAACCTTTGACTTCGATAAAAACGTAACAGATATTTATTCTCAGATGTATCCGAAGCCATGGGACCTTGAAAGAGATATGAAGGCACATCCCGAAAAGCCCTGGATGCTTTGCGAATTCTCCCACGCTATGGGCAACTCCTGCGGCGGTAACGAGAAATATCTGCGGCTTATGGATAAATACAAGGGCTTCTTCGGTGTTTTCGTCTGGGACTTTGTTGATCAGGGTGTCAGAATAGCGAAAGAAGACGGTACATCATTTATAGGCTACGGCGGAGACAGCGGTGAGTTTACTCATGACGGACATTTCTGCGGCAACGGTCTTGTTTTTGCCGACAGAGGGCTGACGCCTAAAATCAAGGAAATTAAGCGTCTTTATCAGAATGCACGTTTCAAGGCGGTAAGTGCCGAAAAGGGTATACTCGAAATAGAAAACGACTTCCTTTTCACCAACCTTAAGGAATATAATCTTCATTGGCAGGCAATAAGCGAAAATAAGGTTATTGCAAGCGGTGATGCAAGCGTTGACCTTGAGCCGGGTGGAAAGAAAACAATAGACCTGGGGCTTAAAGTCAAATGTGATTATGAGTGGTATCTCAATGTCTTCTTTGAGCTTAAGGAAAACACCTCCTGGGCGAGAGTAGGCCACAGAGTGGCAAAAGCACAGTTTATCATCAATGAGTTTGGGCATAAAAAAGCAGAAATCTCTCACGCTCAGATGAATGTCAGAACAAACTACGGCACTGTCTGCGTTTACGGCGGAGATATTGAAGTAAACTTCTCAAGAAGAAACGGTGCAGTTTATTCCATAAAGAAAAATGGCAGAGAGCTTCTCTGCGGTGACATCAGACCTAACTTCTGGCGCGCTCTTACAGATAACGACAGAGGCTCAAAGCAGGCGGTACGCTGTGCAGTGTGGAAATATGCAGGTGAAAACTGCTGGATGGGCATTCAGAAGGTGACGGAAAAGGGCGAAAGTGTAATCGTGGAGGTTGCATTCAGTGTGCCCACAGTGCCCGAAAGCAGAGGTAAGATTATCTACACGGTAACAGGTAAGTCATTACATATTGCCTACAGTTTCAGCCCCGATGCGAGTCTTCCCGAAATTCCCGAGATTTCACTGATTATCCCTCTTAAAAAGGAATATGACAGACTTGAATATCTTGGCAGGGGTCCTCACGAAAACTATATTGACAGAAATTACAGTGCAGATATAGGCCTTTATAAAACAAGCATTGATGAGCTTTTTGTACCCTATCTCAAACCCCAGGAACACGGTGAGAGAACAGGTGTAAGACGCGCAAAGCTTATGGGTGCAAATGAAATTGCCTTTGAAGCTGACACAGAAATGGAAATCAATGTCTGCCCCTGGACTGGATTCCAACTTGAAGATGCACCTCACGCTCACGAGCTTCCCGAAAGCCACAAGCTTTATTTCAGAGCCGTAGAAAAACAGATGGGTATCGGCGGCTATGACAGTTGGGGAGCGCATACTCTTGATGAGCATAAGATTTTCAGCGGTGAAGAATATAAATTCGGATTCAGTATTTTAGTGTAAAGGAGAATCATTATGAAAAAACAAGGTGAACCCATTGCTGCATTATTGGCAGTTGTAACACTCGTATCTCTCAGATTTGCAATAAAAAGAATGGTTAAGAGATATTCAGGAGTAAAGCTGTAAAATGAACGCTAAACCTCAGAACAAAAAAACAACCCGCCCGTCTCGGCTGAGTACGCCTAAAAAGGTGGGCAAGGGCAACGCCTGTCCTCTTTATAAAAAGTGCGGCGGCTGTCAGCTTCAGAATATGACCTATGAGGAGCAGCTCTCTTTCAAGCAGGCTAAGACTATCAAGCATCTTGGCCGCTTTGGTCATGTGGAAGAAATTATCGGTATGAAGGAGCCTTATCATTACCGCAACAAGGTGCAGGCTGCCTTCGGCACAACGCGTGGAGGTAAGATAATTTCGGGTGTTTATCAGTCATCGAGCCATAATATTGTACTTGTTGACGAGTGTATGCTTGAGGACAAAATTGCCGATAAAATTATTGTGGATATAAGAAAAATGCTGCCTAAATTCAAACTCACTGCCTACAATGAAGACACCGGCAAGGGGTTTCTTCGCCATGTACTTGTTAAGCGTGGCTTTGCTACGGGCGAGGTTATGGTGGTGCTTGTTACCGGCAGTAACATTTTCCCTGCAAAGAAGGATTTTCTTAAGGCTCTTCTTAAGGCGCACGAAGAAATCACTACCGTTATATGGAATGTCAACCCCAATAAAACCAGCCTTGTGTTGGGAAAAAAAGAAGAGGTTCTCTACGGCAGCGGCTATATTGAAGACATTCTCTGCGGCAAGCGCTTCAGAATTTCTGCAAAGTCATTCTACCAGATTAATCCCATACAGACAGAAAAACTTTACAGCACGGCAATTGAATTTGCAGGTCTCACGGGCAAGGAAACTGTTCTCGATGCCTACTGTGGCATCGGCACCATCGGCCTTGTGGCTCTCGATAAGGCTAAGCAGGTTATCGGTGTTGAACTCAATGAGGACGCGGTCAGGGATGCCGTTATGAATGCAAAGCTCAATGCCGCCAAAGACATCCGCTTTTTCTGCGCAGATGCAGGCAAATTTATGGTTGGTATGGCTGAAGCAAAGGAGAAGGTAGATGTTGTTTTTATGGACCCGCCAAGAGCAGGCAGTGATATACCTTTTCTTAAAAGCATAGTGACACTCAAACCTGAAAAGGTGGTATATGTTTCATGTAATGTTGAAACCCAGGCAAGAGACCTCGCATACCTTTGCAAAAACGGATACAAGGTGAAGAAGATTCAGCCGGTGGATATGTTCCCGCATACTAATCATGTGGAGAGTGTCTGCTTGCTGGTTAAAAAGTAATAAGGAGACCTCAAAATGAAACAAGGTATAACAAAACGCGAACGAGAAGTAACAGACATAAACGAAATCAGAGAAATTCTCGACAAGTCAATGATAGTCCATGTAGGCATGGTTGATGGCGACGAGCCTTATGTTGTGCCGATGAACTACGGCTACACTCTCGAAGAGGGTGAGCTTTGCATTTATCTTCACGGTGCTACCGTGGGCAGAAAAATTGATATAATGAAGAAAAATCCCAAGGTGTTTTTTGAAATGGAATGTGATATTGTTCCCTTCGAGGGTAAATATGCCTGTCAATACGGCACAACCTATGCAAGCGTTATGGGTCTTGGCATAGCTGAAGTCCTTGAAGATGTTGAAGAAAAGAAAGACGGTCTTTCTAAGTTTATGAAAACACAAACGGGTAAGGATTTCGTCTTTGATGATAAAATGGTGTCTGCGGTCAGTGTTATAAGAATTTCAACCAAGGAGTTCACTGCTAAAAAAAGACCCATGCCCGTTGGATTAAAATAAAAAAACAGGGGGCTGTCAGAGACAGTCCCTTTGCTATGTGTAAAAAATGGCGGCGAGTTTCCTTGCGGAAATCGCCGCCATTTTCTGTGGAAACAAATTATGTGAAAGGAGTTACTTTTTATTCTGCGAGTGACAGCTGTCTTTCATAGCACAGCCTTCACAGCCGCATCCGCAGCCTGATTTGCCCTCTTTTTTGTCTTTTCTCATCTTTATTATGATAAGTGTTAATATGAGAGCGAGAATTGCCAGAACAGCAACTGTGCCAATGTTTTGAGTTATAAAATCCATAAGATCACCTTATTTGCTGAGATTCTTTTTTTCGGGTCTGCGGATAAGATAAATCATTGCCGCAAGCACTGCCACTGCAATAAAGAAAAATGTGAAGTCAGCATTGCCCGTAAGAAGCAGACCAAACTGATTTATAATAAGTGCCGCCGCATAAGCAAAAATGCATTGATAGCCTATGGCAAAAAGTGTCCACTTGCCGCTGCTCATTTCGCGTCTGATAGCACCCATAGCCGCAACACATGGAGCGCACAGCAGGTTAAAGGCAAGGAAGGCATAGCCTGAAACATTGGTGAAAATCTCGTCTCTGAGTATTCCCCAGACCTCTGCTCCTGTCTCGGTGACTTCGGGATTGCCTAAGAGTACGCCGAAGGTTGCCACGATGTTTTCCTTTGCAATAAGCCCCGTCAGCACTGCAACGGTACTTTGCCAATTGCCGAAGCCCAGAGGTGTGAATATCCAGGCGAGTGCATTGCCTATAACTGCAAGAATAGAATTGTTAAGGTCTGCTACCATGCCGAAGGTACCGTTTTCTACACCGAAATTCTGAAGTAGCCACAGTACAACTGAGGAAAGGAGAATAACCGTACCTGCCTTTTTGATGAAGGACCAGCCTCTTTCCCAGGTGGTGCGAAGAATGTTGCCGAGAGTAGGCATATGATAAGCGGGAAGCTCCATGACAAAGGGAGCAACATCGCCGTGGAAAAGCTTGGTTTTCTTGAGGATAAGCCCTGACACAACAACGGCAAGAATGCCCATGAAATATGCTGAGGGAGCTACCCATGAGGCACCGCCAAAAAGTGCGCCTGCAATCATTGCGATAACGGGAATTTTAGCGCTGCAGGGGATGAATGAGGTTGTTATTATAGTCATACGGCGATCACGCTCATTTTCAATGGTGCGCGAAGCCATAATGCCGGGTACACTGCAGCCCGTACCCACAAGCATGGGGATGAAGCTTTTGCCTGAAAGTCCGAACTTGCGGAAAATCTTATCCATAACAAAGGCAATTCGTGACATATATCCGCAGCCTTCAAGGAAGGATAAGAAGGTGAAAAGCACAAGAATCTGCGGAACGAAGCCGAGAACTGAACCCACACCGCCGATAATACCGTCGATAATAAGACTCTGCAGCCAGGGTGCACAGTTTATTTTTGTCAGCAGACCTTCCATAAGTACGGGTAGTCCGGGGATAAACCTTCCGAAAAGCTGCCAGCCTTCGCCGAAAACGCCGTCATTCGCCCAGTCAGTTGCCCACTGACCTACAGTTGAAACTGAGATGTAGTAAACGAGGAACATAATAAGGGCGAATATGGGAAGGGCAAGGAAACGGTTGGTGAGTACTTTGTCAATTTTATCTGACAAGGTCAGTCCGTCTCTGTTTTTCTTGACGTAGCAGGTGCAAAGAACTCTTTCTATGTATTCATATCTTTCGTTGGTGATAATGCTTTCGGCATCGTCATCCATTTCCTCTTCAACATGAACTATATCACTTTCGATATGCTCGAGAATTTCCTTTTGTATTTTCAACTTTTCAATAACTCTTTTGTCTCGCTCAAAAACTTTAATAGCGTACCATCTCTGTTGCTCGTCAGGGAGTGAGTGGACAGTTGCCTCTTCAATATGAGCTATTGCGTGTTCAACTTCACCTGAGAATCGATGCTGCGGCAGGGTGCAAGCGTTTTTTGCCTCTTCTATGGCAAGGTCTGCCGCCTCTTCTATGCCGAGGCCTTTCAGTGCAGAAATTTCAATAAACTTGCAGCCAAACTTTTTTGAGAGAATTTCAAGGTCAATTTTGTCACCGTTTCGTCTGACAATGTCCATCATATTTATAGCGGCAACAACGGGTATGCCAAGCTCAGTGAGCTGAGTGGTGAGATAAAGGTTTCGTTCAATGTTTGTGCCGTCAACGATATTGAGGATAACATCGGGTCTTTCTTCAACGAGGAAAATTCTTGCCACAATCTCCTCGGGAGTGTAGGGGGAGAGAGAATATATGCCGGGAAGGTCAACAACGGTTACATCGTCAGCCTTTTTCAGCTTACCTTCCTTCTTTTCAACGGTAACACCGGGCCAGTTGCCCACATACTGATTAGAGCCTGTCAAAGCATTGAAAAGTGTAGTTTTACCGCAATTGGGATTACCCGCAAGGGCGATTCTTATACTCATAGCAGTGTCCTTTCAAAAGTTTGTTAGTTGCAGCTAACTCACAGCCGTAATTTTTGAGCAACCGCAGTTACTCAACTTCGATATTTGCACAGTCGGCTTTTCTGAGGGTGAGCTCATAGCCTCTGACTGTGATTTCAACGGGGTCGCCTAAGGGTGCAACCTTTCTGACGCGGATTTCCACGCCCTTAGTGATGCCCATATCCATAATTCTTCTTTTAATGGCTCCTTCACCGCCGACTTTAGTTACCCTGACGGTTTCGCCGATTTTTGCATCTTTGAGAGTTCGCATCTGTTTACCTCATTTCCAAGATGAATTGGCAAGAAGTTAGTCTTGCCTAACTGTTGTATATAATACTACTAATTTTTGGTTTTGTCAAGGGGGGATGTGCAAAAAAATTAATCGGGGAGAGGTAGTTGGTTGCGGCGGCTCCATACCCGAATTTCATTCGGTTCGGCGACTTGGTCGCCGTAAAATCGCAACGCGATTTAATGGAGCCGCCCCCTGCCGCAGACTACAGATAAAAAAAGACGGTGGAAAATCCACCGTCTGAAAAATTCAACTTAATACTGGAAGTTGTTGATATACATATAGTTGTCAAGCACTGCAGTACCCTTTGCTGATGCGAATGCAACGGTACCGTCTTTGATGTTGATAAGAATGTGCATGAACTGATCAAGTGAAACAAGCTGGTTGTTAGCAGGGTTGTAAACGAGCTCAGCTGTGCAATCATAATATGTAAGCTCAAAGTCAATGTTACGTGCAACAAGCTTGATTGCGCCGTCATTCTGAAGAGTATCTCTTACAGTCTGCATTTCAATGGGTGTGCAGATTGCGCCTACAGAGCTTGCGCTGGTTGCAGCAGCTCCGGGAGGCTCACTGTTAACTTCGTCGTTCATAACGATAGTGATTTTAACATTGCCGTCAGGAAGCTCTGTGCAGGTTGCTGACTTAATCTTGCTTGCATCTGTAAGAAGGCAGCCCTTTTCGTTATGGTAAATGGGGAACCATTCCATGCTTTCGCCCTTAAGCTTTATTTCGGGATTAGCTCTTGCTGTTTCTTCATCCTTGAAGAAGTTGCCGATAAGAGGAAGAAGAGTATTGAATACCTTACCTTCAAACTGAGCCTTCTCGGAAGGGATTGCCTGATATTCAACCTTGCTGAAGCCGGGTGAATCTGTCTTAGCCTGGTTCATAAGCTCTGTGTACTTGGCGAGAATTGCAGCAGCTTCTGTGGGAAGTGCGCCGTTGTCAGTGTTGCCTGAGGGAGCCTGAGTGGGAGCTTCTGTAGGGGCATTTGCGTCGTCTGAGGGAGCCTGAGTGGGAGCCTGTGTTACAGGAGGAGCCTGAGTTGTGGGCTGAGTGGGAGCCGGATCCTGAGTTCCTGCAACGGGAAGTATGCCGCCCTCAAGTACGATTTCGCCTGTGACATTAAGTCCGAAACTGCCTGTGAGAACTATGACTACTACAGCAATCAGGCAGACAGCTACAGACCACAGAGAGGCAAGAGTGATGTCTGATTTTTTCATTTTGATTTCTCCTTTACTTTTTTGTAAAATATTTACAAGTGAATAATACCACTTATAAAGATAAAAGTCAATAAAAAAAGAGGCAGACTTGCCGCCTCTTTAATATTTTGTTTACGCTGCAGTTGTTTCCGCTGTATTTTCAGGGGAGGCAGGTGTCTTTTTTTCGCTGAGCTTCTGCAGAAGGATAACAACTGCAAGAAGTACAACACCTGCAATGTCAGTAGCAATACCAGGAATGATGCAAAGAAGACCGCCACCGAGAAGCATAAGTCTCTGCCACCAGGGAATTTTAACGAACATATAGCCTTCCATGCCGGCTGAAACCGCATAGATACCGATAAGTGCTGTCATTACGATAAGCACAACATCATACCACTTGGCATCGATAAGGAGCATTTCGGGGCTGTATGCGAAGATATAGGGTACGATAAAGGCAGTAATGGCAAGTCGCGTTGCCGTGACACCGGTTTTCATGGGGTTGGACTTTGCAATAGCTGAGCCTGCGTAAGCTGCCAGGGCAACGGGCGGTGTGATGTCTGCAACAATACCGAAGTAGAAAACAAACATGTGAGCCGCAAGCACGGGAAGTCCCATCTTGATGAGAATGGGAGCTGTAATTGTTGCCATAATAACATAGTTGGCAGTTGTGGGTACGCCCATACCGAGTACGATACAGCAAACCATTGTAAGGAACAGAGCAAGGAACATACTGTTTTCGGCAACGGGTACGAGAGTGTTGATAAGCGTCTGACCGAGAGCAGTCATTGTTACAACACCTGAGATAAGACCTGCCATACCGCAGGCAACGGCAACGCCTACAGTGTTCTTTGCGCCGTTTTCGAGTGACTGCACCACAACTGTGGGGTTGAGGGTAGCGGTGCCCTTTGTAAGGAATGAGAGAGCAACACAAACCACCATTGAAACAAGAATAGCTGTACTCATATTAGAGGGGCCGAAGGGAAGCCAGAGACCGAGAAGTGTTGCTACAGGAATAATGGGTAAAACAAATCTCCATGCTGTTTCTTTGCTGATCTTGTTCGGTACCAGTGAAACTATAAGTGAGCCTAAAATTGCAAAGCAAGCTGAAAGACCTGCACTGAAATAGTTCATTGCAATAACAAGCACAACAATCGGGAGAAGGAGATAGCCGTTCTTTGCAATAAGCTTGAAGAAGTTGGGAATAGCATCCTTGGGAAGACCCTTGAGGCCTAACTTCTTTGCTTCAAAGTGAATCATCATAAAGATGCCTGTGAAGTAAAGCACTGCGGGAAGAATAGCTGTAATTGCAATTGTTGAATAGGGAGTTTCTGTTATTTCTGACATAAGGAAGGCTGCAGCACCCATAATGGGAGGCATAATCTGACCGCCTGTTGATGCGGCAGCTTCAACAGCAGCTGCAAATTCGGGCTTGTAGCCTGTCTTTTTCATCAT
>JAZTYQ010000031.1:0-28175 GCA_045637065.1 Acutalibacteraceae bacterium
GTTGGTTTCGGTACTGCACTTCGTGAAGCCTGCAGACATCTCTGTATTGCCAAGATGCAGACAAAGGCATTCCTTGAGCCTTATGAGTACGACGCTTCACTTCTCGGCTCACTTACCACTCCTCAGGAATGGGGCTTCGAGTCACCCTATATCTTCTCTTTCATCCTGTATATTCTTAACAATCTTCTTAACGTAATTATTTACTTTGTAAGATTTATTCTGTAACAGATAGCTTTGAGCCATATCACTTCGGTGGTATGGCTCCTTTGATTTGTTGGTGATATGAGTTGCTCCCCGTAAGAAGATATGTTTATGCTGAACTGTTTTTATTAACCGCTGAAAATTTCGGCGGTCTTTTTATATAAAACTATTGACATTTCGGTCTACAACATGTAGAATATAATTGTCTACAAGATGTAGACTAAACTGGAGGTGAAGATATGAACGATTTACAGATGGGTGCAGTAGAAACAAAGTTTGCAGAAATCATATGGAAAAAGGAGCCTATATCTTCCTCGGAGCTTGTTGTGCTGTGCCACTCAGGGCTTGGCTGGAAAAAATCCACAACCTACACAGTACTCAAAAGGCTTTGCGACAAAGGCATTTTTCAGAATGAAAAGGGATGTGTAACTTCACTTATTTCTGAGCAGGAATTCTATTCGCTGCAGAGCGAACGCTTCGTCGAGGAAAACTTCGGTGGTTCGCTACCCACGTTCTTAGCGGCATTTGCTTCAAGGAAGAAACTGTCAAAAGAAGATGCCGATGCGCTACGCAAAATGATTGCCGAACACGAGGAGGGATAACTATGGAAGCTGTTTTTCTTAAACTTCTCAATATGAGCATAAACGCAAGCTGGTTTGTCCTTGCCGTAATTGTCTTGCGTTTGCTTTTAAAGAAAGCACCTAAAAAAATCAGAGTTATTCTTTGGTCTTTAGTGGGTGTTCGTCTTATATTTCCCTTTAAACTCGAGAGTGTTTTCAGCTTTCTGCCCAGCAGCGAACCTATTCCGCAGAATATAACTATGACCCCCACACCGCAAATTCACAGCGGAATACCTGTCTTGAATTCAGCAATTAACCCTATTCTGAGTGAAAGCTTTGCGCCAAATCCGGGAGACAGTGCAAATCCCTTGCAGATCATAACTTTTATTGCGGCGGTGCTGTGGTTAATCGGTATGCTCGCCATGCTGATTTACACCCTAGTTACTTACATTGTTATCCGCAGAAAAACCGATGAAGCAATACCTCTTAAAGATAACATCAATATCTGTGACAGAATTGCCACGCCCTTCATCCTCGGTGTCTTTAAACCGAAAATCTATCTGCCCTCGGATATGAATGAAACGGATATGCAATATGTTTTAGCTCACGAAAAGGCACACCTTAAGAGAAAAGACCACCTCTGGAAGCCTCTCGGTTTTCTATTGCTCTCGGTCTATTGGTTCAACCCTTTCATGTGGCTCGCCTATATGCTTCTCTGCAGAGATATCGAGCTTGCCTGCGATGAAAAAGTCATAGCCAAAATGGGCGCTGAAATCAAAAAGCCCTACGCCGAGGCACTTGTCAACTGCAGCGTACCGAGGAAGCTTATAACCGCCTGTCCCGTTGCTTTCGGTGAAACGGGTGTCAAGGGCAGAATAAAGTCTGTGCTCAGCTATAAAAAGCCTGCCTTATGGATAATTATTATTGCCGTACTGGTCAGTACTGTGGTGGCGGTAGGCTTTATGACTGACCCCAAGGGTGATGTGACCGACATTTACGGCAAAACCTATGGCGGTGAGCTTGTCTATGAAATGTCAAGCCTTTCCCATGCCAGCATTTATATGGGGTACTGTGACATCAGCGATGACGGCAGACTTAGTGTTGCTGTTATTGATCACATCGTCGGCTACGGCAAGCTGAAAGAATCAGACTTTGATAAAGCAGAATTTCTTAGACTTCTTCCTGATAATGATGACGGAATTTTCAATTTCGGTGATATTGTCAAGGCTTATGAGGTGGCAATTCCCATTGCAAGCGGAAACGATCAACGGCTCATTATTTTTATAACTGATGACGACAGAATATACAGAGTGAATATTGCCGAAGGACATATCGTTACAGCTTTCAGGCTTTATGAAACAGAGCTGTTCGAAAATGTGGAAGAACCCTCACTGCATAGAGAAGAGCTCGAAGCAATACTCGAACACAACAAAGATAACTATTATATTGCAAAAAACCGCAAAAATTGGGGCGACAACACGATGACCTTATCTGTTGTCAGTTATGAAGGAGGCCATGCAATTGTTAACGCTGATAATGGCACGCGCACTATTTATACCACCATGCTCTATGAGGAATATGTGCGTGATTCTCAGTGGAATGTGCTTAATGTTGCCTCTCAGTCAAGTCCTGTAAAGCTCGTTTTCAAAGAGCAGAAGGAAGGACAGTATAAGCTTATAAAGTATGTGCAGCCCAACCCTGAAATGAAAGGAATGCCTGATGACTTCAACGAATATCTCTTTAACAGACCCATCGGTGCTGACTATGATGAGGCGGCAATAATGAAAAAGCTGAGAATGGACTGCCACGATAAGGCTACGGGATATTTCGGACTTTTCAGCAGTTATTCTTCAGATGCCGACTATGCTTTATACGGTTATTCGGATCAGAATATACTTATTCACAGAGGCACTGCCTTCGGCTCATATTATGATCCTTATGTCCTTGGTGAAAGTGTGAGACTTCGTCACAGTGACATCAATATGTCAGGCTCAATTGACCCCAATGATGTGCCTATCTATGACTATAACCTCACTTTCAATGAAGCCCTTTCAGGTGATGATGCCCTTAAAAAGCTGAAAGAGATCTGTACTAATTTTGATGAAGACAAGCATATGCTCCGGGATAACGATTTATATCTTATCAATATCTCCGTCAGCTATAACAGTGAAAGCGACATAAAAGACTATCTGCCTGTCGCAGCTTTCCCTGCTGCGGTAAACAATAAGGGTGAGCTTATAAACGCCGAGTGCAGGTTTAATCTGAAATCATATGCCAACGAAACAAAAAATGGCAAAGTAAGCAACTGGTATCCTCTTCTTGTGCCAAATGGTCAGGACTTCAAAGCAGCTTTTGTTATCGGCAGCATCTTCGAAGCTCCCGGACCGACAGAAAAGGTTTATTATGACATAACCACAAGCGAAAGAAAGCCGGTTATATCCGAATCATCATTAAATTTATATCAGGATAAAATTACCTTTGACATTGACAATGACAACGTTAAAGAAAACTGCTATATTACAGCAGGCCCGACTTCGGGCATATTCACCTTCTGCCTTGTTGCTTTTCATAACGGTCAGCTTGAATATTTCAATATATTTGCACCTGACAAGTGTCAGGATTTAAGCTTTCAGATAAACGAATACACCGATAAGCTTCAGATAATAGGTGTGCCTCAGTCTGAAACTGCAACATCTTATGTATATACATATACATACCATATCAGCATTAATCACTCAGATGTTTACGGTGATAATATCAGTCTTAATAATATGAAATATTGGGGTGAGCAAGGTATAGAATCACCTTGGGCAGATTTTACCCGTGAGCTTCAGCAAATGGAATATATCGATGAGCTTCGCGGAAGATATCCCTTCTATTTCGACCTGCCCACTGATGACGGTCTCGCTGTTTATGTCTGGCAGATGAGCGAAAACAATTATCAGTGCGCTCTTGTCAGTGGCAAGGATGCCGACCTTCCCGATAAAATTATTTACAATAATGAAAGCGTAAGCGTACACATTATGAAGTATATACTTGAAAGCTATGATTTGCCTGCAGAAGAAATTGCTATAAAACCGACTGCATGCGCTTATTCGAGCTATTATTATGTGATTGACGGTGAGTATCAGGAAAGGATCAATGCCTTGTTCGGCAGATAAAATCTGCAAGGGTGTAACTTACACATCAGCCTAAAGGAGGCACTTAACTATGTTAAAAAAACTCACAACTAATACTTTATGTTCATTTTTAACTTTGCTTCTGTTGAGCTTAATCTTTACTTTAGCAGGATTTTTAATCATAGACCTGTTTAAAGCCTTTGCGGGTATTGTTATGATAGTTGTATTCGGCGCTTTATTATGTCTCGCATATCTGATAGGCAGAAAGCTGCATTATTCTAAAAGCATTGGATTAGTTTCTGTTGTTATAATTCCTGTGCTTATAATTGCTGCTTTGTACGGTTTATCTATGGTGGGCATACCGGTTCTCTCAATGTTAATTCAATACCCGTCTGCCATATGGTGCGAAGCATTTGATTTAAAATTGACGGATTACAATTCACCTCACTTTTTAATGTATTATGTTATATTGGTTTTACACTACATTGCAAATGCTTTAGCTGTATTTATGGGTGCATATAAAAAACACAAAAATAATTGAATATAACAAAAATAATTAAGGGACTGCGTTTTTGCAGTCCCTTTTGAGTTTATTATTCTTTAAACTCTGCTGTCCATTGGAAATTGAAACTTTCTTCAGTCGGCAGTGCAATTATGCCGTCTTTTTGTGAAAAATCTGCCTTCTTTTCCGTAGAATCATTCACGCCGCACCAGGGTTCAATGCACACATAAGGTGCGCCGGGCTTAGCCCATATTCCGAGATAAGGTGCACCGCCGAGGGTGAACTTGATTTTGCGTGAATTGTTATCGCTGTGAAGAGTAACATATTCAGATTTAAAATTGCTGAGTATGAGGGCATCCTCATTAAAAATATCATTGGTTATTGTTATTGTGCTGCCGTTTTGCTCAACGGGAACTCTGTCAGGCAGACGAAGTGAGCGTACAAGGTCGATTTTCTCTGTTTCAAATTTTTCCTCAATATTGAAGGTGAGTTTGTCGCCGATTTCGCAGTTGAATGCAGGGTGCGCGCCGAGAGAGAAGTACATAGTATTATCGTTTTTGTTGATAACCTCGTGGTTGACCTTCAGCGTCTTGCCCTCAAGGATATATGTAACAACAACCTCAAATCTGAAGGGGTACATCTTAAGAGTGTCATCGTTTTCCTTCAGACTGAATGACATTGATGCGCCTTCACTGCCAAGGAAATCCCATTCAAGGCGTCTTGCAAATCCGTGTTTCTCGAGAGTGTATTCCTTGCCGTCAAGGGCGTATTTATCGTCAATAAGTCTGCCGATTATAGGGAAAAGAATGGGGGACTGTCCAGACCAGATTTCGGGGTTGCCCTGCCACATAAACTCGTAACCGGATTCTTTTGAAATGATGCTCGTGAGTTCACAGCCAAAGCTTTTAACTCCCACTTTTAAATATTCGTTTTCAATGTAATGTATCATAATCATTCCTCCTTGTTATTTCATTTTACTACAAAAATTACATGATGGCAAGTATAACCAAAAAAGAATTGTTTTTTTCATTTAAAACATCAATAGAAATACATCACAATTGGTGTTATAATTTAGTTTAGAAAAATAAAGGAGACTTTACAATGGAAAACAATATGAATGTAACTGCTAAAGACAAAACCAAATTTGTTACAACGAAAGAGTTCGTTATGTACCTGATTGGCGTGTTCTTTTACACAACAATGACAGGCATGGTAGGCGGCAACAGAAACGCATATCTTGTCAATGTTTTAAGATTACCTGAGGAGCAGACCTCACTTTTTAATATATTAACTGCGGTTATTCCTTTCATACTCAATTTCTTCATTGTTATGTATATCGATGGCAGAAGAATGGGTAAAAGCGGAAAATTCAGACCTATTGCGATGCTCGTTGCGGTGCCTATGGCAATAGTCATGATGCTCTCTTTTTGGGCGCCTAAAGGTCTTTCCGGCTCGGTTTTGATGATTTATGTTGTCACTCTCGCTGTACTCTGGGCAGTGTTCTGTACCTTCGGCAACTCCATAAATATGGTTGCCAATGTTATGACTCCGAACCTTAAAGAGCGCGATCAGGTGCTGTCTTTCCGTTCAATTTCCAGTGCCGTTGGCAACTCAGCTCCCGTTGTAATTGTGCTTGTTGTGGGTCTCATATGGAATAAAGACAACACGGTACTCATTGACGCTGTTACAGGCACAAGCATCCGCAGTGTTGAGGGCTTACAGTACATAATCTCGGCAGGTCTTTGCGGTGTTGTTGGCGTTATAACGGTTTTACTCGGTATGAAATTAGTTCGTGAGAGAGCTGTTTACACTGCCGAAAGGAAAAATCCCCTTGTCGGTTTTATTGATATTGTCAAGAACAAATATGCCTGGACAATTATCATTTCTGAGTTTCTCAAGAGCTTCAGAGGCATTTCAACATATATGGAAGCCTTTATTGCGGCGGCTGTTCTCGGCGATATTTCAAAGAAAATTCTTTTCGTACTCCCGGTGGGCATCGGCACGGCGGTGGGTATGCTTGTAATCAACTTCCTGCTTAAAAAGTTTGACGCAAGACAGCTGTATATTGCAAGCGGTGTTTATTCCGTTTGCGCTAACTGCATTGCTTTCGGTGTCGGTTACGCATACTTCAAAACAGGAACTGCAATTTTGCAGGTAATTTTCATTATATTCCTGTTCCTCATCGGTATTCAGTTCGGTGCATCAAACCTTCTTCCCTCAATGTTCCAGGCTGACGTGCTTGAGGACATCGAAGCCAAAACAGGCAAGCGACTTGATGCCTCATTCCCCTTTGTTATCGGCATCGGCACACTTATAAGCGGCACTATTGCAAGCGCAGTTGCACCCTTACTGCTTTACGGTGACGGTTCGATTATCGGTTACATTCAGCCTACAGATCTTATGCCGACACCTGTTCAGAGCTTTGATACAAAGGTCACACTTCTGTTCTTCTATACAATCGTTCACGGCATTATGATGCTTCTTGCAGGCGTACCCTTCTTCTTCTATAAGTTTACGGGTAAAGTAAAAGAGGATGTTCACGCTCAGGTGCTTAAGATGCGTGAAGAAAATGCTGAATAACATGTAGGGTAACTATTATGAAAATTACAACAAAAATCATCAGCTTCTTTTTAAGTGTATATTTTTCAATGATAACGGCAATAGGGATATTGCCGTTATCTCTGCCGTTTGAAGTGGAACTCAGTGAACTTGAAGAAAATATCATATACGAAGATGAAACTTTTGCTCTCGGCTTCAGCAGTGGCAGATTTTCTCTGGGAATGAACGGTAAAACTATTTTTAAAGATGCCGTAACTGAATATCACTTACAAGATAGAATTGTATCCTCTGCTGATTATACTTCTTTTGATATTGCATCAGATGCCGTAAATGATAACAGAGGCAGCGGCAAAACATTCAGCATTGTTTCATCAAGTGAGGCCCTGCCGGACCTTGTGCAGCATTTCACTTTCTATGAGGGTGCATCTTATTTTACCCTGAAAGCAGAAATTAGCTCAGACAGTGAAATTTCAACTAATTATATTGCGCCTGTTGTTATAAGGGATAAAAATATTCAGAACGGCAATCCTCGCCTGACACATTTTCTCGAAGTACCCTTTGACAATGACGGTTGGGTAAGCTTTGAAACAAAAAATCTTTGTCAGGACGGACTCAGCCATGAAGTTGGTGCATTTTTTACTCCTGATGATAAAGACGGATTTATATTGGGCTCGCTTACTCACGATAAATGGAAATCTGCAGTTGAATATAAGAGTGAATTTGGCAAGGTTGATGAGCTGAAGGTTTATTGCGGAGCCAATACGGCGCTCACGCGTGACCAATCTCCTCACGGCAATGTCAAAGGAGAATCTGTGGCATCACCTGTATTTTTCCTTGGATTTTACAGTAATTGGAAAGACGGTATGCGAGAGTATGCAAGGATAAACACTACCTTTGCACCTAAAAGAAAAAGCGTAACTGACACTAATCCTGTTGGCTGGAACAGCTGGGGTGCAGTTCAGACAGACCTTAACTACGAAACTGCAATTGCCACATCTGACTATATCAAGGATAATTTTCAGCAAATATGGCAGAAAAACGGTGAAACAGTCTATATAAACCTTGATTCCTATTGGGACAATATGAATGATGAGCAGCTTAGAAACTTTGTAAGACACTGTGAAGAAAACAACCAGACTGCAGGCATATATTTCAGCCCCTTTGTTTCATGGTACGATGAGTACGGCATGAAAAACAACTATGTTGCAGGCACAGGCTATACCTTCTATGATGCCTGTCTTACAAAAGCAGACGGCACTAAGTACGGCAACGATATTGACGGTTGTTATCCTCTTGATGTTACGCATCCTGCCACACAGCAGAATTTCAGATATCAGCTTGAGCGTCTTATGAATCTCGGTTTTAAATATATCAAGCTGGATTTCCTTGTTCACGGTTCCCTTGAAGGCGACTTCTATGATGACAGTATACAGACGGGAATTGAGGCATATAACATGGCTATGCAGATGGTCTGTGACATTGTGGGTGACGATGTGTTTATAAACCTGTCAATGGCACCTACATTCCCATATAATTATGCCAACGGCAGACGACTTTGCTGCGACACTTATTACGGTATTGATGAAACCGAATATATGATGAATTCCCTCACATACGGTTTCTGGCAGAGCGAGCTTTATGACTGGATTGACCCTGACCATATTGTTTTATGGGGCAAAGACGGAAAAGCAGGCAAAAATGAAGCAGTAAGCCGTCTTGTTTCAGGTGTTGTTACAGGCGGTAGTTTCCTGACAGGCGATAACTTTATTGCTCCGGCTAAAGATGAAGCAAAGGCAGATGAACGCTTCAAGTCACTTCTCGGCAACGAGGCAATGTTTGATGTTCTGAAACACGGTGTACCTTTTGAAGGTGTACTCAGTGCAGACTGTCCTTATGCCGCGGAAACCTTTATTTTTGAAAAAGATAACAAAACTTATATTGCACTTATGAATTACTCAGCATTACCGAAGGTGAAAACCATTGATCTTCCTTATGATGAATCGGTAGTTTATAATCTTATCAGCGCAGAGAGAGAAGAAACACACAAAAACTCAAAAACAGTTTTACTTGGCGGAAAAGAAAGTGTTATTTTTGAAATAAGCAATATAAATTCAGGAGGTTAATATGAAAATATATGTAAATGACGGTGTTTTCGTTCTT
Source organism: Acutalibacteraceae bacterium (assembly GCA_045637065.1). Lineage (GTDB taxonomy): Bacteria > Bacillota > Clostridia > Oscillospirales > Acutalibacteraceae > UBA6857. Next base: position 9,102 of record JAZTYQ010000031.1, read on the forward strand.
GAAACTGAAAATACACACTATGCTATGGCGGTTGACTGCACTGGTGTGCTGAATCATCTTCACTGGGGCAGACCCTGCAAAACACAGGATTATAAGACACTTTATAACCCTTGTGAAAAGAACTCAAACCATTCCGCAAGAGACTGCTGCAAAACTGAATATCTCCCTTACGGCGGAACTGTTTACCGTCCCGTTGCTCTCATGGCAAAGTACCCTGACAATTGCCGTGAAGCTGTGCTGACATATAAAAGCTATAACATAACAGAAGGGGAGGACTTCGCACTTCTTGAAATCACTCTCACCGATAAACCCTATAACCTTGATGTTGTTTTAGGCTATAAGCTCAGGGAAAACACTGATGTTATTGAGAGATACACTAAAATCATAAATAACTCAGACGGTGAGATTATACTCAGTAAGATTGCATCGGGTGAATTTAATCTACCCTCAAAAAGACCCTATCTCTCAACAAACACAAACGGTTCCTGGTGTGGCGAATTTCGTCTTGAAAGCACTGAGGTGAAAAACGGAACTCTCAGTTATGACAGCAGAAAGGGTGGCAGTGATCATACGGTTAATCCCTATTTCATTCTCTCGCAGAACGCTGATGAAAAATACGGAGATGTTTTCTTCGGCGCCCTTGCATGGAGCGGCAACTTCAAAACTGAAATTCATCGTGATTTTGCCGGCACAACAAGAGCAGTTATCGGTATAAACGATTTTGATTTTTCATATAATCTCAAGGCAGGCGAAACATTTGTAACACCGTCTGTTTATTGCGGCTATACCGTCGGCTTCGGTGAAATGAGCAACCAGATGAATTCCTATGCAGTTGAGCATATACTTCCAAAAAGCTTCGCAAAAGAGCCTCTGCCTGTGCTTTATAACAGTTGGGAGGCAACATGGTTTGATGTCAGCTCTGAATCTCAGCAGAAAATTGCAGAACTTGCCGCCGATATCGGCTGTGAGCTTTTCGTAATGGATGACGGTTGGTTCGGTCAGCGCAAGGATGACCACGCAGGTCTCGGTGACTGGTACGTAAACTGTGAGAAATTCCCCGAAGGACTGGGTCCTCTTATCGATAAGGTCAAGAGTCTCGGTATGCGCTTCGGTCTGTGGTTTGAGCCTGAGATGGTCAATCCCGATTCGGATTTATACAGAACTCATCCCGAGTGGGTATATCATTATGATACACGAAAACCCTCCGAGCTTCGTCAGCAGCTTGTGCTTAATCTGACAAGGGATGATGTAAAGGAATATGTTTTCTCCGTTATGGATAAAATGCTCGCCGAATATGATATCAGTTATATCAAGTGGGATATGAACAGAGCCTATTCCGAAACAGGCGCAGAAAATCTTGAAAATCCCCAGGAGTTGTGGTACCGTCACACTGCAGCTGTTTATGAAATTGCAGACAGACTTAAAGCAAAGTATCCCTCACTGCAGATTGAATGTTGCGCTTCAGGTGGCGGCAGGGCAGATCTCGGCGCACTTTCACACTTTGATATGGTCTGGACAAGTGATAACACGGACCCACTCGACAGGCTTGATATTCAGCAGGGCTTTTCTATGCTTTATCCCATTAAGTGTATGCGTGCGTGGGTAACTGATACAAACAGATATTCCCGTAAAAATGACTTTGATTTCAGATTCAATGTAACTATGCAGGGTTCACTTTCAATCGGCGGAAACCTTACCAAGTACAGTGAAGAAGAGCTTGAAATTCACAGAAAATACATTGCACTTTATAAAGAAATCAGAAATGTAGTTCAGTTCGGCAGATTCTACCGCCTTGCAAATTTCGCTCAGGATGCAATTTATGCAACAGAGTATGTTCTCGGTGACGAATGCGCCTTGTTCCTTTGCACAAACGCAAACAGCTTCTTTAACGATAAGTTTTATCATATCTGTCTTGAAGGTCTTGACAGCGATGCAACATATAAACTGCAATTTGATGACAAGGAACTCGTTTACGGCGGTGCATATCTTATGAATGTTGGTCTTGATTTTGAAATGGGCGGTACACTTTCATCAAAAATTATCAGACTTAAAAAGATATAAAAAAATAAGAGGTCGGCGTTTGCTGACCTCTTTAAGTTATTCAGTTAGTTTACCACATTAATGGGTTTTCCGCTGACAAAGCCTTCAACATTGCTTCTGAAAATGTTCATAAGTCTGCTTCTTGCTTCAAAGCTTGCCCATGCAATATGGGGAGTGATAAGGCATTTTTCTGCCTTGAGCAGGGGATTATCTTCTTTTGCAGGCTCTACCGAGAGTACATCTACACCTGCACCCGCAATTATGCCTTCATCAAGGGCTTTTTTCAGGTCTGCCTCGTTAATTACGGGGCCTCTTGATGTGTTTATGAGAAGGGCAGTTTTCTTCATTCTGCTGAGGAAATCATAATTTACAAGACCTGTTGTTTCAGCTGTGAGAGGACAGTGCAGGGAAATGATATCACTGCTTTCGATAACCTCGTCAAGTGACACAAACTGTACACTGCCGAAGCCGGAGTAGGACCTTGTGTTAGGGGAGTAGGCAATAACCTTCATACCGAAGGCGTTTGCTATCTGAGCTACCGCACTGCCGATTTTTCCGAAGCCTACGATACCCAGTGTCTTATTTGCAATCTCTGTTATGGGAGATTTCCAATAGCAGAAATGCTCGCTTGTGCACCAATCCCCATTTTTAACGCTTTCATTATGAAGTGCAACCTGATTTGTCAGTTCAAGAATAAAGGCAAACACAAGCTGTGCCACACCGTCAGTGCTGTATGCGGGAATGTTTGATACAGTAATTCCTTTTTTTCTTGCAAAGGCGGTATCAATAACATTATAACCCGTTGCAAGTGTTGAGATATACTTTGCCTTTGGCAGTTTTTCGAGAATATCTGCAGTGAGAACTGTTTTGTTGGTTACTATAATATCGGCATCAATGCTTCTTTCTATAACCTTATCAGGGGGTGTGATATCATATATATCATATTCATCCACCACCTCCGACAGCCAATCCCATGAAAGGTCACCGGGATTCTCTGCATAAGCATCTAAAATAACAAGTTTCATTTACTTAACCTCCATTACACATAGATTTCACATTGGTATTATATCATAAATATGAAATTATGTCATTATCTTTGAAAAAAATTAAAATTTGTCTTGCCGATTTTGTGTATTATTTGTAAAGATGTACTTATTTTAGGGAAAATTCTAAAAATGTGTTGACCTTGTGACAGATTTGTTATAAAATAATATAGCTTGTATTATGCACACAAATCATTTGGGAGATGGATTTTTTGAACAAGAGTAAAAGCAGGGTTTATATGCTTAATACAATGGCGTTCATTAGTTTTTTGCTTGCTCTTGCTCTTATTGTGCTTCTCAGAGTGTTCAGACTTGAGGGCTTTCTCGAATGGTACGGCAGATATAACGATACATTGGTGTCTTATGAAATCTGGATGCAGATATACGGTGCCACATGGATTTCGGTTATCTCAATTTTAGTTAATTTTGCTCTCAAAGCCCTTATACCCTGGTTTCCCATACCTTGCTTATGTGTTGTCAGCGGTGTGCTTTTTGAGTGGTACTATGCACTTCTCATTAACATTGCAGGCTTGATAGTGCTATTTTCAATTAAATTTTTCTGGGGAAAAAAGTTCGGCGGAGGTAACGCCGAAAAGATACTTTCCAAGTATGACACGGCACACAATTTTATTGACAGCGGCAAATCAGGCTCAAACCTTGTGCTTTTTGTGCTTCGTTTTGTGCCCTGTGTCCCCGTAAATTCGGTAAGTTGCCTTTACGGAACGACGAATATATCTTATATCAGGTATATCCTGCTCTCTGTATTTGGCTTTACATATAAGTTATTTTCTTATACCGTAATCGGCAGAAATGTGTTTGACCCTGCTTCGGCAAGTTTTATAGTGCCTTTTATACTTCTGCTGATATTTTCCGGTATGGTATTGCTTACTTTAAGCGGCGCATTTGAAATAAGACGCTTAACTGCAAAATATAATTAAGAAAGGTTGGCTGTAATGACAAGCTATAAAAAAATTAAAAAGTTGCTTGAATCAAGAAGCCTGGACGAAAGTTTTTCTAAGGTGTATCTCAAAGAAAACTATGAAAATCAATACATAAGATTTCTCAATGTACTTTCGGCTTTCGGTGAACTTTTTGACAAAGATGAAAAGAGAGATGTTGCCCTTTTCTCTGCTCCCGGCAGAACTGAAATAGGCGGCAATCATACTGACCATAACCACGGACTTGTTCTTGCAGGCGGCATAAGCCTTGATGCTATAGCTGTTGCCGCAAAGAACGACGAAGGCATAATCCGCATCAAATCGGCAGGGTACCCAATGGACACTGTTGAATGCAGTGACCTTGAAGTGAAAGAAAACGAAATGGGTAAGAGCCAGTCAATTATCAGAGGTATTGTTGCCCGTTTTAAGGAGCTCGGCTATGAGGTTGGCGGCTTCGATGCAACCACAGCTTCTCAGGTGCTTTCAGGCTCAGGACTTTCATCCTCAGCTGCATTTGAAGTTCTTGTCTGCACAATGCTCAACTATCTCTATAACGATGGCAAGGTTGACCCTGTTGAAATTGCTAAAATTTCACAGTATAGTGAGAATGTTTATTTCGGCAAGCCCTGCGGACTTCTCGATCAGATGGCCTGTTCCGTTGGCGGCTTCGTTAAGATAGATTTTGCAGACACAAGCAAACCCGTAGTTGAAAAGGTTGACTTTGATTTCGGCCAATCAGGCTACAGTCTCTGCATTGTTGACACTAAAGGTAGTCACTCAGACCTTACTGATGAGTATGCTGCAGTAAGAAGTGAGATGGAAGCTGTTGCTTCCTTCTTCGGCAAGAGCGTTTTAAGAGAGGTTGACAAAAAGGATGTTCTTGACAATGCCGGAGCAATTGCTGCAAAGTTCGGTGAAAGAGCCGTACTCAGAGCGCTTCACTACTACGGTGAAAATGAAAAGGTACTCCTGCAGGCAAAGGCTCTCTCTGAGAATGACTTTGATGCGTTTATGCAACAGATAATTGCCAGCGGCAGATCGTCATATATGTATAATCAGAATGTTTATACTTGCAAATCACCGAAAGATCAGCCCCTTTCACTTGCGCTTGCCGTAAGCGAGCAGATCCTTTTAGGCAAGGGTGCATGGCGTGTACACGGCGGCGGCTTTGCAGGAACAATTCAGGCATTTGTGCCAAACGGCATGGTGGCAGAATACACAGATGCAATGAAAAAGATTTTCGGTGACGACGCTTGCTATGTTCTTGCAATCAGACCCTTTGGCGGCGTAAAAATATATTGATATAACAATAAAATTTATACAAAGGAGAACTCATCATGAAAAGAGTTATTAACACAATTGCAGTGCTTGTTCTTTGCCTTACAATGGTATTTTCAAGCGTAACAGTTGCATTCGCAGCAGATGAAGTCGGCAAGTCCGGCAATATCGTTATCGGCAATGTAACAGCAACAACAGTAGAAGTAAGATGGAGAGTAGTTGACGGCGTAAAGGGCTATGTTCTTTACAGAGCAACAAATCCCGACGGCGAGTGGGAGAGTGTTGGCAAAACATCCAACAGAACTCTTACAGACGATGATGCAAAGCCCGGCACTGTTTACTACTACAAAGTTCGTGCCTATAACCTTAAAAAGAACGTTTTCGGCGGCGATAAATTAGACACCGACAGCAACCGAATTTACGGTGAATATTCAAAGACTGTTAAGGCAATAACCGACCCCAATAAGGTTGCAGGTCTTACATCACTTTCATCAACAGTCGGCTCAGCAAAAATCACACTTACATGGAACGCTGCTTCAGGTGCTAAGGCTTATCAGGTTTATATGCTTGATGCTGCTACAGGCAAGTATAAGAGAATTGCCAACACATCAAAGACAAAATACACAGTTAAAAACCTTCAGCCTCTTACAGAATATTCATTTAAGGTAAGAGCATACCACAAGCTCAAGGGCGTTGTTTACGGTGAATTTTCACCTGTTTATACAGTTTCAACAAAGCCCGCTGAGGTTAAGAACTTCAAGCTCGAAAAGAGTACAAACACATCATATACTCTTTCATGGTCTGCCAATGATTCTATTGTTGGATTCCAGCTCGGCAAGTACAGCAAGGAAGTTGAAGATAAAGAGAACCCGTGGAAGGTTATTCTCAACGAAACAAAAGAGACTTCATATACAGTAACAGGTCTTGAAAAAGGCGGTTCAGACAGATATAAGATCAGAGGTTATATCCTTGAAAACGGCAAGAAGGTTTACAGCAACTGGTCAGAAGAAGTTGTCGGCGGCACTATTCCAAAGGCTCCCGTTAATCTCAAGCTTGCTGCAAATACCGATAACGGTATTTCAATCACATGGGATTACTCAGACAATGCTGCAGGCTATGAAGTATATTGCCGCGAAGAAAACGGTAACTGGGGTTCAGTTGGTACAACCCATAACAACCACTTCTCACACGCAAATCTCACTGTAGAGAAGACATACGAATACAAGGTCCGTCCTTATATCGGTGCTGCTGACAGCAAGATTTACGGTAACTTCGGTGAAGTTATTTCGCTTAAATATACTCCGCTTAAAGATACTGAAACTGTTTATCCTGAAGATTGGGATAACACCGGTATTCTCGGTTATCTCTATGACCCCGATGCTAAGTGCTTCTACACTGCCGATGACCCCTGGCAGAGAAACTTCGGTTACAATGAACTTTATGATATTGGTGCAAACTTTGTTGCTATTATCATTGAAACATGCAGACTTAAGTTTAATTACGATGACAAAAACTGGATGATCCAGCTTTGGAAGGGTAACTACGGCTTCATTCTCTACGGTGCTGAAATCGGTATCTACAACAAGCCTACAGACAGAATGCTTGAGCATTATGACTGTGCAAATGATAAAGATATGCTCCAGATGGAAATGACCCTCTATGAAAGAACACAGCTTCTCGGAAAGGATATTTGGACTAAGGTCTTCTCACGTCCTTATCAGAGACAGTGGTGGCACACCGGCTTCGTATTAGGTAATATGATGGCTGATGCCCGCTATGATACAGATCTGAGAATCTATGCAAGAATCACCATGAGAGACTATGATATGCTCGCTGAGTGTGAGAAGGCATTTATTGAGCAGGAATTTAAGAAGGTTGGCTATCTTGAACTTGCAACAAAGATTAATGCCGAAGGCAACTTCTATACAACCAACGGTCTTGATATCATATTCTTATGGACATAATTTAGTTAACACTATAGCCCTTGATAAAAGTATCAAGGGCTATTTTTATAATAGAAACCCCCGGAAGTGATAGGAGTTAGAAAAAGCTTTAGCGTTGCGTAGAATAAAGATCCCCCTTTTGAAATTAAAACGGCTACCAACAGCAATAATAACAAAAAGAGATTATCAAATTGATAACTTTAAAAATACAATATATTTTGTTCTAAAATTCAAATAGTTGAATAATTAATAGAAATAAATTTAGTAGGAACTAATAGTTAAACTATGTAAAAGAAGAAAAAGGATACTCCAAAAGGAGTAGCTGATAACATAGGGCTTTATCTGCATATGAAAAACCCCCGGCTTAGCCGGGGGTTACTATTTTATGTAGCTATCAGATAAGCTTTTTCTTATACATAAGGTGTGCGCCGAGCATTGAGAGAACAACGCCGATGGGGATAAGTACACCGATACCGGGATCGACAAATGCAAGAAGAAGTGTAATAGCAGCAATGGGGAATATTGAAATCTTCCAGTGCTTAACGAAATATGTTGCAGCAAGTGAACCGAAGATTGTATATGTTACCTGCTGGAATGCAGGTGCAAATGTGTCACTTGACATAATTTCTGAGAACTGAGGGTTAAGTGCAAAAACAATAACGAAAATTGCAATTACAATTGTTGTTGTAATAATTGATGAGCAAATTGCAATTGTAGTGATAACTTCACCTTCTTCTGTGTTTGCCTTAACTTTTGCATTTTCCATAGCGTTAAGAGCGCAGGGCATTTTAAGGTTCATGATGTTACCTGTAACGAATGAAAGATATGTACCGCCTGCACCGAGCATAGGGGAGTATGCTACAACTTCAACGATACCTGTAACAAAAAAGAATGCAATTGAAGCAAGACCTTTACCTACTATAGAGGGATTTGGCCATACATCTAAGTGAAGACAGATTGCAACGGGGATGCAAATGAAGAAAATAAGTGAAGCAATACACCAGATTCTGCCCCAGGTATGTACTTTATCCATGTAAGTTTTATTCATAACCGTGCATCTCCTTTCTTAATAACGCCACTCAATGGCTGCGATTTCAGGTAAGAAGTTGTTGATAAGCACAACCACAACCATAGCAAGCACCATACTTAAGGGCATTGCAAGAGCATCAATCCAGTTCTTTTTGAGCTTCTTGTTGAGAAGAGTGAAGATAAGCATAAAGCCGATTGATGCAATAAGAGCTGTGAGTGAAAGCACACCTGCACCGTCACCGATGATGGCTTCTTTTGAGCTTCCGGTACCTGCAAGGCCTCTGCCTATGAAAGCTGCAATAAGACCGATGAAAGCAGCAGCTGTCATAACGTCCATCCACTTTGAGTTCTTTGAAGCAGCGTCTGAAACGCCCTTCTGGATTTTCTTGAGGATAATCGGGATGAGAATGAGGGGAAGAATACTGCCGATTGTCATTACCCATGCAATAGCGGCAAAAATTTCCTTATCAGTGATAGGCTGTGAAATACCGCCTGTTATGCCGGCTGCTTCAAGAGCTGCAATGGCTGCAGTTGTTTCATACTGGATAGCACCGATAACGGTAAGTCTTATCCAGGGAAGCACATAGCCGAGAGCCACTGATAGAGTAATAACTGTTACTGCAATGCCGATTGCAGGTGCAAATGAGAAGATTGCACTTGATGTAACTGAATTTTTGAGTTTGTCGGTTGTTATGCCAAGTTCCTTACCTCTCGTCCAGGCTTTTTTCATAAAGAAGAGTGCCTGTGCGCAAACAAAAATGATAACTGCAAGGATAATCAGATACATAAAACCGTCTGATTTGAAGTCTGAAAACATTTTCATTTACCTCCGCTTTCAAATTTACACTTTAAGATAAACTTAAAGTTATATTGTATATTATAATATCATTATAAAACACAATAGTCAACAAATTGTGCGAAAAAGACATAATTAAATTATGTGCCTCTTTTTAATGATTTCGGTTGTTCTTGACGGTTATGTTAAATAATGTTATAATTTTTTACAGATGATCTGATACCGTTTATAGCCAAAATGGATGAAGTCTTCCTTAATTCTGAAATTATAAGAGAGTGGTAAACTGCCGGGTAATCATCATATAAATTTTATGGTGATATTTATGCAGAAAAACACAAGCACTGAAAACAAGTCTGTAAAAAAGGATTATTACAGCAGAACGGTTATCTGTCAGATAATTTTGGCAGGTGTACTGTTTTTGATTTACCTTCTTATAATCAGTCCCTCACAAAAGGTCAAGGATGAATTTCTTTCATACCTTAGTGAAGAAAAATGGGATGCCTACGGAATTGCCGCTGCTGTGAAAGAATATTTCACTTCCGAGGGTACCTGGCAAGTTTTCGGTAATAATGTAACCTTTGCTGCCGAGGCTGAAACCACAGAGGCTCTCAGCGGTACCGGCGGTGAAGATATTGAAATATATGAAGCTGCTGAAAACACAAGCTTCGCATCGGTCAGAACTACAGTGCCGGCAGTGCAGCCTATTGAAGAAGGCAGATACACATCCTACTTCGGTTACAGAATTAACCCTATAACTGATAAGTTTTCCTTTCATACGGGACTTGACATCGCCGCGCCTGAAGGCACAAATATCCGAGCTGCCTATTCAGGTAAGGTAACTAAAGTCAGTGAAGATGACAGGGCGGGTAAATATATTTTTCTTTCCCACGATGACGGCTTTGTAACCTTCTACTGTCATTGCAGTGAAATTTTAGCTCAGGAAGGCGCTGTCATAAGGCAGGGCGAAACGATTGCTAAGGTGGGCACAACAGGCTGGTCAACGGGTCCTCATCTTCATTTTGAGATAAGAAAGAACAATATACGCTGCAACCCACTGTTTATACTTGAAAATGACAGTTGATATTTTCGGCACTGAAATTAAGTTCACCTTCTCTTTTGCACTTACTCTTACTCTGATGCTGATTCTGTGTGATGAAAATATTGTTCTGATGTGTGTTGCATCTTCGTTTTTGCACGAAGGCGGTCATTTATTTTTTATGCGACTTTGCGGCGAAAAAATATTGAGCATAGATTTGGGCGCATTCGGTGTACGCATTGAAAGAGCATACAGCTCAGCAATTTCATATAAAAAAGAAGCTGTTGTTGCCTCAGGCGGAATTATCATAAATTTTCTGCTTGCTTTTCTGTCGATAATATATTATTATTTAATGCAGAGCAAATCGGCACTTACCTTTTCTCTTATAAACCTTCTTATAGCGTTTTTCAACTGCATTCCGATATATGTGCTTGATATGGGCAGGGTTCTGAGAAATCTGTTTATGCTTAACTTTAACGAGGAAGTAAGTGAGAAAATCCTTAACGGAATATCCGTTGTTTTCGTCAGCTTATTGGCAGCTTTCTGTTGTATATATAATTTGTCTGTCGGCGTTAATATAAGTCTTATTGCCGTTACAGTTTATCTCAGTATAATTACACTTTTTAAGAAATGGAGTTAAAAATAAATGATTAGTAAAGATGTTCAGAAAATACTCCCCCTTGTGCAGAAGCCGGGCAGATACACAGGCGGCGAGCTTAACAGTGTGGTGAAGAATAAAAAAGAGGTTGACCTTCGCTATGCCTTTTGCTTTCCCGACAGCTATGAAATCGGCATGTCGCATCTGGGTATAAAAATTCTCTACTCCCTCTCCAACGCCCGTGACGATGTGTGGTGCGAGCGTGTTTTTGCGCCCTGGCACGATATGGAAGAGGAAATGCGCAAAAGAAACATACCTCTTTTTGCCCTTGAAAGCGGAGACCCTTTAACTGATTTTGATATGATAGGCTTTACACTGCAGTATGAGCTTTCCTATACAAATGTGCTCAATATGCTTGACCTTGCAGGTATCCCCGTAAGAAGCGCTGACAGAGACGGTCTCACACCTATTATTGTTGGCGGCGGACCTTGCGTATGTAACCCTGAGCCTATGGCAGATTTCTTCGATTTGTTTATGCTCGGTGACGGTGAGGAGGTAACAAATGAGGTTATTGATTTGCTTATTGCCTGCAAAAAAGAAGGTGTAACAAAGTCTGAGTTTCTTCGTCGTGCAGCACAGATAGGTGGTGTATATGTGCCGTCGCTCTATGATATAGATTATAATGCCGACGGTACCGTGAAATCTGTGACAGCAAAGGAAAACGCTCCCAAAAAGGTGACAAAGCGCATTGTCAGCGACCTTGACAGTGTCCACTATCCCGATAAGTTTATTGTACCCTTTGTCGAGGTGGTACACGATAGGGTAGTGCATGAAATTCTCCGTGGCTGCATCAGAGGCTGCCGTTTCTGTCAGGCGGGCTTTATTTACAGACCTATAAGAGAAAAGAGTGCAGACACAATAAATGAGCAGTGTAAGCGCCTTTGTGAAAGTACAGGCTATGATGAAATTTCACTTTCGTCCCTGAGTACAAGTGACTATACTCACCTTGAAGAGCTTATGGGCAAGCTCCTTGAATGGACAGAGGATTACAAAGTTAATATTGCTCTGCCTTCCCTTCGAGTTGACAACTTCTCTCAGAAGCTCATGGAGCATCTGAGAAAAGTAAGAAGAAGCGGACTTACCTTTGCTCCTGAAGCAGGTACACAGCGATTGAGAGATGCAATAAATAAAAATGTTACAGAAGAAGAAATGCTGCGCACTGCAAGAAATGCTTTCAGCGGCGGCTGGTCAACAGTTAAACTTTATTTTATGCTTGGACTTCCCACTGAAACCTACGATGATGTTGCAGGCATAGCAGACCTTGCTCAGAAGGTAGTAGGGGAGTTCTACACCAATCCTGACAGACCAAAGGGCAAGGGAGTGCAGGTCAACATAAGTGTTGCTTCATTCGTACCCAAGCCCTTTACACCTTTTCAGTGGGCTGCTCAGGACACAATAGACGAGCTTATAAACAAGCAGAATCATCTGCTTTCAAGTGTCAAGACAAGAAAAATCTCCGTCAGCTATCATAAGGTGAACATCAGCTTCCTTGAGGGTGTCTTTGCAAGAGGTGACAGAAAGCTCTGCGATGTTGTTGAGTACGCTTGGAGACACGGCTGCAAGTTTGATTCATGGGATGACAGCTTCCTTTTTGACGTATGGATGGATTCATTCAAAGCCTGCGGTGTTGATCCCTTGTTCTATACAAGCAGAAAGCGTGACTACACAGAAATTCTGCCCTGGGATCACCTTGACTACGGTATCAGAAAGCAGTTCCTCATTGATGAAAACGAGAAGGCTCTCGAGGCTGCAACAACACCTCACTGCCGCATAAAGTGTGCAGGCTGCGGAAGCAATAAACTTAACGGAGGTAAATGCGATGCGTTGTGTCAGAATATGGTTTAAAAAAATGGGCATGAGCCGTTATGTGTCACACCTTGACCTTATGCGCGCCATGTCACGCACCTTGAGACGTGCAAATGTGCCTCTGTGGTACACCGAGGGCTATAACCCTCACCCTTATATGACCTTTTCTCTGCCCCTTTCACTTGGCATGGAAAGCCTTTGTGAGAGTATGGACATAAGAATAGAAGGGGAGAGCACTAACGAAGAAATCTTTGATATGCTCAAAGGCTCAATGCCCCCGGGGATTGAAATAATCAGTGTTGACGAGCTTCAGTTTGACCCTAAGCACATCGCTTTCGGTGAGTTTGACATTCTCTTTGACTGTGATAATAAGGCAGATACTGTCAAGGCTCTCATTGAAAATATGCTCTCACAGGACGAGCTTATTGTGCAGAAGCTTGGCAAAAAAGGCAGACACAAGGTGCTTAAGGACATCAACCTCATTGAGTTTATTAAGAGCTACAATATCTCTGCAATGGGTGAGCGCATCAAGCTCACAATCACCCTGCCTGCAGGCAGCACGACAAATGTCAACCCCTCACTTCTTGCTGATGAGGTGCAGAAAAATGCAGGTGACATCAGCTACACCATTATCAGAAAAAAGCTGATGGTTGAAGACGGAACAACGTTCAGATAATTGTGAATTAGGAATTATAAATTATGAAATGGGTTAATTATATTGTAAGTTTAATTTTTCTTGTTGTTGCTGCGGTTAATTTCGCTGTTCCATTTGTTGAAAATTACAGTGATGAATATTTGTATTATGAAGATGAACAATATTATGATGATTTGTTTTATCCTCAGAATTGTCATAAGGATGGTTTCTATTGGTTGGGTAATTTAACTAAAACTGAATACAAATCAGAAGGTTATGTGCCTTTTTATAGCGATGAGATGAACAACGAATTTATTGCTTTAATCGAAGATGCCGTATATACTTCATTGTCACCTGTTCAGACTTATTTAGTTAAGCTGAGTTCAGGTGAGAGTAATGAATTGTTTAATTTTGTAGGCAATGTCAGTGTTTCTATTGAAGATAGCCCTACCTATGACAAAGAACAGTATGAGAAGATTTTAAATTTTAATAAACACAATGTAATTACATACGGAACCTTTTTGAGGCTTTTTGATAGTGTGTATTTGTATGCTTATGTGGGAGATATTTCTAACGGCTTCAGGAATTTTGCACTGTTTAAAGTCGATGATGCAACTGCCGATAAAATTTTATTATCCTATAAGTTAGAAAGTGACGGCGGACTGGATTTTCTCGATTCATTTTCTTTTGAGTGGCTTTTCAAAGTAATGATACCATTAGTTCTGTATTTTATACTCAGACCTTTAAAGAATGATAGAATCAAAATCAGACATTATATTTCAGATGTTGTCAGAGTGCCAAAAACCTTAAAAAAATCTCATAAAAACCCTTGACATTTAAAGCGTCTTGTGATAAAATACTCAGGCATTTGTATCACAGTTATGTGGTTGGTGCCGGCTGAATTCAGTCAGTATAATAGCAAGCGGTCCTCTGTCGATGTGATTTTCGGCACGAACGTGGCAGAATTTAGGAGGATAAAAACCAATGGACAAACTCAAGCTCATCTCAGATTCAAGCCTTAAGGCTGAAGCACCTGTTCTTAACATCGGTAGCACAGTTCGTGTACACGTTAAGATTCGCGAAGGCGAAAGAGAAAGAATCCAGGTCTTCGAAGGCACAATCATTGCTCTCAAGGGCAGTGGTGTTTCATCAACCTTCACAGTTCGCCGTGTATCATACGGTGTTGGCGTTGAAAGAGTATTCCCCGTACATTCACCCAATGTTGCTAAGGTTGAAGTTGTCAGAAACGGTAAAGTTCGCAGAAGCAAGCTCTACTATCTTCGTGACAGAGTTGGTAAGTCAGCTAAGGTTAAGGAAAAGATCGGCTGATAAAATCGCAAATGAGAGGAAGGCGCAGACCTTCCTTTTGTTTTTTATTATATATTTTATTGACTTATCTTTTAATTTGATTTATACTAATGTAAGTATTATTTATCTGTGTATTCAGGGAGATTTATTATGATTAAAGATATAACCAAAAAAGAACCCAAGGAGTTTACCTTCAAAGAAAAATTAGTTGTCAATTTTTATGATATGGCTTCGGTGCTTGCAACTGCACTTGTGACAATTATGATTATTTTTACCTTTGTTTTCAGAGTTGTTGGCGTTGTAGGTTCTTCAATGGTACCCACCCTCTATGACGGGGACTGGCTTATAGTTTCAGCTTATGACAGCAATCCGGAATACGGTCAGGTGGTTATCGTTACACAGCCTAACTATTTTCAGGAGCCCATTGTAAAGAGAATTATCGCAACTGAAAATCAGACCGTTGATATCAATTTTTCCACAGGCGATGTCTATGTTGACGGTGTACTTCTTGACGAGCCTTATATAAATAATCTCACACTCAACAACGAAGGTGTTGCTTTCCCTGTTACGGTACCCGAAGGGCATGTCTTTGTTATGGGTGACAACCGTCAGGGTTCAACAGACAGCAGAAGCGATAAAATCGGCTTCATTCAGGAAGAATATATACTTGGTGTAGTTAAATACAGAATGTTCTCCACAGACCAGTATACAGGTCAGATGAAATTCAATTCACCCTCCGAGTGGAAGGTAGTATAAGGGACTGATTGTTTTGCTCAAAGATTTAGCCAATAAGAAAAGCAGTGAACTTTCCTTTAAGGAAAAACTCATACTTGCCTTTTATGAAAATGCTATGATGGCAGTTACGGGACTTGTTATCGTATTGCTGTTTTATGCCTTCGGCTTCAAGATAGTAGCTGTTGACGGAAATTCTATGTTGCCTACTCTTCACCACGGTGACAGACTTGTTGTTACAGCCTTCTGCAGTGAGCCAAAGCAGGGTGATGTTATTATCTCAACCCAGCCCAATTATTTCGGCAATTCAATAGTCAAGAGAGTAATTGCTACCGAAAATCAGACCGTAGACATTGATTTTTCAAACGGTGATGTTTTTGTTGACGGTGAGCTTCTTGACGAACCCTATATAAACAATCTCACGCTGAATAAGGACACTCTTGACTTCCCTGTTACGGTACCCGAAAACCATGTCTTTGTTATGGGCGATAACCGTCAGGGCTCAACTGACAGCAGAAGTGATAAAGTTGGCTTCATAAGAGAAGAATATATCTTTGGTGTGGCAAAGCTGAAAGTAGCAAACTACGATGAAGAAAGACAGGAAAATAAATTTCAAATGATACCGTTCTCTGAATGGAAAGTAGAATAAAGAAAGCAAGGGACTGATATTGCATCAGTCCTTATTTTGAAAGAGGGGAGTATTTTTATTATGGCAGACCAGCAGAAACAGGTTGTACAGTGGTTTCCCGGCCATATGGCGAAGACACGCCGACTTATAAAAGAGAGCTTACCTTTAGTTGATGCTGTTACGGAGCTTCTGGATGCAAGAATACCTTATTCAAGCCGTAACCCTGAGCTTGATGAGCTGACACAGAAAAAGCCGAGAATAGTGCTTTTAAATAAGTGTGACGTGGCTGACGATAACATCACAAGACAGTGGGTAGAATACTTCAGAAGTCAGGGGCAGTACGCTCTGCCCGTTGATTGCCGTACAGGCAAAGGTCTTAACAAATACGGTGACTTAGTCAGAGAGGTACTCAAAGACACGATAAAGAAAAACGAAGACAGAGGTATGCCGGGTAAACCCCTTCGTATGATGGTTGTGGGAATTCCCAACACCGGTAAATCCTCTTTCATTAATCGTATGGCAGGCAAAAACAGAGCCAAGGTTGCCGACAAGCCCGGTGTTACAAGAAGCAACCAGTGGTTTGCTATCGGTGGCGGTATTGAACTGCTTGATACTCCGGGTGTTCTCTGGCCTAAGTTTGATGACCCAGAGGTAGGCGACAGACTTTCATTTATTGGCTCAGTCAAAGACGAAGTCACTGACATTGAAACTATGGCTGTCAGGCTCATTCAGGTCCTTGTTGACGGTTACGAAGACAAGCTGACAGGCAGATATAAGCTGAAAAACATTGATGATATTCACTCAGTTATGCCATGGGAAATTCTTGAGGAAATCGGCAGAGAACGGGGAATGTTAATTCGTGGCGGAGAGGTCAATACCGAACGTGCATCTGTCATGCTTCTTGACGAGTACCGCGGGGGAAAGATGGGCAAGATTTCATTTGAGAAGCCGCCGAGGGAATAACAACGTATTTTTGGTATATTACACAAGTAACAAGGTTCTTGAGTGCCTTGGCACGAAAGGTTCTTACTTTTTTGGCGACAGCAAAAAGTAACGCCCGTATGGCGAGGGCGAATACACATAAAAAATCAGTCAGTCCGGTTTTAAAAACTTCCGGGCTGTTTTTTATTGAACAGAGAATTTTTCTCTAAGCTCACCGATAACTCGTTTTTCAATACGAGACACATAAGATCGGGATATGCCAAGAGCCTTGGCAACCTCATTCTGTGTCATTTCTTTCTGATTATAAAGACCGTAGCGGCGGATAATTATCTCTCTGTCACGGTCATCGGTTATCCCTTCAATCAATTCATAGAGCAGCTTTGTTTTATTTTTCAGGTCAATGTCATCGCATATGGTGTCGTCAATACTGATAATGTCAATCAGGGTCAGGGGATTGCCCTCGCTGTCCGTATCTATCGGCTCATTGACAGATATCAGGTTAGCATCCTTTTTGCGGGAACGATAGTGCATGAGGATTTCATTTTCAATACACCTCGCAGCATAAGTAGCAAGCCTTGCACCCTTATCTGCATCAAAGCTGTCGATGGCTTTAATTAAGCCGATGGTGCCGATTGAAATCAAGTCTTCCTGCTCGTCGTAATTGGCATAGTACTTCTTGATAATGTGCGAAACAAGGCGTAGGTTATGCTCAATAAGCTCGGTACGGGCGGCGGTATCGTTTTCGTGCTTCATCTTGCGCAGAAGCTCTGTTTCTTGTTTGGCTGATAGTGGCTTAGGGAACGAAGTGAGATTTTTCAGGTGCAGGGCGAAAAAGGTGAGGCTTTGGAGGATTAGCTGGATAAGTTGGAACATGGTATCAACTCCTGATTTATATTGGGGGATAGTAATGTATATTTTTTGAGTTGGGAAATATCATTTTACTTATAAAAATTGCAGTTATCTTTCTGACACTTGATAATTTTCAGATTTTAATTTATAATAGTTATTACAACTGTATGATGAAAGAAGGGATATGATGCAACAAAAAAATAAAATCAAACACTTTTCTGCTGTTACATCAGGTATCCTTTTTCTGTCGGCAGGTATCTTAAGAATGGTCGTACCGCCTGAAGCTTCTTTAGGTACTATTGCATTCGTTTACAGCAATATTATTTATTTAGGTGTAATTTTCTCATGGGGTATCTATATCGAAAGAAGTATTCTTTCGGTTAAAATCCGACGCCTTATACTTACCGTTGTGTTCTTTATGGTTATGTATGTCCTTTTCGGTGCAGCAAAGCACAGAATTTATCTTGACGGAAATTTTGCAGGGCGTTTTTTGTGGTACCTCTACTATGTACCGCAGATTTTTGCAACGTATCTTGCTTATATAATTTCATTCAGAGTAGGCAAGCAGGAAGACTACAAATTGCCGAAAATATTTTATATCCTTTTTGCTTTTGCAGGTGTGCTGGTTGCAATGTATCTGACTAACGATATACATCAGCTTGCCTTCAGCTTCAATCTTGATTTTGTTGCATGGGATCAGCAGTACGATTGGGGTGTTCTCTTTTATATTTCAACAGTATGGATTTATTTCTTCCTTATTGCTGCGGTTATTATACTTTCTGTAAAATGCAGAGCAGTTAATAAAAAGAAAGCATGGATGCCGGTATTCTGGCTTGCCCTCGGTTCTGTCTATATTCTCAGTGACTATATTTTAGACTTGTGGCCTGTTGCTCCATTTAACCTGCCCGAAACCCACTGCTTTATTTTGATTGCTATGCTTGAAAGCAGTATTCGTATCGGTATTATGCCCTCAAACAGTGCCTACGGTGAAATTGTTTCAAAATCAAGTGCCGCTTTTCAGATTGCAGGCTTTGATAATAATGTTGTTTACCGTTCCGACAATGCTTTGAAGCTTACCAAAGAGCAGATGAACGAGGCAAAGGATAAGAATGTTTTTACAGACGAAAACACACTTCTGCTTTCAAACCGTATTTCAGGCGGTTATGTTTATTGGACTGAGGATATGACGGCTGTCAATGAAATGAATGAACGGCTTGAACAGATCAGTCAGAGCCTTTCTGAAGAAGGCGACCTACTTCGTGCTGAGAATGACATTCGTGAGCAGAGAGCAAAAATTGCCGAGCAGACAAGACTATATGACTCAATTTCTGAGCTTGTAAGACCAGAGCTTGAAATGATATCGGGACTTATTGACACTGACGGTGATTTCAGAAAGAATATGGCTCATATCTGT